>JASLLM010000179.1 GCA_030747035.1 Alphaproteobacteria bacterium | reverse complement strand
CTCTTCAAACCAGAGGAATGCTGGAACTTCTTCGCCGAGGATGGCTATGCTCCAAAATAATCCGGAAACGCTCTAGTAATTGTGCCAAATACCATGCATACAGCCAATTATATATTGAAGCGATATGACAAGAATGAAAACCGGACACGGGCCAGCGTAGATGTGGGCGCACATGCGCGCCAGAAAAATGTGCAACAGATCCTGGTTGCGACGGAGCTGCGGATCCATGAGCTTGATCTAAGGAAGATTGGCGCTCCCCATCGCGTGGTGGGTATGATTGACATTCTTTCCTGCAAAATTCCGCGCCAACGCAGTCTGATTGTCGTGCCTAAGCGTGTACAAGTCTCTCTTTCCAGGAACAAGAGGACGCTCAAGAAAAGAGCGGCCGGGCATGGACAACTCATGAAGAAGTTTGCAAAAGGCCAAATTGTTTCAAAATATAGGGGAAACGCAACATCGCTCGACACGCATTTCCTTGATCCGGCGATCGTGATCGTGGAGATTGATGTCGCCGACATTTGCTGACGTTGCGGCCTTTGGAAACACCCGCCATTGCATTGGCATCTCACGCCGTATCGCCAATCCGAAACGCCAAAGCAGGATTAATCCCAATAAATCTGGCTTTCACCAATCGTCGGTGGCCAGCAAGGTACCAAGGTGCGGCGTCATACCTGCCTATTCGAACTCCCGCTCTTCCCACCAGGGGAAGAAATCCGGGATGTCGGTGCTGGGCTTCATGCTGTAATTGCCAGGGCGCTTTTCCAGGAACGACTGCACGCCCTCGTAGGCGTCGGGCAGTTGCCCCATGGTGCGGATGCCCCGGCTGTCGATCTTGTGCGCCTCCATGGGGTGGTCGGCGCCCAGCATCTTCCACATCATGTGCCGGCACAGGGTGACGGACACGGCGGAGGTATTATCGACGATCTCCCTGGCGATGGAACGCGCCGTGGGCAGCAAATCATCGGGCGCGACGACCTGGCTGACCAAACCGCCCTTCAGGGCCTCGTCGGCGGGGAAGACCCGGCCCGACATGACCCATTCCATGGCCTGGCTAATGCCGACAATGCGGGGCAGGAACCAGGAACTGCAGGCCTCCATCACCACGCCGCGTCGGGTGAAGACCAGGCCAAAGCGGGCCTCGGTCGAGGCGATGCGGATGTCCATGGGCAATTGCATGGTCACGCCGACACCGGCGGCGGGACCGTTGACAGCGGCAATCAGCGGTTTCTTGGATTCGAACAGCCGCAGGCTGACCCGGCCGCCACCGTCGCGCCATTGATCGATCTCGATCTCATCGTCCCGCTCCTTCATATCGAAGGTCGAGGCGCCGCGGGAAAGATCGGCCCCGGCGCAAAAGCCCCGGCCAGCGCCGGTGAATATGATCGCACGCACATTGTCGTCGGCGTCCGCCCGATCCATGGCATCAATGATTTCGTCCAGCATCACGTTGGTGAAGGCGTTCAGCTTGTCCGGCCGGTTCAGGGTAATGGTCAGAATTCGGTCTTCGACGTCGTATAGAATGTCCTGATAACTCACGCTCAATCTCCCGCCGCGGCGCTGCGGGCGATCATTTCAGCCTCGACGCCATCCTCCATCTCGATGCCCATGGCATCGTTGAAACGATTGAAAAACCCGCACAGGGCGGTGCGCAGGGTCAATTCCACGATCTGTTCCTCGCTGAAGTGCTGGTGCAGCCTCGCATGCATGGCATCACGGATACGGCCCGGCGTTTCGGTCACCTGCACGGCATAATCGCGCACCAGCAAATCGACCTCGTCAAAGCCGGGCACGTCTTCAGCCAGGATATTTTCCGTTGCTTCCGCCGACAGCCCCTGATCCATCAAACGGGGGGCATGGTGGGCCACGCAATATTCGCATTCGTTCAGTTTCGATACGACGACCAGGACGATCTCCAGATAGCGCTTGGGCAGGACCGCCTCGTCCGCCAGTTCCAGCAGCAGTCCCATGATATGGCGCAACGCCGGCGGGCGGTGGGCAAAAATCTTTACCTGGTTGAGAAAGGGACCGTAATCGGTGGCAAAGCGTTGGTAGACCGGCCTGGCGTCGCTCGGCACCTCGTCGATCTCAATTTCCCGTACCCGCGGCATGGCGTCTCTCTCCGTCATTGTCTGAAAATGTTGCGGCGATGTTATACTGAGAGAGGATTTCGGCCAAGGATACAGGTGAGACATGGACTACGGCGTCGCAATTTTCCCAACCGATTACTCGATCACGCCGGCGGAATTGGCCGTGGCGGCCGAGGAACGCGGTTTTGAATCCCTATGGTTTCCGGAGCATTCCCATATCCCCCTGTCGCGAAAATCCCCCTGGCCGGGGGGAGGCGATCTGCCGAAACAGTATTACGACTGCTTGGATCCCCTGGTTGCCCTGGCAACGGCGGCCTCGGTCACCGAATCCATCCGCCTTTGCACCGGCATCTGCCTGGTGATCCAGCGCGACCCCATCCAATTGGCCAAGGAGGTCGCGACCCTGGACCAGCTTTCCAACGGGCGGGTTGTCCTGGGCGTCAGCGGGGGCTGGAACGAGGAGGAAATGGCCGATCACGGTACAGCCTTCAAAAGCCGTTTCCGCCTGATGGCCGAACGCATTGCCGCCATGAAGGTGATCTGGACCGAGAGCAAGCCCGAGTTCAGCGGCGAATTCGTCAACTTCCCGCCCATGATGGCCTGGCCGAAACCGATCCAGAAGCCGCATCCTCCCGTCCTAGTGGGCGGCGGTTTCCCCCACGGTGCCCGGCGCGCCATAGAATATGGCGACGGCTGGACGCCCCTTGGCGGCCGAGGCTGGGAGCCGCTGGAAACCCTGCCCCGCTTTCGCCAGATGGCGGCGGAGGCCGATCGGGATCCCGACAGCCTGGGCATTACCATTTTCGGCGCCGAGGCCGATGCCGACAGCTTGAATGGCAACCGGGACGCCGGCGTCGAGCGCTCGGTCTTCGTCTTGCCGTCGGCCGACAGGGATGAGGTGCTGCCTTTGCTCGATCAATACGCCGCGTTGATGGCCTAGCTGAACGCGGCGAAGACTTCCTCAAACGCCACGATCTGATTGCCGTTGGCGGACGACGGCACCAGGATCGGTGTGCGGACGCCGGTATCGAACCAGGCTTCCAGGCCCTCGCGCACCTGAGAGACAGTGCCGAACAGGGTGTTGTCGGCCAGCCATTTGTCGCTCAGATGATCGGGGACCTTTTCCGGCTCGCCGGCGGCCATGGCCGCTTCCACACCGGCCATTTCCTCGGCATAACCGGACTCTTTCCAGTAATTGCGGTAGTTGGGCAACTGCGCATAGGAGGTTAGGGTACGGCGGTTGACCGCCTTGGCGGCTTCCACATCGTCCGAGATGCAGGTCGGGATCATGTTGCCGATGTAGAAATTTTCGTCGTTGCGCTTGTCGTCCGGCAATGCCGCCAGGGATGCTTCCATGAAGCTGCGGGAGGCATTGGCGAATACCATGCCGTCGCCGATTTCGCCGGCCAGGGCGATCATCTTACGGCGCATGGCGGCCAGAATGATCGGCGGCAGTTCGCCAACCCGTTCGATGGCCTTCAGGTCGGCCACGAATTCACGGGTGTCCGAGAGCGGCTTGCCGGCGGTGACCTTCATGCGTTTGAGCGACGGCCCATGGCTGACCCCAATACCGAACCGGAAGCGGCCGCCCGAAATTTCATGAATGAAGGATACCGTCTGGGCATAATCCAGCACCGTGCGGGCGTAGATCGGCGCAATGGACGTACCGAAGGGAATCTCGTTGGTCGCCTGAGCCAGGGCGGCACAGAGTGTCACGTTGGCCACGGTGGAAGGGCAATAGATACCGGTGAAGCCGCGGCGTTCGATTTCCCCGGCAAGTTCCAGGGTTGCCTTGCGGCGGCCGGGCACGGCGGCCAGGCTAAGGGCAGGCATTCTTGTCATCATTCACTCCAATCGTTCACATATCAAAAAGTATCCAATCACGGCGCCACCGGCGTCCGACCGGTCAGTAGCCTTTCAGTGTCGCTGTGCTAATTCACCGCTGGCAGATTGAAGACTTGTCCGGGGAAAATCATGTCCGGATTGCGGATCTGGCCATCGTTGGCCTGATAAATCACCGTATAGCGGTTGCCGCTGCCATAGACCCGCCGTGCGATGCGCCACAGGCTGTTGCCGGGTTGTACGATGACCCGGTAGCGCGCCGTGGTGGTCGCCAGAACCTCGGCCGCCGCCACGCGCACGAAGGGCAGCTCGATCCGTCTGACCACCCGTCCGCCCTCGTCCACCTGATCGACCCGCAAGGTGTGGCTGCCCGGCGCCACCTCCACCTTCGGTTTCAACCGCCAGGCCTTGTCCTGATCGGCCTTTGCGATGCCCACCGGCTTATTATCCACATAGGTCCGCACCTTGGCGCCCTTTGGGGCGCTGCCCGATACCACGACATTACCCTTGTCGTCGTACTCAACCGTATCGACGCTCAACTTGTTGCCCGACGAGCCATCCTTGGGCTCGGGCTTTTGCAACAGCTGCGCCGGGACATCGCCCTTCTTGGGTAACAGCACCGCCACGGCGGTCTGCTGCTTTGCCCCGGCTTCTTCGGTTTTTTCGGGCTTGTCGGCCTTTGGCGCGCGGCTGGCCACCGATGGCGCGGATGCGGGCGGCTTTGGCTTTCTTGGGCTGGGTACCATCAGGGCAACGACGGATTCAGAGGTGAATGACCGGCCATCCGGCATGATTGCCACCAGGTCCAATTCCGCCTGGCCGCTGGGCAGTGGCTGTTCGATCACCGCCACCCATTCGCCGCGCTGTGACGTCGGCGCCTCGGCCAGGATCTTGCCGCCCAGCGACAGCCGCACGGTGGAGCCGGCGGGCGCCCGGCCGGCGATCACGGCAGTACGGTCCTTGGCGATCCGGACGATATCGAACGTGGGCGGCTTGACCTTCGGCTTTTTCACTTCCACCCGGCCCTGATCCGTATCGGTTTTCCTGTCGGTCCGGGCCTTTGGCAGGGATGGCGATGCGGTCCGGGACGGCGCCGCCAGGTTGTTGCCAGCACGATTGACCGATGGCGCGGGGCTAGGTTTTTCCTCGGCCGGTTTTTCAGCCAACTTTTCGACAGGTTTCGTCTCTGGGCTTTTCGCCGGAGTTTGCGCTGCCGTCGGCATCGGCTCGGGCTCTTCCTGCCAGGAAATCAGTGCCAACGCACCTCCCAACATAATTACCACTGCCGCTATGATGACAATATTGCGCACGCCGTCTCTCCGAGTCAGAGCTGGGTAGAAGGTAGTCTTTCACTCCGCCAGGGGCAATCCCCAGTACAACCGCCCGGCGGCATCATGCCCGCCGGTGCTATTGCTTCGGCTGGCGCGCAACCCGGTGGACAATGGGCGGCACGGTGCGAAGATAACGCGCGATTGCGTTCAGATCTTCGTCCGTCAGATGGGCCAGGCCGTCGCGGATAGCTTCCGCCATGCTGCCCTGAACATCGTCATAGTCCGGTTTCATCCCCTCGCGCAGCAACTGGACGATATCAGCCTCGATCCACTCGCCAATTCCGGTCTCCGGGTCAGAGGTGATGTTCGGCACCAACTCGCCATCGGGCCCGTCAACGGTACCGGCCAGATAACCTGACGGTTCCATGGCACCCATGAAATTGCGCGCCGTGTGGCATTCACCGCAATGGGCCAGGGCGTCAACAAGATAGGCGCCGCGGTTCCATTGCGCATCGCGATCGGCATGGTCCTGCCACGGCCCCGGCTTGAAAAACAGCCATTTCCAGAGGTGGACCGTCCAGCGCCACGAAAATGGCGGCGCCACATCGTGGGCCTTGTTCCGCCGCTTGATCGGGGTTTGGGCGAATAGATAGGCCTTGATGGCCAGGGCGTCCTCCGCCCGCATGGCCGTGTAGCTGGGATAGGGGAAAACCGGAAAGTAATTGCCGCCGTCGGGGCGGACGCCGTGGCGCAGGGCAGCAAGAAAATCCTGGTCACTCCATGCACCGATACCGGTTTCCCGATGGGGCGTAATGTTGGGGCTGTAGAATGTGCCGAACGGCGTCTTCAGGCCGAGGCCGCCGGCCAACGGCGCACCACCGCCCTTGGTATCCGTATGACAGCCGACGCATCCCGCCGCGCGGATCAGGTAGGCGCCCCGTTCAACCTGGTCAGCCGCCGCCGCGCCGCCCGCGCCATGACAAAGCAGCAAAACCGCAAAAATGCCGAATCGCTTCACCGGGGCAAATCCACCACGACTTCCCGGCCGCCAAGGCCATGCACCTTGTCATGGGCCCGCAGGCGCACCTTCGCCGCGTCCCTGGGCACCGCCACGCCAGTAAGGCGGCGGGTAAAGGGTTGCTCGCGCACATGCGGATGGGCTAGAACCCGTGTCCCCAGCACCTTGCCATCTGGGCCCACAACCTCCCAGGCGTCGGCATAGTGCTCCCAGCCGGTATCATCATGGCGCACGGTGACGGCAAAGCTGTAGAGGCCGGGAGGACCGCTTTTCGTCACTTTCACCCCAACCACGTCGGCCGGTCCCGCCAGTACGGTTTGGCTGGCGGCCAAGGCAAGCGCCAAAGCCGGCAGGCCGCGAAGAAAAGGAATTGGCATGGCAGAGATCTCCTCCATCTGCGTCTATTGTGGCTCCCGCTTTGGTCAACAGCAAGAATACCGTGATACCGCCATCGCACTCGGTCAAGAAATCGCGAGGCGCGGCATTCGGCTGGTCTATGGCGGCGGCCATGTGGGCCTTATGGGCGCGGTCGCCGATGCCTCGCTGGCGGCGGGTGGCGAGGTCATCGGGGTCATTCCAAAACATTTGCAGGATTGGGAAGTGGGCCATCATGGTCTGACGGAACTGCATGTGGTCGACACCATGCATGCCCGCAAACAGCTGATGTTCGAACTTTCGGACGGTTTCGTTGCCCTGCCGGGCGGTATCGGCACCTTGGATGAAACCTTTGAAATCATATCCTGGCGGCAACTGCGCCTGCACGACAAACCGCTGGTGATCCTGGACGACGGCGGCTATTGGCAGCCCATGGCCGAATTGCTGAGGGCCGTCGTGGCGGGTGGTTTCGCCGATCGGGGAATAGCCGATTTCTATGCCATGGCAGGGGATGTAGAAGGCGTTTTCGCGGCCCTGGATGCGGCGCCCAGTCCACTTGGACCGGGCCATCCCGAACGGCTGTAAGCGAGTCTTTGACCTGGCGCGTCTAGGTCGATATGTTCCGCGCGAACAATACAATTTAGGTGGATCAAGCCGCCATAGAGGTTAGGTATATGAGCAAGATAAAAGTGAAAACACCTGTCGTCGAGCTCGACGGCGACGAGATGACCCGGATCATTTGGGCCTTTATCAAGGAAAAATTGATCCTGCCCTATTTGGACATCGACCTGAAATACTACGATCTGGGCATCGAAAAACGCGATGAAACCGACGATCAGATCACCATCGACTGCGCCAATGCCATCAAGGAATACGGCGTCGGCGTGAAATGCGCCACCATCACCCCGGACGAAGAGCGGGTGGAGGAATTCGGCCTGAAGTCCATGTGGCGATCCCCCAACGGCACGATCCGTAACATCCTGGGCGGCACGGTGTTTCGCGAGCCGATCATCTGCCAGAACGTACCGCGTCTGGTGCCGGGCTGGACCCACCCCATCGTCATTGGCCGCCACGCCTTCGGCGATCAGTACCGCGCCACGGATTTCGTGGTGCCCGGCAAGGGCAAGCTGACCATGAAGTTTGAGCCCGAGGACGGCGGCGAGGTGATCGAGCGGGAGGTCTTCCAGTTCCCAGGCGGCGGTGTCGCCATGTCCATGTACAATCTGGACGACTCGATCCGCGATTTCGCCCGCGCCTGCATGAGCTATGGCGTGCAGCGCAAATGGCCGGTCTATATGTCCACTAAGAACACCATCCTGAAAGCCTATGACGGCCGCTTCAAGGATCTGTTCCAGGAAGTGTTCGAGGCCGAGTACGAAGAGCAGTACAAGGAACTGGGCCTGACCTACGAGCATCGTCTGATCGATGACATGGTGGCCTGCGCCCTGAAGTGGGAAGGCGAGTTCATCTGGGCCTGCAAGAACTACGACGGCGATGTGCAGTCCGACACGGTGGCTCAGGGCTTTGGCTCGTTGGGTCTGATGACCTCGATCCTGATGACGCCGGATGGCAAGACGGTGGAGGCGGAAGCCGCCCACGGCACCGTCACCCGCCATTACCGGGAGCATCAAAAGGGTAACGAGACCTCGACCAACCCAATCGCCTCTATCTTCGCCTGGACCGGTGGTCTGAAGCACCGCGGCCGCATGGACGAGACGCCGGATGTGAGCAATTTCGCCGAGACCCTGGAGAAGGTCTGCGTCGAAACAGTTGAATCCGGCGCTATGACCAAGGATCTGGCCATTCTGATCGGCCCGCAGCAAAAGTGGCTGACCACGAACCTGTTCCTGGAAGCCCTGGATACCAACCTGCAGAAGGCCATGGGCTAAACACCAAGGCTGTTCCGAGCATTACAGCAGGGCCTGTCAGAAATGGCGGGCCCTGTTTTCTTTGTTACACTTAAGGCCACCTGCCGCCTGATTTAACGAGGAACCACGCCATGAACTTGACACCTTCGCCCGAGGCCCATGCGGTTCTTGATCAAGTCCGCCAGGTATTCGAACAGGATATCCTGCCGCGAAACCGCGAGATGATCCGTAGCGTCAAGCAAGATGGCGACCTGGACCCGCCGTTCCTGGACGAATTGCGGGCCAAGGCCAAATCCCTGGGCCTGTGGAACATGGCGCATACGGATTTGACCGACCGTCAGCCCGGGCTGTCCATGAGCAATCTCGACTACGCCCTCGTCGCCGAGCTGCTGGGGCGGGTGCTGTGGTCATCCAAGGTCTTCAACTGCCAATGGCCGGACGTGCCCAATATGGTCGCCCTGCAGCGCCATGGCACCGAGGAACAGAAGGAACAATGGCTGACCCCTCTTTTGGAAGGTGAATGCCAGTCCGCCTTTGCCATGACCGAACCGGCGACAGCCTCATCCGACGCCAAGAACATCGCCGCCACGATAACCCGCGATGGCGACAGCTATATTGTCAACGGTGACAAATGGTACATCACCGGCGGCGCCCACGAACGCTGCCGCTTTTATCTGTTCCTCGGGCTCAGCAATCCCGACGCGGCCAAGAACGGACGGCACAGCGTCATCATCGTGCCCCGCGATGCGCCCGGCGTCAGGGTGGGCCGAAGCAATACATTTTTCGGCTATTCCGAACCAAACGGGCCGGCATCCGAGATCAGCTTCGATGCCGTCCGGATACCGAAAGAAAATCTGCTGGGCGGGATGGGT
>JASLLM010000178.1 GCA_030747035.1 Alphaproteobacteria bacterium | reverse complement strand
CGGCGGCGGAAACCGGCCGGACCAATGACGAGATCAGCGGGCTTTTGGAATCCGCCGAGAAGATCGGCGATGTGATCAGCTTGATCAACGATATCGCCTCTCAGACCAACTTGTTGGCCCTGAACGCAACGATCGAGGCGGCACGGGCCGGTGATGCCGGCAAGGGCTTTGCCGTCGTTGCGTCCGAGGTGAAGAACCTGGCCTCGCAAACGGCCAGCGCGACCGAGGAAATCTCCGGTCAAATTGCCGGCGTGCAAAGTGCCACGGGCAACTTTGTAACCGCGATCGAATCCGTGACCAAGACCATCGACCGGGTCAATGAGATCGCGGCCACGATCTCGGCTGCCGTCGAGGAACAGAATGCCGCCACGGACGAGATTAGCCGCAATGTGCAAGAAGCATCGACCGCGGCCGAGGATGTCTCGCGCAATATCTCCGCCGTGACTGAAAGCACGACGCGGGTTGGCGGATCGGCCGGTGGTGTGGAAACCGCGGCCACCGGCGTGTCCGAGCAATCGGACAACTTGCGCCGTACCGTCGATGATTTTCTCACCAAGGTCCGCACCGGCTAGGACCCACCACAATAGACGAAGACCTTTGGGCCCCTTCATCCTGCCTGGATGAAGGGGCCCTTTCCTTGTTCCCGTTGGCACGGGGGAGGGGGTATCATTGCCGCCGGTAAGCGAGACGAGGATAGGCGATGACAGACGATGCGATCCTGGCGGAGGGCAGCACCGCGCTGGTGACCGGGGCCAGTGCGGGAATTGGACGGGCGGTGGCGGCGGCGTTGAGTGCGCGCGGGGTGCGGGTGATATGCGCAGCCCGCCGCCTGCAGCGGTTGGAGGCGTTGGTCGAGGAATTGCCCAATGCCGCCCTGGCGCTGGAACTGGATATCGCGGATGGCGAGGCGGTCGACGGTTTGCTGCAACGATTGCCGGAAGATTGGCGGCAGATTGATATCCTGGTCAACAATGCCGGCCATGATCTGGGCGGACGCCAGGCCTTTCATCAACGCGACGCCAGCGATATCGCGGCGGTGATCGAAACCAACGTTACGGGTATGATGCGCACAACGCTGGCTATACTGCCGGGCATGCGGCAGCGGGGCAGGGGCCACATCGTGACCATCGGTTCGGTCAACGGGGTGGAGCCGGCCCTTAATCATAGTGTCTATGTCGGTTCGAAATTCGCCGTGCACGGCTTCACCAATAGTCTGCGCCAGGAGTTGCAAGGCAGCGGCGTGCGCCTGACGGAGGTGATGCCGGGATTGGTCCGCACCGAATTCGCATCGGCCCGCTGGCTAGGCGATGAGGAACGGGCGCAGGAATTTTATGACCGTTACGATGCCGCGCTGGCGCCTGAAGATGTCTCCGATGCGGTGCTCTATGCCCTCGATACGCCGGCCCATGTCAGCATCTGTGATTTGGTCCTGCGTCCGGCGTGATCCTAGGACTGCTCCAGGACGTCGGCGAATAGCGCCGGGTCGACGTTGCCGCCCGAAAGAACGACAACCGTTATGCCCTCGCTCAGATCCTCTTTGCCCGTCAGGGCCGCGGCCAGGGCAACGGCGCCGCCGGGCTCCACCACCAGCTTCAAATGTGCAAAGGCCGCGGCCATGGCGGCAGCGACTTCGTCATCGCTGACCACAAGGCCGCCGCTGCAAAGGCACCGGTTGACCTCAAAAGTAAGCTCGCCCGGTTCGGGCGCCAGCAGGGCATCGCAAAAACTGTTGCCCCCGGCTTCATTGCCTTGTCGGGATTGGCCGGCGATGGAGTGCGCGGTATCGTCAAAACCCATGGGTTCCACCGTGTGGACGGCACAATCGGGGCAATGATGTTTCACCGCCGTGGCGACCCCCGCCGTCAGGCCACCGCCGCCGCAAGGTACCAGCACGCGCGTTGGTGCCAGCTCACGCTCCGCCAACTGTTCGACGATCTCCAGGCCCGTGGTGCCCTGGCCCGCCATGATCAGGCGGTCATCATAGGGCCGAACCATGGCCAGGCCGCGTTCTTCCGCCAGGCGCGCGGCAATGGTTTCCCGTGGCTCGTCGCCCCAGCGGTCATAGGTCACGATCTCGGCGCCCCAGGATGCGGTACCTTGCTTTTTCACCTGGGGTGCATCTTCGGGCATGACGATCAGGGCCGGGGCATTGCAATAGTATGCCGCCGCTGCGACGCCCTGGGCATGATTGCCGGAGGAATAGGCAATCACGCCATTTTTCCGCGCCGCCTCGTCAAGCTGGCTGATATGATTGTAGGCACCGCGAAACTTGAAGGAGCCGGTGATTTGCAGCGGTTCCGGCTTGAAGAACAGGCGCCCGCCGGCCTGTTCATTCAAAGCCTTGTTTTCCAGCAGCGGCGTACGTACCGCGACGCCGCGCAGGATCCGGGCGGCAGCGGTGATATCCCCGTATTTCACCGGGGGATCAGCGTCTGGACTATCCATGGCTCTCCAGGAATTCGTCTATGGCCGCGATACAGGCCGGTTCGATTAATTGCGGCACGTGACCGCGATTGGGCAGGGTCAATTGGTTCAGGTCCGGCTTTTCCCGGGCCATCTGGGCAAAAGTCTCGGCGCTGAGGATATCGGACAGGCCGCCGCGAATGGCCAGCACAGGAACATGCGCCAGGGACTTGAAATAGGGCCAGAAGTCGACGGGGCTGTCATCTTGCTCCGTGGCGAGCTGGGCGACCGCGGGGTCATAATTCTGCACCAGCATGCCATCATCCCGCTTACGGAAGGTCCGCACGGCTTCCTCCCGCCATTGCTCGCTTTCCCAGTCTGGATAGGCGGGCGCGAACAGTTGTTTCAAATGTTCCGCGGCCTGCTCCAGATCCATTGCCGCCGGGGTCTTTCCCGCATAGCCGCTGATGCGTTCAACGCCACTTGGATCAACCTCCGGACCGATGTCGTTCAGGATCACACCGGCCAGGGCTGTGGGCCGCGTGGCGCCGAGGGCCATGGCCAGGATGCCCCCAAGGGAGGTGCCGATGACGATCACCTTGTGGCAGCCCGCAACGGTCAGCAGGTGTCCGATATCGGATAGATAGGTCGGCGGCGTATAATTGGCGGGATTAGGATCATGGGCGGATTGCCCCCGTCCGCGCAGGTCCAGGCACAGGACCCGGCGATGCCGGCTCAAATGCAGCGCCAGTTCGTGGAAATCAATGGCATTGCGGGTCAGGCCGGCAAGGCAGAGTACCGGCGTGCCGGGCGCCAGGGGATCACCATATTCGCGGTAGTAAAGCTCCAGATCGTCCTGGGCCCGAAAACGGTGCGCCTGATACTCCACGGTCATGTTCCTCACATGCCTACGATGGCCGGCAGCGGTTCCAGATTGTCCAGCATGATATCGGGATTGCCCGGCAGCCGTTCCCGGGCCTGGGCAAAGCGGTTTACCCAGACCACGCGAAAGCCGAAATTCGAAGCGGCATGGGCATCCCAGGCATTGGAAGACTGGAAACTGATGGCGGAAGCCGCAACACCCAGTTGATCGACGGCCAGTTGATAGACCGCCGGAGCGGTCTTATAGACCTTGATCTGATCGACCGAAATCACCGCATCAAGCACCTCGCCAAGGCCGGCGTTGTCGACCGCAGCGCCAAGCATCCTGGGCGAGCCGTTGGAGAGGATAGCCGTCTTCATGCCGCCGTTGCGAAGCCGGCGCAGAACACCGCCGACCTCCTCGTAGGCGTCCAACTTCAGATACAGCTCCATCAGGCGTTCACGCAGGGCATCATCGTGGATATCCAGGGCCTCCATGGCGAAATCCAGCGCCTCGCCCGTGACCTGCCAGAAATCCGCATATTCTTCCATCAGGCTGCGCAGCCAGGTGTATTGCAACTGACGGCCCCGCCACAGCTCCGCCAATGGTTGCCATTTGTCGCCCAGTTCAGCGGCGCAATGCTGGGCCGCGGCATTGACGTCGAACAGTGTGCCGTAGGCGTCGAAGACACAGGCGTCGATATTCTCAAGCCGGTCCATGGTCATGCTTGCACCCCCAATGCGGATTTCCGGAACGGAGTATCCCACGCAATGCCGTATGGACAAAGAGCATGAATTCTATGTCGCCAGTTGCGCCGCCGCGACCGCGCCGTCCTCTTCCAGCTGCTGGATCCGCGCGCCGTCATATCCCAGTTCGTCCAGGATTTCCCGGGTCTGGGCCCCGATGGGCTGTGGTGCCAGCCGCAGGCCGGGGCGTTCGCCGTCATAGCAGGCGGCATGGGCCACCAATGTGACCGGTTCGCCGGTTGCCAGCCGTCCCTCAAGCAGATTGCCGTTGTGGCGGACCTGGGGATCGGCCTCCATGGCATCGTAATCAAGCACCGGTGCGTGCCAGATACCATGCGTCTCCAGACGCTCGCACCAGGCCTCGGTACTATCGCCTTCGATGATGTCCTGGATCAGCGCCGTCGCCTCTTCCCGCCGCTGCCAGCTATCGGCCACGGTCATGGCCGCCAGGTCGGGACGGTCCAGCGCCGTTCCCAGTTCTTCCAGGGTGCAGATGGAGATCGCGATATGGCCATTCGTGGTGCGGTAGAAGCCGTAGGGCGCCTGATAGAGCCAGCCGCCGATATGTTCGGGCGCCCGCACGCCTTGCTCCCGCGGGCCGTTCAGGTAGGCGACAATGGATTCCTGTTGCAGATCCAGGGCCGCCGACATCAGGTCCACCTCGACCCGGGCGCCTTCGCCGGTTCGGCCCTGACGCACCAGGGCCGCGAGAATGGCGGCGGAGAAAACCGTGGCGCCGTGATGGTCGGCGGCCGAAACCCCGACCGGCGTCGGCGGCGCGGACGTGCTGCCCGTGATCATCGCCAGGCCGGAACGGGCCTGAATAAGCAGATCCTGGCCCGGGCGCGTGGCGTAAGGTCCGCTCGAACCCCAGCCGGAGGCGGAGGCGAAGATCAACCGCGGATTGGCTGCCCGTGCCCCATCGTAGCCGAGGCCGAGACGATCCATGATGCCGGGGCGAAAATTTTCCATCACCACGTCGGTATCCGCCATCAGGGCGAGCGCTATGTCCCGCCCGGCCGTCGACTTCAGATCAAGGGCGATACTGCGCTTATTGCGGTTGGCGACCAGAAACGCGACGCTTTCGCCGCCGACATAGGTATTGCCGCCGCCCCATTGACGTTGAAAGGCACCGCCAATCGGTTCGATCATGATGACGTCGGCCCCAAGGTCTCCCAGGTGCTGCGCGGCCAACGGCCCCAGCATGAAATGGTTGAAACTGACGATCTTGACGCCGTCGAGCATGCCCATGACGTAACTCCTCCTACATTGTTTACTGGTTTGACATTGTTATCATCCGGGCCACGACTGCAAGCTCTTGCGAAGAGTACCGGTCATAATTTGGAAACTTTGTTTTTGTACACTTAGACACAGTGAAATCTCGTGAGGATTTCGCGCTGTGCCGATAAACAGACTTCGTAAATGGAAATAGTGCCATGGTTACCTTCACCCGCAAGAGCTTCGAGCCAAGCCAGCTGGTGTTTGACGAAGGGGACGCGGCCGAGTCTGTTTATGTTCTGCGCAGCGGATCGGTAAAGATCCGGGTCGCCGGCGAGAATGGAAAATCCGCGACATTGGCGGATGTCGAGATTGGCGAAGTGT
Organism: Alphaproteobacteria bacterium; assembly: GCA_030747035.1. Taxonomy (GTDB): domain Bacteria; phylum Pseudomonadota; class Alphaproteobacteria. Next base: position 3,729 of record JASLLM010000178.1, on the reverse strand, counting down.
TTGGAGAGGTCGCCCTGTTGGAAAACCGCTCCCACCGCGCCAAGGCGGTCGCCTCTGAAAAATCAGTTGTTCTCGAAATCCCGCGCGATGAATTTTTGCGGCGTCTGAATGCCTCGGATCCGGTCATGAAATCGGTCGTCAATCATCTGATCTCCCGCCTGCGGGATGTGGCGGGCTAACGGCCTGTTATTGCGACGGCAGGCCGTTGCGGTGCAAATCCTGCAGCAGGGCAAGTTTGGCCGTTCGGGGATTGATCCGCCAGCGGTAGACCTGCAAATTCTCCAAGACCCGCTGCACATAATTGCGCGTTTCCGAGATCGGAATGGCTTCCACCCAGTCGATGGGATCCACGCCGCCTTTTCGCGGATCACCGTTTTTCCGCAGCCACCGCCTCACCCTTTTCGGGCCGGCGTTATAGGCCGCCAAGGCCAGGATGTAAGAGCCGCGATAGGCACGGATTAGCTGCCCCAAATAGGCCCCGCCGAGGCGCATGTTATAGCGGCCGTCAAACAATTTATCCTGGCGATAGCGTATGTGCAGGCTTTTCGCCACCTTGCGCGCCGTGCGCGGCAAAAGCTGCATCAGGCCCCTGGCCGAGGCCGATGAGACGGCGCGGGGATTGAACTCGCTTTCCTGGCGCGCCACGGCATGGGCCAGGGCCGTTTCGATTGGCATCGGCGGCAGCCCCGACAGTACCGGGTAACCGGTGCGGGCCAACAAGGTGCCGGCGCGCAGGGACAGCTTGGCCGAGCGCACCGCCAGGGCCGGCTGCCCCAGGCCCTGGCCAAGATGGGCCGCCAGGACCCGGCCACCGGGGTCCGCCGCACTGCGCGTCAGATGCAGAATGAAAGGCCGCAGATGTTCCTCCTGCTTCAGCTCCAACAGGATACGGGTTAGGCGGACCAATTCCCGGTCCTTGAATACCTTCATCGCCGCCTTGCTGGGCATCGGTTCAAGGGGCATGCGCCATTGCCCTTCGGGACCCAATGCCTGGATCGCCAGTTGACCGTAGTAGGTGGAGGGATGGCCGGCTGCCGCCTGGTACCATTTTTTGCCGTCTTTCTCCCGGTTCAGGGCAATGCTCGCGCGTCCGGCCCAATAGGCGGCGCGGGCCAGGCTGACTGGAAATTTGACGTTGCTGTACAGGCTCGCGAAATGGCGCAGCGCGGTATCTCCATCCTGGAGAAATTGCAAGGCGATCCAGCCCGACAGCCATTCGGCCTGGGCAAAGCTGAAATGGCCCGCCAATTGACCGTGGTTGGACGCCAGGCGGTAGGCCAGCGCCGCGTCCCCCTCCCGCAGAGCGCCGCGGGCCTGGATATGCCGCTCCAGCCACCATTTCTCCGGTCGTGGACCCAGATGAGATGGCGGTCTCAACAGGATCTCGCGGGCCCGCTTGTCCAGATTTTGACGTCGCCGCCAGCGCAGTCTTTCGTAGGCCAGGCCGCCGTCGCCCAACAGATCCTCCGGCACCGCCCGGATTTTGCTGTCCACGCCCGGGCCCCTTACCATCAGGCTTTCCCGCGCCTCCGCCAACTTGCGGTATTCCTTGGGCACTACGGTGTAGAGCCGCCGGGCGGAATAGCGATGGCCATGCCACAACAAATGGTCCAGGCGGGCGATATGGTCCGCCATGTTGATGGTGCCGCGATGACGCCGATATATGGCCCTGGATTGACGGCGGGCGAAAACGTTGTTGATCCAGGCATAGCGCAACCATTGCAGGCCGTCTTCCTTCATGCCGTTGGCCAGCATCGCTTCCGCCAGGCGAATTTGGCCCGGACCGGAGACAGGCCGGTGCAGGCTGAACCAGTTCAAGGCGGTTTGATCGCTGACGCGGCTTTTCTCCATGGCCTCCTCGGCCCTGCGGATCAGGCGTTCCCGCGACGGCCAGGCCGGGTTGGCGTCAAGAAAGGCGCTGATCTCGGCAAAGCTGGCCCGATTGCCGGGCTCGCGGTAGTTCAACCAGCGCAGGGCCTTGGCGGGCAGGGGGTCCTTTGCCTTGCGCGCCAGACGAAGGGCGCCGGGCCAATTCCTCTTGTTGGCGGCCTTGAAGGCTTTGCGGTAATGGGCCTGGTCTTCATAAGAAAGCAGATTTTGCGCCAACTGTGCCCGCGCGCCTTGGCCAGCCGGCAACAGCAGGGCGGCGGTCAGCACCAGGATCGAAACCGGCGCCGCCCCAACGGCCATTGTCCGGATCGGCGCTGTCGGCACCGTCCGGACGATTTTGCGGATTGCACTTAAGGACCTAATTAGCTGTTCTCGCTGCTTGCCCCCTTGCCGGGGAAAGGGTTAAGTTCGCGGCACTTACATCAGAATAGTATTTCCCTAGGAGAGAGCCATGTTCAAGGGGTCAATTGTTGCGCTTATCACGCCGTTCCGCGAAGGCCAAGTGGATGAAGAGGCGTTGCGCAAACTTGTCGACTGGCATGTTGAGCAAGGCACCCACGGCATCGTGCCTTGTGGCACCACGGGTGAAAGCCCCACACTGTCGCATGAAGAGCACGGCAGGGTGGTCGAAATCGTCGTCGAACAGGCGGCCGGGCGGCTGCCGATCATTGCCGGCGCGGGTTCGAATAACACGGCGGAGGCGGTGTCGCTGACTCAGCATGCCCAGGCCGCGGGGGCGGACGCGGTCCTGCATGTGGCGGGTTACTACAACCGGCCAAATCAAGAGGGGCTGTATCAGCACTTCAAGGCCTTGCATGACGCCTCCGACATTCCCATCATTATCTACAACATCCCGCCGCGCGCGATCGTGGATATTCTGCCCGAAACCATGTCACGCATGGCGGAACTGCCCCGTATCGTCGGGGTCAAGGATGCCACCGGTGACGTCGCCCGCGTCAGCCGCGAACGGCTTTTGCTGGGCGATGATTTCTGCCATCTTTCGGGCGAGGACGGTACGGCGTTGGCGTATAATTCGCAAGGCGGCCATGGCTGCATCTCCGTCAGCGCCAATGTGGCGCCGGCGCTGTGTTCGGAATTCCAGACCGCCTGCATGGATGGCGACTATGGCAAGGCCTTGGCCCTGCATGACCGCCTGATGCCCCTGCATGTGGCGCTGTTTCTCGAGCCCAGCCCGGCCGGTGCCAAGTATGCCGCCTGGCGGCTTGGCCTGTGCGAGGCGGAAGCGCGCCTGCCCGTGGTGCCGCTGACACAGGGAACGGCGGAAAAGGTTGATGTCGCCCTGCGTCATGTGGGCCTTTTGAACTGACCAGATGACCCGCGCGGTTGCCGAGAACAGAAAGGCCCGCCACAGCTATTTCATCGACGATACGCTGGAGGCGGGCCTTATCCTGACCGGGACGGAGGTTAAATCCCTGCGCGCGGGACAGGCGAGTATTGGCGAATCCTATGCGGTCGAGCGCGATGACGGCCTGTTCCTGATCAATGCGCATATCCCGGAATACAAGGCCGGCAACCGAAACAATCACGAGCCCCTGCGGCCCCGGCAATTACTGTTGCACAAGCGCGAGATCGAAAGATTGCGCAACGCCATCGCCCGGGCCGGCATCACCGTGGTGCCGCTAAAGCTGTATTTCAACGAGCGTGGCATCGCCAAGGTGCTGTTGGGCATTGCCAAGGGCAAGAAACAGCACGACAAACGGGCAACCCAGAAGGACCGGGACTGGAAACGAGACCAGGCCCGGCTGATGCGCGATCGGGGTTAGGGCGCACCACCCATGGCCAACAAGAAAAGCCATCAATTCAGCTTTTCATTGCCCG
>JASLLM010000177.1 GCA_030747035.1 Alphaproteobacteria bacterium | reverse complement strand
ACGGTGGAACAATGCCTGGTCAATGGCGCAACCCATATGCGCACCCATGTGGAGTTGGACCCCAATGTCGGCCTGCGGGGTTTCGAGGCATTGAAACAACTGGCGGCTGACTACCGCTGGGCGATAGATATCGAACTTTGCGTCTTCGCCCAGGAAGGCATGACGAACGTACCCGAAACCGATGCCAATATTGTCGCCGCGCTGAAAGACGGCGCCACAGTGGTTGGTGGTGCGCCGGGCTATGATCCCGATCATGATGGTCAGGTCCGCCGCATATTCGAACTGGCGCGGCAGTTCGACGTGGACGTGGATATCCACCTGGACGTGGGCCCGACCATTGACGACATGGACATCCATCTGGTTTGCGACCTGACGGAGGAGTTCGGCTGGGGCGGCCGGGTGGCCGTGGGGCATGGCACGAAATATTCCTGCCTGCCCCCCGATCAGCTACAGGACCTGGGCGCGCGCCTGGCCGATACAGGGGTCTCGGTTACCGTGCTGCCGGCGACGGATCTATTCGTCATGGGCCGTCATCAGGACCTCAGCGTGATCCGCGGCGTGGCCGATGCCAACGCCCTGCTGGCCTGCGGTGTCAATTGCTCCCTCTCCACCAATAATGTCCTGAACCCGTTCACGCCGTTCGGCGACTGCTCGCTGATCCGCATCGCCAATCTGTACGCCAATGTGGCGCAACGGGGCGGCAACGAGGAACTGGCGGATTGTTTCGAGATGCTGACCCACCGTTCTGCCCGGCTGCTGCGGCAGGATGATTACGGCATCACACCTGGAAAATCCGCCGACCTGGTGGTCTGGAACGCGCATAGCGAGGCCGAGGCCGTTGCCACCATCGCCCGGCCCCTGTATGGCTTCAAACGCGGTCGGCAGACCTTCACCCAGACGTTGCCGGAACTGCACCGGCCATAGCCGCCTGACAGGGACAGTTACATGACAATGAAAGTTATCGGCGCCGGTTTCGGGCGCACCGGCACACTCTCCATGAAAGGCGCGTTGGAGCATTTGGGCCTCGGCCCCTGTTATCACATGCTGGAAGTTCTAAACCGGCCTGAGAATGCGGACGCCTGGTTCGACGCCGCCCAAGGCGAGCCGCTGGGCGCGGGCGCGGACTGGGATGACATCCTGCGCGGTTATCAGTCCAGCGTCGATTGGCCGGCCTGCCATTTTTGGCGGCCACTGTCGGAACACTATCCCGACGCCAAGGTGATCCTGACCGTCCGGGATGAGGAGGCCTGGTGGAACAGTATCAGCAACACAATCTTCCGCAGCTTCCAGACCAAAGATAGTGTCAACGACCCCGATCGTCTGCGCATGCGGCGGATGTCCCGGGATTTGATCGTCAATAAGGTCTTCGGCGGCAATTTGACCGACCGGGAGCACGCCCTGGCCGTCTACCGCCGCAATATCGAAACGGTCGAGGCCGCACTGCCCAAGGAACGCCTATTGGTATTTGACGTGGCCCAGGGCTGGGAGCCGCTGTGCGCCTTCCTGGAGCTGCCCGTTCCCGATGATCCGTTCCCCAGCACCAATACCACCAAGCAGTTTCAGGAGCGCATGGCAGCCCGCAATGCCGGCAAGCCGCTACCGCCATTGAACCCATAAAGGGCCACGCGAGATGGCGGGCAGGACTCTGCGGCGCCCGCTATATGTCCTCCAGTGTCGGAGTGCGGTAGCGGTCCTCGGGATCATCCCAGCCCTTGAAATTTGGGGCCCGTTTCTCGGCGAACGCGGCACGGGATTCCATCAAGTCGCTCTTGGCGCCATGGTCATGCAGGGCGGCGGCCAGGCGGCCCAGATCTGGCGCGATGGCGGGGCGCATCTGGCGCATCATGTGCACCGTGTTGACGCGGGAAGCGGGCGGCAAGGTCAACAGATGCTCCGCCATGGCCATGGCCTCGGGCATTAGTTCGTCAGCCTCCACTACCCGGTTGACGAAGCCGACCTCGTAAAACCTCTGCGCGGTAAAGCGGAAGCCCATGGCCATCTCCATGGCCACGGCATAGGGCAGGTTGGCGATATGGCCGTGGTTGTAGCCGCCCAGCAGCCAGCGCTTGGCTTCGGAAACCTCGAAAACCGCCTCCCGCACGGCGACGCGCAGGTCCGTGCCCTCCACCAGCATGAAGCCGCCGCCCATGGCAAAGCCGTTGATGGCACCGATCACCGGCTTTTCTAGCGCACCGGTGCGAAACGGATCCTCCAACTCCAGCTTCTTGCCGCCCGGCCGGCCATGCTCCAGAGTTTCCTTCATATCCTCGCCGGCGCAAAAACCCCGGCCGGTGCCGGTGAAAATCGCCACTTCCAAATCCTTGCTTTCACGGAACATGGTCCAGGTTTCGGCCAGCATTGTGCGCATTTCCGTGTTCAGGGCGTTCAGGCGCTCCGGCCGGTTCATCCTGATAACAAAGATCTGTCCGTGGGTCTCCGTCTCGACAACAGCCATGTCCAAAGTCTCCCGCCGCTTTCGGCACTGATGGGGTGTGTTCGTGGGGAAATAAGGATAGCGGCTGGCGGAAAGATGGCAACCTTGGTGCGCGGCGTAGTCCTCTTCCGGCAGCCATGGCGGGTCATCCGAGGCATCTGTTGCCGGGCCGCAACGGTTCGGGCAAGGTGCCGTCCATGTTGAAAGTCGCCATAAGAACAATTCTTGCCCTTCCACTGCTTGCCATTCTCATCGTGGGCGCCTCGACCGGAGTACGGGCGGAAAATCGTTTCATCACCCTGGCATCGACCACCTCGACCGTGGCCTCGGGCCTGTATGACAGGATCTTGCCCATCTTCACGAAGCATAGCGGCATCGCCGTCCATGTTGTCGCGGTGGGCACGGGCCAGGCGCTGCGCCTGTCGCGCAACGGCGATGCGGATGCCTTATTGGTGCATCATCCCCCCTCGGAAGAGGCCTTCGTGGCGGCGGGCTTCGGCATCGACCGCCGGGCGGTGATGTACAATCAATTCCTGATCGTGGGGCCGGCGGCCGATCCCGCCGGCGCCGGCGCCGCCGACAGTGCATCGGAAACCCTGCGCCGTATCGCGACAACGGGCGCGCCCTTCATCTCCCGCGCCGACAGCAGCGGTACCCACAAGAAAGAACTTGATTTGTGGCGGCGCGCCGAGGTCGATCCCAAACCGGGCTCCGGCACTTGGTATATGGAGACCGGCTCGGGCATGGGCGCCACATTGCGCATGGCCGTCGCCATGAAGGGCTATACCCTGACCGACCGGGGCACTTGGCTCAGCTACCGCCACCGCGGCGGCCTGCGGGCGATCTTCGACCGGACCGATACGGGCCTGCGCAACCAATACAGCGTTATCCTGGTCAACCCCGCCCGCCACCCCCACGTCAAGGCAGCCCTGGCGCGCAGTTTCATGGATTGGCTGACGGCGCCGGCTGGACAGGCCGCCATTGCCGCCGTTACCGTGGGCGGCGAGACATTGTTTATTCCCAATGCCAAACAGGCAAAATAGCAATCCGAGATCGGACAGGAGGGCCATCGCCATGGAATTCGGAGTTCATTTCGCCAACTTCATCTTTCCCGAACCGGACAAGGCCGTCGATTTCTGCCAGACAGCGGAGCGGGTCGGCTTTTCCTTCGCGGTCACCATTGAGCATGTGGTCCTGCCTACGGATTACAATTCCACCTATCCCTATTCGCCCACGGGCAAGTTGCCGGGCGATCATTTGACACCCCTGCCCGATCCCCTGGTCTGGATGACCCATGTGGCGGCGTGCACGGAACGGCTGCGCTTCATGTCCGGGGTGCTGATCCTGCCGCAACGGAATCCCCTGGTCCTGGCGAAGCAGATGGCCACCATGGATTACATGTCCGGCGGACGGATGGAACTGGGCATCGGCGTCGGCTGGCTGGAGGAGGAATTCGACGCCCTGGGCGTCCCCTTCGCCCACCGGGGCAAGCGCACGGACGAGTATATCGGAGCCATGCGGGCCCTGTGGGCAGCGGATGACATGGACTATCGCGGTGAATTCGTCGACTTCCAGAACATGAACTGCAATCCCAAGCCGTTGCAGGACCCGCTGCCCATCATTATCGGCGGCCATAGCGAATTCGCGGCCCGGCGGGCCGGGCGTCTGGGCAATGGCTATTTCCCGGCCACGGGTTGGGCCGGGGACATCACGCCGCTGCTGGCGACGGTGCGGGAGGAAGCGGAGAAAGCGGGCCGCGATCCGGCCCAAATCCAGATAACCACCGGCCTGAACCCGGAAGATCCATTGGGATCGGCCCAGCGCATGGCGGAATTGGGCGCCAGCCGGTTCGCCATCCCCTCGCTCCTCTTCGAAGGTGATTACGTCGGCAAACTGGAGCGCTATGCGGAGGAAGTTATCGCCCCGGTACAGGAACAGTTAGGCTAGAAGTTCCAGCAGACTAGACGGCGCGGATTTTTTCCAGGAACTGATCGATCTGTGTGTCGAGGTCCGAGGAATGCCGCATGAGGCCGTCGGCGGCGCTCAATACCTGCGAGGTCATTTCATTGGTCCGGCCGACGGCCTGGGCAACCTCGCTCATGCCATCGCCAACCTCGCGCGTACCGTCGGCGGCATCGCGGACATGACGGCTGATTTCGCCGGTCGCCTCCGCCTGGCGCTCGCCGGAACTGGCGATGGCGGTGGCATTCTCGTCCAATGTCTCGATGATGCCGTTCATGTCCCGTATGGCGGTGACGGTTTCAGCCGTCTGGCTTCGAATTAGGTCGATCATGGAGTCGATTTCGTGGGTCGAGGAGGCGGTTTGATTGGCCAGGTTCTTCACCTCGCCAGCCACCACGGCAAAGCCCTTGCCGGCCTCGCCGGCCCTGGCGGCTTCAATCGTCGCATTCAGCGCCAGCAGATTGGTTTGCCTGGCAATGTCGTCGATAAGGTCGATCACGTTGGAGATTTTCTCCACCGCCTGATCCAGCGCCGACACCTTGCCGCTGATCTCCCGCGCCGCCGTGACGGCACCACCGGTGACGTTGGCCGATGCGGTGGCGCGGTCTCCGACCTCGCGAATGGACACACTCAGGCCTTCGGCCTCGCCGGCGGCGGACTGGGCATCATCGGTTGCCTGCGCCGCCGCCGCCGCGACCGAGACAGATTGCTCCGATGCCCCCCGCGCGGCCTCGTCCAATTCACCGGCGGTCTGCCGCATGCTTCCAACGGCCTCGGACATTGCCGCCGCGACCCGGCGGATAGTGGCCTCGAAATCGGCGGCGATGTGCTCGCGCGCCTGACGCCGGCGATCGCTGGCCTGGGCCATGGCATCGGCTTTTTCCTGCTGCAGCCGCTCAACCTCCAGCGCGTTGTTCCGGAAGACATCGATGGCGCGGGCCATGTCGCCCAGCTCGTCCCTGTTGTCGCGGCACGGAATCTCGCCTTCAAATTCACCCAGCGACACCGCCTTCATGCGGCTGGAAATAGCGTTCAAGGGCCGGCCGAGATAACGGCCGATCATCATCGCGATGACGATGCCGAGCAGAAGCACCAGGGCGGCGCCGATAACCTGAATCCGTAATGTCCGCTCAGCGACCTCGTCGGCGTTCTCGCGGAAATTGAAGCCTTGTTCCGTAGTGAATTCGACCACCAGGGAGAGGCTTTCCTCAACCTCGGCCAACAGGTCCTGTTTGGCCTCTGACAGGGCGGCCCTGGCCCCTTGATCGGAGGGATCCGCCTGGAATATCTGTTCCGCCATGGCCCGCCACTGGTCCAGCAAGACCAGGGTTTCGTCCACCACCTCCCGGGTTTCAGCGTCCGTCACCCGCTCCCGCACGACCGCCAAATCGTCGCGAATCTCGCTCTCCAATTCGGTCGCGCTCTCCTGGTGTTCCGCTCGAACCTCCGCATCATCGGTCACCAATGCCTGCGTGACCTCGCGGTCCATGCGGACAAAGTTGGTCAAGGCATTGCGCGCGAAGCTGATGGACAGCAGCGGTTTTTCATACATCTCGGTGGTCAGCGCACTGACCCGCAGCAGTCCGTCCATGGCAAAGCCGCTGGCAACCGCGGTCAACACCACGACACTGGCGACACCAATGACCAGCTTGCTACCTATACGCATGCAATTTCCTATCTCGTGGAAACGCGGCTACTCCGTCACCACGATCTTCAGCTTCATCTTTGGATGCAGGGCGCACCGGACCAGGGCGGTTCCGGCGTTCTTCAAGGTCACGGAATCACGGTCTCCCGGCTTCTGCTTCTTGATCTTGAGGTACTTGAAACCGGCCGTCTTGGTATAGACATTGTGGCGCTTGCGTTTCTCGTTGTTAACGAAGGTCAGGGTATCGCCAACCTTCGCCTGCACGGTTCCGGGGACAAATTTCTTGCCCTCCTGGGATATGATGATTTCCGTCGCCCTGGCTTGGGCGGCAACGATCATTCCGGCCAGACATAAGCCTGTCAGCAGGCCGGTTGCGATTGGTGTGATGTAGGTTTTCATTTTGCGCTCACTCTGAATTCGTCGGGCATGAACATCATGAAATCGTCGTCATCGGCCCGCACATGGCAGTCATTGCAAAACTTCTGCAGGCCCTGGTCCATTCGGACCATGCCGCTGGGCATGATCATGGAATAGTGCCAGCCGCCGGAGTCCGCCAAGGCGCCCTGTCGCTTCTTTTCCATGATGAACAATGGGCCGACACCGTTACGGCCGTCGTGCTGTTGCACGAAGCCTTCCTTAACCACCACCGAGCCAATGGGCATATTGTCCAGGTCTTCGTATTTCTGATAGTTCGGCGCCGCCACCGGATTGGCGTAGTTCAACAGGTAGCGGGTGCCATGGGCCTCGGCCGGATAGGGACTGACGGAGAACCGCTTCCATTGCCGGAAATCCCGGGCGATGGGGCTTTCGGATTTCAAATAGGCCTTGCGGATATCGTCCTTCAGGCAATCGTAGACGGCAGAGGCCTCGGCATTCGTCAACACCGGCGGTTCAACGGCACAGGGATTGCAGCCACCGCATGGGTTGCAGGGATTGCAGGCCTTCTTGGCCGCGCATGGATTACATGGGCTGCATGCTTTCTTGGCGGCACACGGGTTGGCGGCGCCACAGCCCTTCTTTGCAGCGCAGGGATTACATGGTGCGCACGATTTCTTGGCGGCACACGGATTGCACGCCTTTTTCGCGGCGCAGGGGTTACAGGCGCCACAGCTCTTCTTCGCGGCGCAAGGATTGCAGGCCTTCTTGGCCGCACAAGGATTGCAGGCACCACAGCCGCGTTTGCCGGCGCAAGGATTGCAGGCGCCGCAGCCTTTCTTTGCCGCGCAAGGATTAAGCGCCGCCTTCAGCAATCGCGGCACGGCGCATTTCTCCGAGGCCTTGGCGGCAGCGCATGGATTGCAGGCGCCGCACGGCTTGCAGGCCTTGGCGGATTTACATGGATTGCATGATTTGCACGGTCTGCAGGCCCGGCACGCGGCAGCCAGCCGTATCGCCGCCCTTGGCAGCGGCGCCGGGTTTTTTGCCGCTGCATATCTCGGTGAATGGTCCAGCGCGAATGGCGCAATCGTGACAGCTAGTGGAAGCAGTGCAGTTCCCAACAGCCGCCTGTTTCGATCCCCCATGATCGTCCCCTTAGCGTTGCGGTTGTCATGGCGAGAGAGTGGCAGATGGTGGTTAAGGCGGCGTTAATCATGGGTAACAAAGGTGTTACTAATATAGGAATATATTACAGTTCTGCGTTCCCGCCCGGCGAAGCCTCCTTGAAGTCAACAAAATTGCCGGAAATCAACGGCACTGGACCCTTCGCCACGGCTGATGGCATAGTCTTGCCCATTCAGCATTGTCGCCATGGGGGAGCGCATTCATGAATCTTTCAGCTTTGCAAACCGAGAACCGGCAGGACGATCCAGCCCAGAAACAGGCCCGCATCGATTTGGCCGCGGCCCATCGTCTGGCCGTTCATCACGGCCTGCACGAAGGCATTTTCAATCACTTCACTCTTGCCGTGCCGAATACCGATGACCGCTATTATCAGATTCCGTTCGGTCTGCATTGGTCGGAGGTCCGTGCTTCCTCGTTCATGGAAGTGAGTTTTGACGGCGAGGTTCTGCTGGGCGAGGGCGAGGTCGAGCGTTCCGGATACTGCATCCATGCGCCCATGCACCGGCTATCGAAGGAGGCGGCCTGTGTTCTACACACGCATATGCCCTTTGCCTCCGCCTTGGCGCGGTTGAAGGACCAGCGCATCCTGCCCATCGGCCAGACCGAACTGGGCATCGCCATGCAGACGGCCTACGACGATGAATACACCGGCCCGGCTTTCGATCCGGCCGAAGGAGAACGCCTGCTGGCCGCCATCGGCGACAAGAAAATTCTGATGATGGCCAACCACGGCGCCGCCACCATCGGCCGCACCGTGGCCGAGGCCTATGACCGCATGTACTATCTTGAGCGGGTGGCGCAGGTGCAGCTTTACGCCATGTGGACAGGACAGCCCCTGCATGTGTTGAGCCAGGAGGTGATCGACAAATCCATCGCCGCCTTCAAGGCTTCGCCGACCTACTATGGCCGGTCCACGGCGGAGCATCATTTCGACGCCCTGAAGCGTATGCTGGACCGGGAACAGCCTGATTATTCGGATTAGGCCATAAGGACTATTAAGCTTCGTCTTCCAGACCCGGATAGCCGTCGGGGAAGCAGTGCATGCCATCATCTCCAAGGGGCAACTCAATGGCCTCGACCACCGCATCCAGAGGCAGATCGCCATAGAGATGGGGAAACAACTGCCCGCCGCGCGAAGGTTCCCATTTCAGGGCCGCCCCCAGCTTGTCGGCGGTCACAACCAGCATGACCAGGCCCGCCTGCCCGGCCCGATGGATGGCCACGCTGGTCCGCACCTGGGACAGGGTGGAGAAATGCATGAAACCGTCGCGGAGATCATCGGCGGAACCGGAATAGCTGCCCGCCCCCTGGGCCGCGCGCCAGGCCGCGCCATCGCAGACGTGATAAATCGCTTCCTCGCTCATGCCGCCATCCAGCCTCCGTCTACCATCAGGTTTTCACCGGTAATATAGCGTGCCTCGTCACTGGCCAGAAAGGCCACGGCGGAGGCCACATCGTCGGGCCGGCCCAGACGCGGCAAGGGCGTGCGCCGTTCCGAATAGTCGATCAGATCCGCGTCGTTGGCCCGGCCCGGTTTGCCGGTGATGATTTTGCCCGGCGCCACGGCGTTGCAAATGATCTGATCGGCGCCGTAGTCGGCGGCGATCTGCCGGGTCATATAGACCACCGCGGCCTTGCCCGTGCCATAGGCGATATCCCGGGGCGAGGAGATCATGCCATGTTGGGAGGAGATATTGACGATCCGCCCCCGCGCCTCCGCCACCGGCGCCTGGGTCAACATCTGCTGTACCGCCCGCTTGCAACCCAGGAAAACGCCCTTGGCAT
>JASLLM010000176.1 GCA_030747035.1 Alphaproteobacteria bacterium | reverse complement strand
ATCCATTTGCCTTGGTCGTCGCGGCGACAAGATCGCAGGCGCTTGACGCGGCTGAATTGATCGAAGTTGATTTCGAAGCGCTGCCGTCGGTCACCGACACAGCTCAAGCGGCGGCGGGCGATACGGCGGTCTGGGAGGAATGCCCCGACAATATCTCGAACATATTTGAGGCCGGTGATGCCGCCGCGACCGATGCAGCGTTTGCCAATGCCGCCCGGATCATCCATCGGCGCTACGTCATCAGCCGCGTCTATGCACATTTCATGGAGCCGCGCGGTGTGATCGGCAATTATGATCCCGGCGAGGACCGTTATACCCTTTACGCCGATGTGCAATATCCCCACCGGGTCCGCAATGCCCTGGCGGGCAGAATTTTCAAGATCCCCGAGAATAAGATCCGGGTTATCGCCGGGGATGTGGGCGGCGGCTTCGGCACCAAGGGTTGGCAATATCCCGAACACCGCCTGATGCTGTGGGCCTCCCGAAAACTGGGGCGTCCTGTAAAGTGGAGCTGCGAGCGCCAGGAAGCGATCCTGGCCGATGAACACGCCCGCGACAATATCTCGGAAGCCGAACTGGCCCTGGATGGAGCGAACCGGATATTGGGACTACGCGTGCGTACCCTGGCCAATGTGGGTGCCTATGTGTCGTCCGACCGAAACCTGCTGGCGACTTTCACAAATGTCTCCACCTTGGTTGGGGTCTATGACATCCCCGCCGCCCACGTGCATGTTTCCTGCGTCATGGCCAACACCAGCGGCACCGCGCCACACCGTGGCGCCGGCCGGCCGGAAGCCACCTATGTTATCGAGCGGTCGCTGGACGATGCGGCGCGGGAATTGGGCGTAGATAGAATAGAGCTGCGGCGCCGGAATATCATACCCGGCGATGCCATGCCTTACCGCAATGCCTTTGGCAATATCTACGACTGCGGACAGTTCGGCGAGAACATGGCGCGCGCTCTGGCCCTGGCGGATCATGACGGTTTCGATGGCCGCCGCCAGGAAGCCGCCTCACGGGGCAAGCTACTGGGCCTGGGCTTCGCCAACGCCATCGAGAAGGCGGCCTCGCCTGGCCTTGAATTCGCGGAAATTCGCTTCAATCCCAGCGGCAGCGCCATGATCCTGATGGGCAGCAAGAACCAGGGCCAGGGCCACGAAACCATTTTTCGCCAGATCGTGGCGGAGCGGCTTGGCATCGATCCCAGTGACATTCAATACATTGACGGCGATACGGACCGGGTTGCCTTTGGCATCGGCACCAACGGCTCCCGCTCCACCGTCATTGGCGGCACCGCCCTGTGGCAGGCGGCGGGCAAGATCATCGAAAAAGGCAAACGGATCGCGGCGCATTTCCTGGAAGCCGACATAGGCGACATGGATTTCGCCGCCGGCGCCTTCACCGTGGCTGGCACGGACCGGAGCATGAGCCTGGAAGACGTCGCCAAGGCGGCCTTCATGCATGGCAAACTGCCGCCTGGTTTGGAAGGCGGGCTGTTCGAAACCTCCACCTTTTCGCCCGAAGCCAATACCTTCCCCAATGGCGCCCATGTCTGCGAAGTGGAGATCGACCCGGACACCGGCCAGGTCGATCTGGTGCGATATGCCGCGGTCGATGATGTGGGCACGGTGATCAATCCCATCGGGCTGAAGGGTCAGATCCACGGCGGCATCGCGCAAGGGATAGGACAGGCATTAATGGAACAGGTGGTCTATGACCCGGACAGCGGGCAGTTGTTGAGCGGATCTTTCATGGACTACACCATGCCGCGCGCCGATACGACCTGCGCCATCCAGGTTGAAAGCAACCCGGTGCCGACCAAGCTTAATCCGCTCGGTGCCAAGGGTGCGGGCGAGGCCGGCACCGTCGGGGCCCTGCCGGCGGTGATGAATGCGGTGCTGGATGCCTTGGCGCCCCTGGGCGTGACGGCGCTGGATATGCCGGCCACCAGCCAGCGGGTCTGGTCGGCGATACAACAGGCAAGAACTTAGGGTGCATGCGAGACATTTCCTATTGCGTGCCGTCAACCATCGCCGACATGGCGCCATATACCTGCACTCCACATCGTATCCACAGCCGCAAACGCGGGCGGATGCGCCTCATCATGCCAGGCATTGAAATCGGCCGCCGCCAATCCTTGCGGCTCTGGTGGGCGGACATTAAGGTTGTGGGGCTGCGATGACTGGGGAGTCCGGTAAAATGGCCCTGAAGATCGAACAGATCGGCCCATGTTTCGTCGGCCAAGTTGAGGGCATCGACCTGGCCGCGCCCTTGTCGGCGGATGACGTGGCGGCGATCCATGCGGGCATGGATGAATATGCCGTCTTGGTCTTTCGCGGGCGCAGGCTGGACAACGACCAGCACCTTGCCTTTACCCGGCAATTGGGGCCCATCGAACAGGCTATAGGCACCAGCTTGCGGGCAGCCGAGGATTACCGGCTGTCCACTGATTTTGCCGATGTTTCCAATCTGGACAAGGCGGAGAAGCCGTTTGTGCGGGAGGATCGGCGCCGCCTGTTCGCCATCGGCAATCAGTTGTGGCATTCCGACAGCTCCTTCAAGGAGACGCCGGCGAAATATTCCCTGCTGCACGCGCACTGCATTCCATCGAAAGGCGGGAATACGGAATTCGCCGATATGCGGGCCGCCTATGACGCCCTTGACGACGATACGAAACGGCAGGTTGAGGGGCTGGTCTGCCAACATTCACAGATCTATTCACGGGGCAAGATCGGTTTCAGTGATTTCACCGATGAGGAGCGGGAACGTTTCGAGCCGGTGCGCCAGGTCTTGCTCCGTACCCATCCGGTGACGGGTCGGAAGTCCCTATACCTGTCGTCCCATGCCGGCGGCATCGACGGCTGGCCGGCGCCCGAGGCCAACATATTTCTGCAGAATTTGTTGGAGCATGCGACGCAACGCCAATTCGTCTATGCCCATGAATGGCGCGTCGGAGATTTGGTCATCTGGGACAACAGGCAGACATTACACCGCGCACGGCCTTTCCCGGCGGAACAGCCCCGCGATATGCGCCGCACCACCTTGGCCGGCGATGGCCCGACCGTTTCGGATTAGGCGCAAGAAAGCATATTTCCACGACACCTGCCCGTCACAGTACACGGCACACAGCAATCAAAGGAATTGGAGAGAGCAACATGGAATGCAGGATGGACGGACGCGCCGCCATTATTACCGGCGGCAGCCTTGGTTTGGGGCGGGCGATGGCGATGGAATTCGCCAACTCCGGCGCCAAAGTGGCGATCGTGGCACGGCGTGCCGATGTGTTGGAAGAAGCCAAGACGGATATTGAGGCGGCCGTACCCGGCGCCATGGTTGGTGCCTATGCCTGCGATATGTCCGATGTGGCGGCAATCAAGGATATGCACCAATCGGTCGTCGAGGACCTGGGCCCGCTAGACGTCGTGGTGAACAACGCGGGCACCAGCCGGGCCATGGATTTCATGGAGATCAGCGATGAACTTTGGAACGAAGATCTGGAGTTGAAACTGATGGGCGCGGTCCGGCTGATCCGCCTGACCTTCCCCGGTATGAAGGAAAGGCGCTGGGGCCGCATTATCAATGTGCTGAATGTTGGCGCCAAGGCGCCGCGCCCGGGCGGCGCGCCGACTGCGGTATCGCGGGCCGCGGGCATGGCGTTGACCAAGGTCCTGGCCGGCGAAGGCGCACCGCACAATGTGCTGGTCAACGCCATGCTGGTTGGCTTGATCGAAAGCGACCAGCATCTGCAGCGCCACCTCAAATCCGGCTCGAACGATACGCTCGAGGAATTTTATGACAAGCTGGGAGAGGCCGTGCCCATGGGCCGCGTCGGCAAGGCGGAGGAGTTCGCCAACATGGCCTGTTTTCTGGCCTCCGACGCCGGTTCCTACATCACCGGCACGGCCATCAATGTGGACGGCAACCGGGCGCCCGTGGTTTAGATCGGCATTACCCCACGACTTCCCGGCTAGACTCGGCAAATACTAGGAAAGGCGAAAAGCATGCGCGCGGTAGGATTAATGGTTCATGGCGGCCCTGAGGTTCTGGAGGTCGTGGAGCTTGCGGAGGTCCATGCCGGACCGGGTCAGGTGCGCCTGCGTGTGCATGCCGCGGCGGTGAACCCCACCGACACGATGGCCCGAAACGGCTCACGGGCCGAACAGCAGAAGGTCGACCCGCCGCCCTACGTGCCGGGAATGGATGCGGCCGGGGTAGTGGATGAGGTAGGCGACGGCGTCTCCACTGGTGTTCAGGTCGGCGACGCGGTCATGGCCATGGTGATCCCAAAGGCCAGCCATGGC
Source organism: Alphaproteobacteria bacterium (assembly GCA_030747035.1). Lineage (GTDB taxonomy): Bacteria > Pseudomonadota > Alphaproteobacteria. Next base: position 5,105 of record JASLLM010000176.1, on the reverse strand, counting down.
GCATACCGGGAACAGATCGTCCTTGATGCCCGGGCGGTGGTTCCGGCACCTGCCGGCACCACCCACATCCAGGCCTGCACCTTGCCCATGAACGGCCTCACGGCGCGTCAGTCCCTCGACCTGCTTGGGCTGTCATCCGGACAGACGCTGGCCGTGACGGGCGCGGCGGGCGCCTATGGCGGCTATGTCATACAGCTTGCCAAGACCGAAGGCTTGACCGTCATCGCGGATGCATCCGAGACCGATCACGATCTCGTCGCATCCTTTGGTGCTGACATCGTCGTGCACCGGGGCGACGACGTCGCCACGCGGATCAGGGAGCATTTCCCCGATGGCGTCGATGGTCTCGCCGACGGCGCGGTCCAGAACGCGCTTGTAATTCCCGCCGTCCGCGACGGCGGCGCGTTCACGGCCGTGCGTGGCTATGAAGGCGAACCGCAGCGCGGCATCACTTTCACGACCACCTGGGTGCGGACCTACGATTGCGAATTCGAGAAACTCGACCGTCTCCGCCAGCTGGTGGAGTCCGGCGCCATGACACTCCGCGTCGCCGACACCTATCCGCCGGAGCGCGCTGGCGAAGCGCACCGGCGGCTGGAGGCCGGCGGAACGCGTGGACGTCTCGTCATCGAGTTCTGATTTGGAGAAAAAATGTCTATTGCATCAGCGCCACAGCCCTATCGCGGCGTCTATCCCATAGCGCCAACGCCCTTCAATGAAGACGAAAGCCTGGATCTGGAAGGCCAGAAGCGGGTGCTGGACTGCATGATCGACCAAAACGTGGACGGTATTTGCATCTTGGCAAATTACTCCGAACAGTTCTTGTTGACCGATGCGGAGCGTGACCGTCTGCTCGTCACATGCCTGGAGCACGTGGCCGGGCGGGTTCCCATTATCGCCACGTGCAGCCATTTCAGTACACGGATATCCGTCGAAAGGGCGTGTCAGGCTGAAGCCGCGGGCGCCGATATGATCATGATGATGCCGCCCTATCACGGCACGGCGTTGAAAGCGTCCGAGTCGGGAAACCTGACCTATTTCCAAAGGCTGGCGGATGCGATTTCAATTCCGATCATGGTTCAGGATGCGCCGTTGAGCGGCGTTACCTTGTCGGTCTCGTTTCTGGCTGAGCTGGCCCGTCAGATACCGCAGATCGGCTATTTCAAGGTCGAGGTTCCCGGTGCGGCCGGCAAAATACGGGACTTGATTGCCGCCGGCGGGGCTTCGATCCAGGGACCCTTCGATGGCGAGGAAGCGATCACCCTAATGGCCGACTTGGAGGCCGGGGCAACCGGCACCATGCCCAGCGCGCTGTTGCCGGAGTTAATTCGGCCCGTGGTCATGGATTTTCTCTTGGAAAACACGGAACAGGCCGCCGAAACCTATGCCCATATCCTGCCCCTCATCAACTTCGAGAACAGGCAATGCGGCCTGAGGGCAACCAAGGTGGCGATGAAAGTAGGTGGTGTCATTAAAAGTGATGTTGTCCGCCATCCCTTGGAAGCGCTGCACCCCGAAACCCGACGGCAACTTTTGGAGCAGGCCGCTGCCTTGGATATCCTGGCGTTGAGATGGGGAAAATAGTCATTTGTGTGGGAGAGGCGGGAGTTGCCAGTGCTTGAAGTCGTCAGCATCCAACGCATCAGCGTGGCGGAAAAGGCCGCGATCCAGGCTGTCGATCCGGCGATCAATTTGACCGACGCGGGTGGCTGGTTCGATGGCGAAATCCGCGAGACCTGGCCGGCTTTTACTTCCAACCGTTACCTACCCCCTGATGCTAACGGCAAGGGCAGCCGCGAGGAGCGCGATCGTATTCTGGCCAAGGCGGAAGTTATTCTCGGCGGCTGGCCATTTCCCCTTGATCTGCGCGCCAGGGCGAAGAAGCTAAAATGGTTTCATCAACGCCCGGCTGGTGCCAGCAATTTGCTTCGCGGCGATCTCTGGGGCAGCGACGTCCTGGTGACGACCTCGCGCGGCTCAGGCAATACTCTGGCGATGGCGGAGTACGCGCTGGCCGGAATCCTGCATTTTGCCAAGGGTCTGCCCCAGGCATCGGTCGATCGAGAGGCCGGCCATTTCTCCCACCGCGCCTATCAACCGCTTCTGCTGGACGGCAAGACCGCGTGCATCGTTGGGACCGGTGGTATTGGACAGGATGTCGGCAGGCTATGTGCCGCCATCGGCATGCGGGTGGTCGGCACCCGCGGAACGGTGGGCAGCGATTTGCCAGTGCCGGAGGGTTTTGCATTCGTCGGCGGCCCAGACGAGCTAGACCGTCTGTTGCCGGAAGCGGATTTCGTGGTGATTTGCTGTCAGTGGACGCCGGAGACGAACCACCTCTTTAACACTGAGCGTCTTGCCTTGATGAAGCGAGGTAGCGTGCTGGTCAACGTCGCCCGCGGAGAGATTATCGATGAAACGGCCCTGGTCGAAGCGTTGCGGCATGATCATCTGCGCGGCGTCGCCCTCGATGTATATGACGGGGAGTTCGAGACGGCGCCGATTGCTCGGCTTTGGTCGCATGCCAGGGTGTTGATCACGCCGCATATTTCCGGGATGAGCGACCGGAACCGGCACCGTGCCGTCGAGATTTTCTGCGACAACCTTGCCGCCTACCTTGCGGGCCGGCCGCTTGTTAATGTTATCGATTGGGAGCGCGGCTACTAATTGGAGTATTTGCGAACGTCGATGCTAGATTATCCACTGAATTCTTGGATGGGTTTGGAGTAGCTGAATTTGATACCGAAGAATTGGGATATGACGGCGGACGTCGTTGTCGTTGGTTATGGCGCCGCCGGTGTTGCGGCGGCGGTCACGGCCCATGAGCTTGGCGCCGATGTCATCATCCTGGAAAAGGCGCCCGAGGGCCAGGAAGGCGGCAACACCCGCGTCGCGGCCCAGGGCTATCTCAATACCTCATCGGCGGAGAAGGCGGCGGCCTACCTGAAGGCACTTTGTGGCCCTTTCACGGTGCCTGATGAAATGGTGCGGGCCTGGTCGGAAGAGATGTGCTTGAACAACGACTGGCTGGCCGGTCTGGGCGGCGACCCGCAAGAGCACCAGCACCAGCCGGCTGGTATAGAATTTCCCGACCTGCCCGGGGCGGACTGTGTTCATAAATTTCATGACGGCCCCACCTACGGATTTTCCAATACCTGGCACCGGTTCGAGAGCCTGGTCAGGGAACGTCCGATCCGGGTTTGTTATGAAACGCCGGGCCGCGAGCTGATACAGGATGGTGCGAGCGGGGAAATCCTCGGCCTGCGCGCCGGGCAAGGCGATGCATCGGTTTTCGTGAAGGCCCGCAAGGCGGTCGTGCTCACATGCGGCGGATTCGAGAACAATCAGGAAATGATCCGGAACTACCTGTCTGGCGTACCCTATTGCTACACTTCGGGCAGCCCCTACAACGAAGGGGATGGCATCTCAATGGCCCTCGCGGTTGGCGCCGACTTGTGGCACATGAACAATTTTGCCGGCCCTTCCATGGCTCTCAAGGTGCCGCAGTTTACCACCACATTTTCCATGCAAGCGCTACATTTTACCAAGACCATGCCGGGCGGCATGATCGTCGTTGGTCCCGACGGAAAGCGTTTCACGGACGAGAAATTCAAGACTCGCCACGGCAAGGTGCCATCGAACGGCACCTGGCAGGCGCTCGTGACGCCGTGCCCCATGCACATGGTGTTCGACCAGACCCTGATGGCCTCGGGACCGCTGTATGACAAGACCCCCAGCCATGGCTGGACGCAAATCATCGAACGCTACGATTGGAGCGAGGATAACAGCGCCGAACTGAAGCAAGGCTGGATCAAGACGGCAGATACGCTTGCCGAACTTGCCCCTGCCATTGGTCTCGACGCGGACAGTTTGAACGAAACCGTCGCGCGCTGGAATGCCCATGCCACGGCCGGGCTGGATGAGGATTTTCAGCGGACATTGATGCTGACGCCGCTTGATCGCGGGCCCTACTATGCCGTCGAGCTGTCACCCTCCATGCTGAACACCCAGGGCGGCCCACGGCGCATTGAAAAAGCGCAGGTCCTGCGGCCCGGTGGCGGGGCAATCCCGCGGCTGTACAGCGCGGGGGAGCTTGGATCGATTTACAGCTACCTCTATCAAGGCACGGGAAACATCGGCGAGTGCCTGGCGTTCGGCCGTATTGCGGCCCGCAATGCCGTCGAGGAAACGCCTTGGTCGTAACCCCTGACAATCAGGAGCGGAAATGAGCCAACCATATTCACATTTGTTCTCGCCCCTCACGGTCGGCGGCGTCGAGATCAGGAACCGCATCTTCTCGACCGGCCACGATACCAACATGGCCGAGAACAGCCTGCCCGGAGACGCGCTTATCGCCTACCACCGCGCGCGGGCGCGGGGCGGCGCCGGGCTGGTGGTAGTGCAGGTGGCGGCGGTCCATCCGACCGCGTTCTACACCGGGCTGATGCTGGATGGGACGCAGGATAACTGCATCGCGCCCTATGGCCGCCTGGCCGATGCGGTGCACCAACATGGCTGCAAAGTGTTCGGCCAGATCTTCCATCCCGGCCGCGAGATTTTCCACACCGCCGATGGCACGGAACCCGTGGCCTATGCGCCCTCCGCCGTGCCGAACCAGCGCTATCAGGTGATGCCACGGCCGATGACGCGCGAGATGATCGCCGAAGTGATCGACGGTTATGCCGCCACCGCGGCGCGTCTGGCCGAGGCCGGACTCGACGGAGTCGAGATCGTCGCCAGCCACGGCTATCTGCCGGCGCAGTTCCTCAATCCCCGCGTTAACCGGCGTGACGACGCCTACGGCGGCGACTTCGAGAACCGCATGCGTTTCCTCAACGAATTGTGCGCCGCCGTGCGTGCCAGGATCGGCGACGATATTGTCGTCGGCATGCGCATCTCGGGCGATGAGCTGGACCCCGAGGGCCTGACACCGGAGGAGATCGTCGAAGCCTGCGAAGCCCTCGATGCCGAGGGCATCCTCGACTATTTCAACGTCATAGCCGGTTCCTCGGCGAGCCTGCTTGGGGCCGCTAGACTCACAAACGAAGTGCAATTCCTTTATGACCGGGAATTGCAATGGGTACAGCATACACTCACCTCGATAT
>JASLLM010000175.1 GCA_030747035.1 Alphaproteobacteria bacterium | reverse complement strand
TCAACATATTGATTCTTATAGCATAATCTCCATCTCAGGGCATCGATTAACGAGTTCATCTGGGAAATGGGGGTTCATATTTCTTGCGGCGCAACTGAGTACGGCAGCGCGCCATGAGTTCGTTCTGGTCCACTGGCCGGATCAGATAGTCATTGACGCCAAGATCAAGGCCTCTGACCAGCCGCTCCATCTGATCGGGCGTATCATCGACCAGAATCAGTATGGGCATTTGCCGGCTTTCCTCCATTGAGCGGAGATGGGAGCACAAGCGCAGGCCGTCGGTATCCTGCAGAGACAACGAGACGATGATCAGATCGACATCGCCAACCCGTGCCGCCGCGATGGCGTCATCGGCGCTGGTCGCCATGGATACCGTATGGCGGTCATCCAGGGCTTGATTGATATTGCGGGCATAAATCTCCCGATCCTCGACAACCAGAATACGGCCGACTTCGGTTTCGATTTTTTCGTCTTCCGAGTCCGCCACGCCGAAGCTGCTGGAAGTCGCCTCCCGCAGGCGCAATTCGTCCATCATGATCTTCAGGCGAATCAGTGAGCGGACACGGGCAAAAAGCGCGATGTCGTTGACCGGTTTCGTGAGAAAATAATCGGCGCCGGCTTCCAGGCCGCGAACCCGGTCCGAGCTGTCCGAAAGGGCCGTGACCATGACCACGGGAATATGCATAAGATTGGGGTTGGTCTTGACCCGCTCGCACACTTCAAAACTATCCATGCCCGGCATCATCACATCAAGGAGGATGATATCGGGAACTTCACGTTCAATGATTTCCAGAGCGTCGGGACCGTTCATCGCGGTCAAAACGTCATAGTATTCCCTGGAGAGTTTTGCCTCCAGCAATTTGACGTTCGGTAAAACGTCGTCGACGACCAGGATTCTTGCTGTCATTGTATGGTCTTTCCCTCAACCCTACTCGAGGAATCTTTTGACGGTGTCGAGAAACAACTGCACCGAAATTGGTTTGGCGATATAGGCCTCGCAGCCGCCGACGCGGATCTTCTCCTCATCGCCTTTCATGGCGAAGGCGGTAACGGCAACCACCGGAATGGCCTTCAATTCATCGTCTTCCTTGATCCATTTTGTCACCTCGAGGCCCGAGACCTCCGGCAGTTGGATATCCATCAGAATCAGATCAGGGCGCTTTTCTCGCGCGATCGCCAAAGCTTCCATGCCATCCTTGGTCTGCAGGGTGTCATAACCATGCGCATCCAAAAGGTCATGGAATAGCTTCATGTTCAGGTCGTTATCTTCGACAATTAGTACCGTTTTCGACATTGCGGACCAGTCCCCGGGGCGCCCGTTAGGGCCTGTATTTTGGAATCATGGAGTGCGAACGTTAATATCTCGTATAGCCTTTTCAGATTATGGTTAACAAAGCATGAAATCCTGTCTCTGGTCGATGATTAATGCGGGATAATTGGTATGAATGAGGACCAAGCGAAAATCGTCGCATTGCGGGCGCTGGCCTATCTGGTTGGTGATGATTCGGTCTTGCAGCGGTTCATGGGTCTAAGCGGCATCGACCCATCCGATCTGCGCCAGGGGGCGGATGATCCGGCCATCTTGGCGGGGGTGCTGGAATTCTTTCTTGGCAACGAGGCCCAACTTCTGGAAATGTGCCGGGAGACGGGGATGGCGCCCGAAGAACCGGCCCAGGCTCGGCACGGCCTGACGGATAGCCGACACGAAGAATGGAGTTAGTTTTGGAAGACGATAGTTTACACGACGATGTTTTGAGCCAGTTGGAGGACTTGCGCCTGACGCCGCAACGCCCCTTGATCGTCAGCGACGCGGACGAGGTAATCTTCGCTTTTGTCCGCAGCCTGGAGGGCTTCTTGCTCGATAACGGCCATTTCATGGATTTGCAGTCATTTGCCTTGAGGGGCAACATTCGTGATGCGAAGACCAGGGAAGCGGTTTCGGCAGAGATGGTGAAATCCCTGCTCGGTGATTTTTTCAGCGAACGCACCGAGCAGATCGAGCCCGTCGACGGCGCCGCCGAGGCCCTGGCCGCCCTTTCCGAGCGGGCACAGATTCTGGTTCTCTCGAACGTGCCTCTGGATCAGATATCGGCCCGCCGCCGGGCCTTGGTCAAGAACGGCATGGACTATCCCCTGATCGCGAATATCGGCAGGAAAGGCGGCGCCATGGCCTATCTGGCGGAGCGGCATGAAGCGCCGATTTTTTTCCTCGACGACATCCCCCACAATATTTCCTCCGTGGCGCAAAAGGCCGAGGAGGTTACGCGCCTGCATTTCATCGCGGACCACCGGCTGCGTGATCTGTTGGGTGCCGCCGACGATGCCCATGTCCGCATTGATGATTGGCCTGGCGTGCGCCGCTACATCGAAGACAGTTTGAGCCAACAGGGCTATTGATAAATGCGCATCGGCGTTGATTTGGGTGGCACCAAGATCGAGGCCCTGGCCCTGGCGGATGACGGCAGCGAGATTGGCCGCCTTCGGGTGCCTACGCCAAAGGGCGATTACGGCGGCATCATCGCGGCCATCCGGGATTTGCTGGCGGCATTGATGCAGGGGCCAACGGAGGATGGATTGCCCGTTGGCGTCGCCATACCAGGTGCGGTTTCGCCCGCGACGGGCTTGATCAAGAATGCCAACTCGACCTGCCTGATCGGCAAGCCGTTTGACGATGACCTAGCCGCCGCCCTTGGGCGGCCTGTGCGTTTGGCCAACGATGCCAACTGTTTTGCCCTGTCCGAAGCCAGCGATGGCGCGGCGGCGGGTGCGGATAGCGTATTCGGCGTCATCGTTGGCACCGGTACCGGTGCCGGCATCGTCCTGGGCGGGCGCCTGCATGAAGGGCCCAATCTGATCGCCGGGGAATGGGGCCACGCGCCGCTACCCTGGCCCGATGATGACGAGCGGCCCGGTCCGTCCTGTTATTGCGGGCGGCGTGGCTGTATTGAAACGTTTCTTTCGGGTCCCGGTTTAAGCCGAAGCTATGAAGAGGTGGCGGGAACATTCCTTGCGGCGCACGAAGTCGCGGAACGGGCCGGCCAAGGCGATGCCGTTGCCGAGGAATGCATGGCGCGGTACGAACGGCGTATGGCAAAATCCCTGGCCATGGTGATATCGATTCTGGATCCGGAGGTGATCGTGATGGGCGGCGGGGTCTCGAATATCTCGCGCCTGTACGACAACGTGCCCAGGCTATGGGGTGAATTCGCATTCTCCGACGAGCTTTCAACCCGGCTGGTGCGGGCGAGGCACGGCGATTCATCCGGCGTGCGGGGCGCTGCCTGGCTGTGGCCGCTGCCTGCGGAACCTGGGGGTGGCTAGCCATGTCCGCCCTATGCCGCGACTGCTTGACGGTTGCGCCGGAGGACGCGGCGGCGGGGCGTTGTAAATCATGCGGTTCGCCGCGGCTGGTGCGGCATCCCGAATTGCTGCGCCTGGGTATCGCGCACCTTGATTGCGATGCTTTCTACGCCAGCGTTGAAAAACGCGACGATCCCGCCCTGGCCGACAAGCCGGTGATCGTCGGGGGCGGCCACCGCGGCGTCGTCTCCGCCGCCTGTTATATCGCGCGCACCTTTGGTGTTCGCTCCGCCATGCCCATGTTCAAGGCGCGCAAGGCCTGTCCCGAGGCGGTTGTGATCAAACCCGATATGTCGAAATACGCGGCGGTCGGCCGTCAGATCAGGGGCATCATGAAGGATTACACGCCCCTGGTGGAGCCGTTGTCCCTGGACGAGGCGTTCCTGGACCTGACCGGCACCGAGCGTCTGCACGGCCAATCAGCCGCCGCGACGGCCGCCGCCATTGTCAAACGGATCGTGGCGGAAGCGGGCGTTACCGCCTCGATCGGGCTGTCCTACAACAAGTCGCTGGCCAAGGTCGCATCGGATTTGGACAAGCCCAAGGGTTTTGCCGTGATTGGCCGGGCCGAGGCGGTGGAATTCCTTGCCGGGCAACCGGTCTCGATCATCTGGGGCGCGGGCAAGGCGCTGCAGCGGCGCCTGGCCAAGGATGGCATCACGACGGTTAGTCAATTGCAGGGCGTCGAAGAGACCGAGCTGATCGCCCGCTATGGCGCCATGGGCCAACGCATGGCGCAATTCGTGCGCGGCGAGGATTCGCGCCGTATCAGCGCCAACCGGCCGACCAAGAGCATTTCATCGGAAACCACATTCCATGACGACATCTCGGATGGCGAGGCTTTGAAAAAAATTCTCTGGCGCCAAGCGGACCGCGTCGCCCGGCGCATGAAAAATGCCGAGTTGGCCGGCACCACCGTGGTCTTGAAGCTGCGCCGGGCTGATTTCCGCATCCTGACCCGCAGCCGACGCCTGCCTGACCCCACGCAACTGGCCGATACCATTTACCGCCAGGCCGAAGAGCTGCTGGTAAAGGAGGTCAACGGCACAGCCTATCGCTTGCTTGGCGTTGGCCTTAGTGGCCTGGTCGACGGTGCGGAGGCGGATCCGCTCTCCCTCGCCGACCCGGGCGGCGGCCGTAGGGCCGATGCGGAACGGGCGCTGGACAAGGTGCGGCAGCGTTTCGGCGCGGAGGTAATCGGCAAGGGGCGGGGGCTACCTGAATAGTTGGTCCGGAACAGCCTCTAATCGCATTCCGGACGTTCGAGATATTCCAATTCCACCAGTTGGCCGGTCAGGCCGAATTTCGGATAATCCAGGAACAATTCATCGACGATGCCATCGCCATAGAGGGTAAATCCGACTTCGAATTCAGGCGTGCCGACGCTGTTGTCATGGTGGTAATAGGCCAGACGGACAGGCCAGCTGGGCAGGGCCTTGGCCAACAGCTTGCTGCGCTTGTCCCGGCTAGGGCTCAATTCATCGCCGATGAAAACCGATGCGTGATAGTAGCCCGCGTCGTTGCTGCCATCGAACAGGGTGGTTTCAAAGCCGCGGCTGCCCGCCATGGCCGCCCGCAACATGGTTCGATTGTAGGTAATCGGAAACAATGTGCCCTTGGGCAGGGCCAACCGGCGCTCCGCCGGCAGTTGCCAGGCCGCATCGCCCGCACCGGCGGCGTCCAATTCGGCGCGCCCCCGCTCCCGCTCGACCGTCTTGCCGTTGATATTGTTCACCAGGTTGAAACGCAAAGTACGTCCATCCCGGCTTTCCCAGACGGAAGCCTGCATATTGCCGATCATCTCGGGCGCTTCGCTGCTGTTGATCCGGGTGATGAAGCCCTGATTGAATACGTAGCCGGCACAGTCTTCCATCAATTCCACCACCAAACGCCCCTTGGCGGCGTCAACGCCGCTGTTGTCGCGGCTTTGGTTCAACCGCAGATCATAGACGGCGCGCGCCGGCCGCAGAATCTGTGACCAGGCATCGGTGCCCGCGAAGACGCCGGCGACGAAAACGATCAGGGCCAAAATTCCGCATGCTGACTTGGTCATTTATCTTGTAGGCTCCCTTGTCCAACTTGGTTGCGCCATCATAGCAGGCTTCGCGGGGTAGAGGTTCAGATGTTGAATATCGGTCAATTTGAAATCAGCCGGGTCATCGAGAGCGAAGGCCCGTTTCTCCCGGTTCAGGATTTCATTCCTGATTCGGATCCGGCGGTGGTCGAGGCCAATGCTGATTGGCTGTACCCACGCTATATCGAACCGGGCACCGACAAGATCATGCTGACGATCCAGTCCTATATCCTGCGCACGCCGCGCCACACGATCCTGGTTGATACCTGCGTGGGAAACAACAAGCCGCGTCCGGGCCGGCCCATGTTCGATCAGCTCAACCTGCCCTACCTGGCCGACCTGGCCGCCGCCGGCGTACAGGCGGAGGAGGTCGATTTCGTGCTCTGTACCCATCTGCACGTGGATCATGTGGGCTGGAATACCAAGTTGATCGATGGCCGCTGGGTGCCCACGTTCCCCAACGCTAAATATATTTTTGCCCGCACGGAGTACGAGTTCTGGGAACAGCGGCATCTGGACGGCACCGAGGGGCCGGTGCCCAATGTCTACGACGACAGCGTGCTGCCGGTGATGGAGGCCGGGCAGGCGGTGTTGGTGGATATGGATCACCAGATCGACGATGGCATGTGGTTCGAGCCGGCACCGGGCCATACCGCCGGCAATGTTGTTCTGAACCTGCAATCGGAAGGGGACCGGGCGGTCATGTGCGGCGATGTCATGCACCATCCCCTGCAATTGGTGCGTCCGGAATGGTCGAGCCGCGCCTGCGAGGACGCCGCCATGTCCACCGCGACCCGGCGCGCCTTCATCGAGCGCCACGCCGATACCGGCACCCTGATCGCGCCGGCCCATTTCACCTCGCCCACCATGGGCCATATCATCCGCCGGGGCGATGCCTTCGGCTACGAACTGATTGCCGACGATGTAGGCTCATCCGCCGGTACTGAGGCCTGGCTAGGGCTGTTCTGGACGGCCTTGCCCTGTTACGGCTTGAAGCGCAATCTTCGGTTCGACACGGCGAGGAACCATTGGTAAAAATTCCATCGCACATAAGGAGAAGGATTGAACATGAGCCTGTTGCCCAAATCCGTGGTGATCACGGACGACACCATGCGCGAAGGCCTGCAGATCGAAAGCGCCGATATCCCGGTGGAGGAAAAATTGCGTCTGTTGGATGCCTTGGGCGAGACCGGGGCCAAGGTCATCTCAATCGGCTCCTTCGCGCATCCGAAATGGACCCCGTCCATGGCCTGTATTGACGAGATCGCCGAGCGTTTCGTGCCAAAACCGGGCATCAAGTACACGGCGGCCGTGTTCAATAAAAGAGGATATGACCGGGCCGACAGCTACTATCCGAAAATCGATGTGCGGGGGAGAAAATTCCGCACCAATGTCGAGCTTTGCGATAGCTTCGCCCGGCGCAACTACAACCGCACCCAGGCAGAGCAGATCGCCGGCCTGGATGCTGCTGTCGCCGCCGCCTCCGAGGCCGGTGCCGAGTTCGGCGCCGTCGGCCTGGGCAACCCCTTCGGTTCCAACTTCGAGGGGCCGTTCTCCCTGGCGCAGCGGATGGAGCTGTTGGACCTGTTGGTGGGCAAGTGGCACGCGGTCGGCATCAAGGTCAACAGGTGCTCCTTCCTCGACGCCATGGGCTGGAACATGCCCCACGAAGTCCGGGAAACCCTGGAGGCGATCAAGGAACGTTATCCGGAGATCACCGATTTTCACATGCATCTCCACGATAGCCGTGGCGTGACGTTGGCAAGTTACTACGAAGCGCTGAAGCTGGGCGTACGGGAGTTCGATACCTCGATTGGCGGCATGGGCGGTTGCCCCTATTGCGGCAACGGCCGGGCCGCCGGGCACGTACCGACGGAGGATTTCGTCAATCTGTGCCACGAACTGGGGATCGAAACCGGCTATGACCTGGACAAGTTGATCGAGGCCGCCGCCATCGCCGAGGAGGTGGTCGGCCATCCGCTGTGGGGTCATGTCTCGAAGTCCGGTGCGCGGCCCAGGGGCGACCGGCGCTACCCCGCGAATATGCCGTTTGTCGAAACCTTGGAAGAAGCGGCCCATTTCCGCAAGGGACCCGAAGTCTACGCGGGCCAGTTGTCGCCGTGGAAGGACGGCGATGCCTTGAGCCGCTAAGCCGTGATGGATGAATTGAAGATTGCCCTGGCGCAGGTCAACCCGACGGTCGGCGATATCGCCGGGAACGTGGAGCTTATACGTGCGGCGCGCGGCGAGGCGGCGGAACTTGGCGCGGACCTGGTTGCCTTTGGCGAGTTAGTGCTGTGCGGCTATCCGCCCGAGGATCTTGTCCTCAAAGGTGCGTTTCAGGACGCGGCGGTGGCGGCGGTGCGGCAGTTGGCGGCGGATACCGCCGATGGCGGACCGGGCCTGTTGCTGACCGCGCCCTGGCATGACGAGGGCCTGCTCTACAATGCGGTACTGCTGTTGGATGGCGGCGAGATTGCCGCGGTCCGCTACAAGCACGATTTGCCGAACTACGGCGTATTCGATGAAAAGCGGGTGTTCCAGGCCGGACCCATGCCGGGGCCGGTCAATTTTCGCGGCATTCGCCTTGGCGTGCCGATCTGCGAGGATATCTGGACGGCTGATATTTGCGAATGCCTGGCGGAGACGGGCGCGGAATTGCTCATCGTCCCCAACGGTTCGCCATTCGAGGACGGCAAATTCGATGTTCGTCTAAACCACGCGGTTGCCAGGGTGACCGAGACCGGCTTGCCGCTGGTCTATGTCAACCAGGTTGGCGGCCAGGACGAACTGGTCTTTGATGGCGGCAGTTTCGTGGTCAACGGCGACTGTTCATTGGCTGTTCAGATGCCCACTTTTGAAAGCAGCCTGGTGGTGACCGAATGGCGCCGACGGGACGACGACTGGGTTTGCGCAGTGGGCCCCCGCACGGCGCCTCACGAGGGCCATGGCGCGCTCTATCGCACCATGATCCTTGGCCTGCGGGATTACGTTAACAAGAACCAGTTCCCCGGTGTGGTGCTGGGCCTGTCGGGCGGCATCGATTCCGCGCTGAGCGCCGCCGTGGCGGTGGATGCCCTGGGACCGGATCGGGTCTGGTGTGTCATGCTGCCGTCGAAATATTCCTCCCCTCACAGCCTAGCCGATGCCATTGCCTGCGCCGAACTGCTGCAATGCCGCTTGGATAAAGTGGCGATCGAACCGGCCGTGGCGGCCTATGAGAGCATGCTGGCGGAGCTGTTCGAGGGGCGGGAGGCGGATATCACGGAAGAAAACATTCAATCCCGCGCCCGCGGCATGACCCTGATGGCGATTTCCAACAAATTCGGCCATATGGTGCTAACCACCGGCAACAAATCGGAAATGTCCGTGGGCTATGCGACGATTTACGGCGATATGTGCGGCGGTTTTTCCGTACTGAAGGATGTTTACAAGATTACCGCCTTCGAACTGTCCCGCTGGCGCAATCAGCAAAGGCCCGAAGGTGCCCTGGGACCGGAAGGCAGGGTCATTCCGGAGAACACCATCACCAAGCCGCCGTCGGCGGAATTGCGGCCCGGCCAGATGGACGAGGATTCATTGCCCCCCTACGAGGCCTTGGACGATATCCTGCGCTGCCTGGTGGAGGAGGAAATGGCGTTTGCCGAGATCGTCGCCCGCGGGCACCGGGAGGAGACCGTGCGGCGGATCGAGCATCTGCTGTATTTGGCGGAATACAAGCGCCGCCAGGCCCCACCAGGGGTAAAATTGACGGCCCGCAACTTCGGCCGCGACCGCCGCTATCCCATAACCAACGGCTTCCGCAACGCGCGGCAGTAATGACCGCTAAAACAGATGATTGTGCCGAACCACCATTTGTGGATATGGTGCGGGTTCGCGGTTCGGCCGGTGTGTGACGGTCGGGCTGGTTGTAACCAATTCACGGAAGAATTCCGGAGAACTCTGAACTAACGGGGATGAATCATGAAACGCACCTTACTAGAGCGTTTCCGGATTATTTTGGAGCATAGCCATCCTCGGCGAAGAAGTTCCA
>JASLLM010000174.1 GCA_030747035.1 Alphaproteobacteria bacterium | reverse complement strand
ACAGGTGGCAGAGTTTTAATCCGCCAGCGTCGGATTATCCGGCGCTTCCGTGGCCTAATTTGTCACCGCCGCACACATTTGCAAGCAAGTACCGAGGCTTTGAAAACCGGCCTGTCGAAATCACCGGCCAACCCTTACGCCTGGGCCCGCCTGGCTTATCTAGGCCTGCGCCTGGAAGGCGAAGTCGTCGATGCCAAGGATGCCCTGATCATGTCCTTGTTCACGGGACCCTTTGAGCGGAGTCTCGTTCATAGCCGCATTGAGTATGCCCTGGCCATCTGGCATCAACTTGACGCCTCTCAGCAAACCATGATCCACGAACAGATTGTATTGCTGGCGCGCATTGACCGCCGGCGTCTCTACGCGATCGCCCGGCAGAACCCCAATTACCGGGTCATCGCACTGACGGCCCTGGCGCCCCACCCCGAACGCCAGGCCGCCTTACGCGCGGCCCTGAAGAATAAGCCCGCGAAATAAACATGTCCGATAGGGCGGCCCTGAACGCGCCGGCTAGGCCGCCAGGGGGATACGCTGATATTCGTTCTCGCAGGGCGGTCCGTCGGAGGCGTACATGACCTGATCGTTCAGGCTCAGGATCACCGAGACGACGGTCAGTTTCTTGTTGCCTTCCGGCTCGTCATCGCCTTCGTGGCGGCAGATGGCATAAGGATGGCCGAAATGGTCGCCGAACAGGCGCTTGGCCAGAGCCACATCGACGGGACCGTTGCGCTGTTCCAGCAAACGGCGCAGGCGCTGGCCGCGGTACAGTGTCGATGGCCCGCCCAACTCCAATACCGAGTTGATGCCGTTCCAAACCTCGAAATGATTGGCGTGGGTCAACAAGCCGTCCGTGGGATGGATGTAGTTGGCCTTTTGCGGCGCTGTTTCCAAATCAATGGCCTCGCCGTCCGCATGGCCGATCAGAAAATTGCCGGAGGTATTGCGGTCCGATGACAGCACCGCCTTCAGGGCCTGGTTCATGTTTTCCGAATTCATGATGTCCCGCACCCGCATATGGAAGGGGCGCTGTTGCAGGTTCTTGCCGTCCTGGTCCGAGATCAGGCCGTTGACACAGAGCCCAAGGCCGCTTTCGTTCAGGCCAATCATGCCGCCAACTATGCCGGCCTGGGTCATGCATATGAAGTTGGGGCGGTCCGGGCGGTCCACCCGCATCACGAAACAGCGGCCTCGGATATCGGCCAGCCAGTCCCAGTTCTGCCCCAACAGAGTACCGCCATCATGGGTCACTTCCGGCAGGGCGGCAAAGGCGGTACAGCCATCCCTCTGATCCTCAGCCGTCATGACACCTGCGGTTAGATTGGCCTGGGTCTCGCTCATGGACGACAGATAGGTCAGTTCGTACCGCGCGTTCAGCACGGCGATCTGCTCCAGAGGCAGCTCCGCGCCCTCGGCGACGCCGGCCATTTCGGTAAAGTATTCTTCATCAAAGGCCTTGATGCGCCGGGCCCAGTCATGGCCGCCTTGCAGCACCGCCGCCCGGTCGCTGCCGGCCAGCTCGAAACGGCTCAAATAGGTCTCCAGGTTATCGCGGATCTCGGCCGGGAAACGGCGGCCATGCACCAGGCCGCGTTCGTGAGGGTCAGCGCCAAGATTGAGAATTTCCAATTCGGGCATAAATCAACTCCTGCTGCTCTTCGGGCCGCTTATACCACATCCGCCAAACAGGGTGCCAGTTCACCAGGCCTAGTCTTCCAGATGCGCCTCGATCCCCGTCAGCTCTTCATAAATCTTGATGATGGCGGTGCAGCCCTCGTCTCCATGACCGGCGGTCGAAGCCTTGGCGTAGGTCTGATGCACCGCCTCGGCCAGGGTGCCGGGCAAGCCCGCGCTGGCCAGCCATTCGGCGTAATAACGGACATCTTTTTGGGCATTGGAGAGCGACATTTGCGGCGCGAAATCCCGGCGCAGGGTGGCTTCCCCGTAGATATCCATCATGCCGCTTTTGCCACCGGCGGCCGAGATGATGCCGATAACCTTCGACATATCCAGACCATCCCTGGCGGCCAGCGCGAAGCCTTCGCACCAGGCGGCCACATTGGAAAAGGCGATGTAGTTATGGATCAGTTTCAGCCGGATGGCATGCCCGGCCGGCCCGACGTGGAATATGTTTTCGGCATAGCACTCGAACACCGGGCGCAAGCGCGCCAGCAGCGCCTCGGTGCCGCCGTACAGAACATTGACCTCACCCCGGTCCGCATGGGCCGGCGTCCGGGTCATCGGCGCCTCGCAATAGGCAACGCCCGCATCACGGCAAGCCGCGCTCATGATTTCCACATGGCTGGCGAGGTCGTGGTGTGATCGAGAAAGACCGCGCCCGGACGCATCCGTTTCAATGCACCTTGGGCACCACCGTCGCCCAGCATCATCTCCTGTACAACCTCCGCCGTGGTGACGCAGACCGCCAGGATGTCGACCTGCCCCGCCAAACTCGCCACATCCGTGGCCGCCGTGGCGCCTTGAGCGACGGCATTGGCGAGGGCGGCGTCATTGATATCGAAGACTGTGACACCGCGCCCATGCTTCAGCAGATTTTTCACCAGGCCCCGGCCCATGCCGCCAAGGCCGACAAAACCAATGCTTTCGTGGCTTGCCATGCTCATGTCCACGGTCTCCGTCGCCGAATGTCAGGGTCCATCAATCGTCGTCCTCCGGCCAGACTTCGGCCAGGACCCGGAAGGCGGAGGCGGCGACGGGCCAGCCGGCATAATGGGCGGCATGAATGATCATGCCCTCGATCCGCTCGCGCGGCAGACCAAGGTTGCGGGCGGCGCGGAAATGGATGTGCTGTTCTGCTTCCCGGTTCAGGGCCACCAATATGGTGCAGGTGACCAGGGAGCGTTCCTCGATGGCCAGATCATCGCCCTGCCAGACATCGCCGAACAGGTGTTCGAGGTTATAGTCCACGAATTTCTTCGGTACTCTCGGGGCCGGTGGCGAGCCTTTTAAAATGGTGCGGGCCAGGGCCTTGCCTTTTTCACGTTTTTCAAGATCGCTCATGATGCCTGTTCCTTCATTGTGACGGTTAGTTGCAGATCGCGCAGACCCAGCAGGCGGTTGTTGGGAACCCAGCGCGCCGGGCCGGCCAACTCGAAATGCGCAATGCGGCGCAGCAATTCCTCGATGGCGATCTTGATCTCCAAACGGGCCAAGCCGGCACCAAGGCAAACATGGGCGCCAAAGCCGAAACCGATATGCCTGTTTGGCCGGCGGGTAATGTCAAACCTGAAGGGATCTTCGAATACTGCCTCATCGCGGTTGGCCGACATCTCCCAAACGCTGACCTTGTCACCGCGCTGCAGCGCCGTGCCGGCGAGCGTGGTGTCTTCGGTCACCGTGCGCCGTTTGTAGATCGACGGCGTCATCCAGCGGACGAATTCCTCGCCGGCGCTTTTCACCAGGCCTGGATCATCCCGCAACATCGCCAACTGTTCCGGATGCTCGATCAAGGCCCGCAGGCCACCGCCAATGGCGCTGCGGGTGGTTTCGGCCCCGGCGGGAAACAGCAGCACGAAGAAATTGATCAATTCCTCGTCCGTCAATGCCCGGCCATCTTCTTCGTCCAGGCGGGCATGAACGATC
Organism: Alphaproteobacteria bacterium; assembly: GCA_030747035.1. GTDB lineage: Bacteria > Pseudomonadota > Alphaproteobacteria. The sequence goes on along the minus strand of JASLLM010000174.1, from coordinate 5,923 downwards.
TTCGAGAGGATATCATCCCGTGGATTGTGGCGTTTGTCGGCGATGATGCCACGGGCATAATCCATGATCTGGACAAAATATTCCTTGGCCAGAACATTGGGGCTATCGGCTTCGAGGCCCTGGTCGATCAATTCGCAAAGCCGCAACCGGTCCTCCTGGGGCACGCCAAGGACGATGCAGATAGCCTGCAAGGGCAGCTCGCGGGAAAAGTGAGAGACGAAATCAAAGGCCTGGCCAACGGGAAATGCGTCGATCAGCAGATTGGCCCGGCGGCGCAACTCAGCCTCCAACGCGCCTACGGCCTGGGTCGTGAAGCCCTTGTTGACCAGGCCGCGCAGCACCCTGTGATGGGGATCGTCGGAATAGTTCAGGATCTTGCCGGCGGCCCGCTCGTCCTTCAGGGTGGTGCCACCACCCTGGCGCGCCCCGCCGGTATTGGAGGAAAAAATCTCCGGCGTGCGCAGAACCTCCATGATGTCGTCATAGCGGCTGACCACCCAGAAACCTTCACCATCCGGCGTGACGGCAGTCGGTTCATGCCAATGCACAGGATCGTTCCGCCGCAACCAGGTGAAAAAGCCGTGGGGGAAGCCATCCCGGAAACTGGCGTCGTCGGACAGATCGACGGCTGCGATATCAGGGACCGCCGTCATGGCATCCTAGGTTTTCCAGCCGCTGGAGATCCCCGCCATCAGGCCGCCATCGACAATGATGTGTTGACCGTTGAGCCAACCGATCTGGCCCTCGGCCAAGGTCACCAGGGCCTCGGCGATATCGACGGGCTGGGCGGCACGGCCGACCAAGTCAATCAGGGCCTTCATGTTTTCCGGCCCTATATCGTTGGTGAAATCCGGCAGAATGGGTGTATCGACCGGTCCCGGACCCACATCATTGACCCGGATGCCCCGGGCCATGCCCTTGCCCGCCAGGATCATGGTGTAGACCACGACAGCTTCTTTCGAGAAAGTATAGGAGTCCGTCTCCAGCGCCTCTGCGTTTTCGTTCCACCAGGCGACGCCCGCATCGAAATCGTCGATCGCCATCAACTCCAACAAATAGCCGCGCCGCTTGCGCCAGTTGTTGCCGGCGATGGAGGAAACATTCGCCACCGTGCCGCCGTCCGCCAGGCGGTCCCAGATCCTCTCGGTCAAATACCGCAGGCCGAAATAGTTCACCTTCATGGTCAATTCGTCGCCCACGGCCATGGGCACGCCGGCCACGTTCAACAGCGAGGAATAGGGACCGGTGAGTTCCGCGAGCACGCCATCGATGCTGGCGGGATCGCTCAAATCGCAATGATGATGTTCCACATCCTCGTTGCTGGACGGCTTGATATCGATGCAGACGACCTTGTGCCCGCGTTCCAGCAACAGTTTCGCCGTCGCCTCGCCCACGCCCGAGGCGCCGCCGGTTAGAAGTACAGGATGCTCAAGTGTCATGGTTTTCCCCCATTTCGTTTGTTTTGCCGGAACCGATAGATCTTGAGCCTAGTTCATTGTGGAAAAATGTTTCAAGGTTAATCGCGACACCCAGCCAATGGTGCGGGTTCGATTTGGCTGGCCGCCTGATATAGTTTCGATAGGCGAAGAACCGTTGGGGAGGAACATCCATGAACGAAGCGGCGCGGACGCAATACGATTACATCATTGTCGGGGCCGGTTCGGCTGGTGCCGCACTGGCCTATCGTTTGAGCGAGAATCCGGCCAACCGGATCCTGTTGCTGGAGGCCGGCAAAGCCAGCCATCCCTATTCCCGCCTGCCCGTCAGCTTCGGTCTGCTGATCGACCATCCGGGCGCCAACTGGCGCTTTACCTCCGAACCGGAGGAAGGCACCGCCAACCGGGCCATTCCGGTACCACGCGGCAAGCTCCTAGGCGGCTCGTCCGCCATCAACGGCCTGGTCTATGTGCGCGGACAACGGCTCGATTACGACACCTGGGCCCAGTTCGGCAATCGCGGCTGGAGCTGGCAGGACGTGGAACCGCTGTTCATGCGCATGGAGAATTACGAAAAAACCGGCGGCGACGGCATCCGGGGCAGCGGCGGGCCGCTGGGTGTCACGGAAGTGCCCGATGAAAATCCGCTTTATGACGCCATGTTCGCCGCCGCGGAAGCTGCCGGCTACCGCCGTAACAGCGACTACAATGGCCCGGATCAGGAAGGCATCGTCAAGACCCAGGCGACCATCTCCCCCCATGGCCGCCGCATGAGCACGGCGCATTGCTATCTGCGCCCGGCCATAGCGCGGAGCAATCTGCATGTCGTGACCGAGGCCCTGACCCATGGCCTGGTTCTGGAGGGCAAGCGCTGCCTTGGCGTCACCTACGCACAGGCCGGCATTACCATAGAGGCGCGGGCGCGGGAGGTGATCCTGTCGGCCGGCGCCATCGGTTCACCGCAAATTCTGGAGCTGTCCGGCATCGGTAAGCCGGACGTCCTGCAGGCCCACGGCATTGATGTACAACACGAACTACTGGGGGTGGGCGAGAATTTTCGCGACCATATCAACGCCCGCATTCAATGGAAGGTGACCGCCGCCGGTGTCTCCTATAACGAGCGCGCCCGGGGCATCAACCTGGTCGGCCAGGCCTTGAAGTACCTCGCCACGGGCGGCGGTTTCATCAGCCTGCCCTCGGCGCCGTTGCTGGCGTTTTTGAAAACCCGGCCGGATCTGGAAACGCCGGATGTGCAGATGCATCTGGTGCCCTATGCGGTGAAGGATCCGAAACGGCGCAAGCTGCACCCCTTCCCCGGCATGACCGTGGCCTGCTATCAACTGCGTCCGGAAAGTCTGGGCTCGATCCATATCCAATCACCCGAACCCCAGGCGCAACCGGCGATCCGCTTCAATTTCCTCGGTGACCCGATAGACCGGGAGACCATGGTTGAAGGTTTCAAGATGATGCGCCGCATTGTCGAGGCGCCGCCCATGGACCCGTTTCGGGGCGAGGAATATTCGCCCGGCGCGGCCGTGGATGGCGATGCGGCGATCGAACAATGGATCCGGGAGAATTCCGAAACCGCCTACCACCCCATCGGCACCTGCCGCATGGGATCGGGGCCCAACACGGTGGTGGATGATCAGTTGAAAGTGCATGGCCTGGACGGGCTGCGCATCGCCGATGCCTCGATCTTCCCCACCATGCCGTCGGGCAATACCAATGCGCCTAGTATCATGGTCGGCGAAAAATGCGCCGATTTGATCATGGCGTCCGCCTGATCGAAGGCAATCGCAACGACGAGGTGCCCTGGCCCCGGTCAGGCGGGCCATTGTGACTGATGGGCCAATTGCTCTATCGTGAACGGACTGTCCAGTTCCGAATTCCCGTTCCGGGAGCGTGCGCGTATGGCCATGGCCGATCAGACGGAGCTTAGCAACAGTGGCCGGGTCGCCTTGCTGGCGACCAGCGTGCTGGTGATCTTCCTGCTCGCCATGACCATCACCATCGCCAATGTCTCGCTGCCGCAGATCCAAGGCTCGTTGTCGGCGACCCGCGACCAGGTCGCCTGGGTGGTGACATCGTACCTGGTGGCCAATGCGGTGGGCCTGCCGGCGACGGGCTGGCTGAACGACCGCTTTGGCTCCCGCCGCCTGATCGTCTGGGGCACCATTGGATTTTCCCTGACCACATTGTGCTGCGCCCTGGCGCCGAACCTGGAAACCCTGGTGCTGCTGCGCGCCCTGCAAGGCCTGTTCGGGGCGCCGCTGACGCCGCTGACCATGGCCCTGGTGATGGCCTCCTATCCGCAAAGCAAGCACGGCGTGGTCTCCTCGATCTTCGGCATCGGGGTCACCATCGGGCCGATGATCGGGCCCTGGCTGGGCGGCATTCTGACGGAGGAATATGGCTGGCGGGCGGTGTTCTATTTCTGCCTGCCGTTCGCCACCATGGCCTGCCTGGCGGTCCTGGTGGTGATCCCCCGCGACCGGCCGCAGCGGGGGCGCCGGCTGGATTTGCGCGGCTTCATCTTTTTCTCCATCGCCATCGCCTGTTTCCAATTGATGGTCGACCGCGGCGAGCGCAACGACTGGTTCGATTCGGCGGAGATCACCCTGGAATGCCTGATGGGTATCTTCTGCCTCTATCTCTTCGTGGTGCACAGCCTGACCTGGCGCCAGCCCTATATCGATCTTCGCGTCCTGGTTAACCGGGATCTTGTCGTCGGCCTGCTGCTGGTCGCCGCATTCGGGATGTTGAGCTATTCGCCCCTGGTGCTGCTGCCCAACATGCTGCAGAACCTGCGCGGCTATCCGGAGGAAACCATCGGCATTCTGCTGGCGATCCGCGGCCTGGGCATGCTGATGGGCTTTGTCGTTCTGCTCTGGGGTTCGCGGTACGATCCGCGCATTTGGCTGACCTTGGGCTTCGGGGCGCAGATCTGGTCGGGCTGGGAAATGGCCCTGTTCGACATCAACGTGACCTATTTCCAACTGGCCTGGACCGGCTTCGTCTCCGGCCTGGGCATCGGTTTCGTCTGGGTGCCCCTGATCGTCATCACCATGGCGGCGGTACGGCCGGAGCAGTTCCCCCTGGTCACCTCCATCTTCCACCTCCTCCGCCTGTTCGGCAGCTCGGTGCATATCTCCCTGTCCGTGGCCTTGGCGCTGCGCACCTCGAAGATGTCCTTCGCCGAGATCGTCGAACGCCTGCAGCCGGACCGCCCCGCCTACTGGGGCCTGGATCTGACCGTGCCCAGCGTGCAGCAGGCCCTGCCCATGGTGCGCGAGATCAGCCGCCAGGCCCAGATGATCGGCTATCTCAACGCCTTCATGTTCTTCGCCCTGACCGCCCTGGTCGCCATGCCCCTAATCCTCGCCGTCCGCCCGCCCCGGCCGCAGTAGGCGCGGATGGAGGGGGCGGTGTCTTTCGAAGTTAATCCCAATGCCTGATTTACCCCCGCAAGAGATCCTTGCTCAATTTGACATAGCAAACCCGACATTCGTTGAACGGACCGCTTTGGCGACCGTATGGAAGGTTGTCCGCGATGATGGTCAAGCTGCTGCTTTGAATATCTACCATGGGACGGATATGCGCAATGAAGCGTTTGGATTTGAAATGCTTCGAGGTTGGGCTGGCCGGGGCGCGGCGCATCTATATCAAAAGAGCGCCAACGCGGCGCTGATTGAGTGGCTGGGGGGCATATCGCTGGGCGATCTATCGAGAGGCGGCGAGGACGAGAAAGCCAACATGCATCTTGTGGATATTGCCAATCAGCTGCATTCGAGAGCCCTCGAACCGATCCCTGGAATCCCGACGCTGGATAGCTGGTTTTCCCCTCTCCTGTGCTTAAGATTCGCACGGACTTGCCCGCGCCAGGCCCGCAAAGACCTGGAGAATTGCAAGACACTGGCCAGGGACCTGTTGGCCTCTCAAAGCGATATGGTGGTTTTGCACGGTGACCTTCATCACGACAATATTCGTCTGGGAGAGCGCGGTTACTGCGCCTTCGACGCCAAAGGTGTGTTGGGTGAGCGCGCCTATGAATTGGCGAATGCCGTGCGCAACCCTAAGGGCGCGGACAAGATCGTCAATAATCCCCATCGCATTCGGAGACTGCTGGATAGCTGGGCAGCATCTTTCGCGGTCGATAGGCGGCGGCTTGCGCAATGGGCCGCCGTCAAGTGCGCTTTGTCAATCGCATGGCGGGCAAGCGGCCCGCTCGAAACCGATCCTGAGTTCGAGCTTCTTTCCAAACTGCTCCATATATCGCAAGAGTGATGCCAATCCGGGGTCTTCGGTTTCTGACAAGCCAGAGAATCAAGGGGCCGGAGTGAATTGATCTACTGAACACCCCGCAGCCGGAGCACCCTGGTCACCATGCCCCTGATCCCCGCCGTCCGCCCGTCACGTCTACAGTGAGCTAAATTGACGGAGCGGCAGCGGTTCCCAAATAATCTTCAAGAATGGTAGCGTGCCATTTT
>JASLLM010000173.1 GCA_030747035.1 Alphaproteobacteria bacterium | reverse complement strand
TGGTTGCCTGTACCGATCTGGCGATCGCGGTCGAAGGCGCCTCTTTCACCTCCGCCTACACCAAGATCGGACTGTCGCCGGACGGCAGTTCCACCTACTACCTGCCACGCATCATCGGCACCCGCCGGGCGGCGGAGCTTTACATGACCAACCGGGTGCTAAACGCCCAGGAGGCCCTTGATTGGGGCCTGATCAACAAGATCGTGCCGGCGGAAGAACTTGTGGCGGAGGCCGAAAAACTGGCCAATCAGTTGGCCGACAGCGCCACGGATGCCATGGGCGCGGTCAAGGAGATGCTGTTGACCTCAAGCACCGACAGCCTGGAATCCCAGATGGAGCGGGAAACCCGCAACATCTCCCGCCTGGGCGGCACGGCGGATGGCCGCGAAGGCATCGATGCCTTCGTCAACAAGCGCAAACCGACCTTCACGGGCAACTAGGACCAAGAGGCAGGCAACAATGATTTCAACCGACCCTCGCTACGAACGAAAATTCGCCACCGTCAACGGCAAGCGCATGGCCTATGTGGACGAGGGCGAAGGCGATCCCATCGTCTTTCAGCACGGCAATCCCACCTCGTCCTACCTGTGGCGCAACATCATGCCTCACTGTGAAGGATTGGGCCGCCTGATCGCTTGTGATCTGATCGGCATGGGCGACAGCGAGAAACTGGATAACTCCGGACCGGACCGCTACACCTACACCGAACAGCGGGAATACCTTTATGCCCTGTGGGAACAGATCGGCGTTACCGACAATGTGGTCTTCGTGATCCATGACTGGGGTTCGGCGCTTGGTTTCGATTGGGCCAACCAGAACCGGGACAAGGTCCAGGGCATCGCCTACATGGAAGCGGTGGTGCAGACCATGAACTGGGCCGATTTCCCGGACAATGCCCGCGGTGTCTTTCAGGGCTTCCGATCGGAAGCCGGTGAGAACATGGTGCTAGACAAGAATATTTTCGTTGAGCGCGTGCTGCCCGGCGCCGTCATCCGTGACCTGACGGAGGCGGAAATGACGCTCTACCGCAAACCCTTTCAGAAGCCGGGCGAGGACCGGCGGCCGACCCTGACCTGGCCGCGCATGATCCCCATCGAGGGCGAGCCGCCGGAGGTCTGTCAGGTCGTCGACGACTTTGGCGCCTGGCTGTCGCAATGCGACCTGCCAAAACTGTTCATCAACGCCGAGCCGGGCTCGCTTCTGACCGGGCCGCAGCGGGAATTCTGCCGCGGCTGGCCGAACCAGACCGAGGTCACCGTCAAGGGCAGCCATTTCGTACAGGAGGACAGCCCCGACGAAATCGGCAAGGCGGTGGCGGAATTCGTCAAAGGTATCCGCAACTAGGAAAAATGGAGGGCGATATGCCGATCATCGATATCAAAGATGTACCGAAGCAACCTTTTCCCGGCGGAGCCACTTACCAGACCATTGTCGGAGACGACGAAGGCTCCACCCCGGTCCGCCTGGGTTTACAGATTTCCGAACCGGGCTATTCCACCGGCACCCATTCCCATCCCTACATGGAAGTGATCACCGTGGTCGAGGGCACGGGTGAAGCCTGGGTCGAAGGGCAGGACGGCATGGTAGCGGTTGAACCCGGCATGACCCTGGTTCTGCCGCCGGGCGTCAGGCATGGTTTTCGCAACAACGGGACTGGGTTATTGAAAACCTATGGCGTGCATGCCTCGCCCGACCGTATCGTGGATTTTCATCCCGAGGATGATGCCTGAGCAGAGCGCGCTTCCGCCAATAGACACAGGATTTCGAACATCATGGTGGCACCGACCAGGGCGGTGTTGCCGCTGGGATCAAACGGCGGCGAAACCTCGACCACGTCGCCGCCGACCAAATCCAGACCCGACAGGCCACGCAGCATCAACTGAGCCTCCAGGGTGGAGAAACCGCCCACCTCCGGCGTGCCCGTGCCCGGCGCATAGACCGGGTCCAGGCCGTCTACATCAAAGCTGAGATAGGCCGGACCGTCGCCGATCACCCGTTGCGCCTCGGCGATCACGCCTTTTACGCCGATTTCGTAAAATTCCTCGATATAGATGACCCGCATGCCCTGGTCGTGACTGAACGACCAAATATCCAGGTCATTCAAAGACCCGCGAATACCGATCTGGATACAACGCTTGGGATCCAGCAGGCCTTCTTCAACGGCCCGGCGAAATGGCGCGCCATGGTGAAATTTCGAGCCCAGATAATCATCGCCGGTATCGCAATGAGCATCGAAATGAACCAGGCCCACCGGTCGCTCGGCGGCAATGGCCCGCAATATGGGCAAGGTTACGGAATGGTCCCCACCCGCCGACAGGGGCGTTATGCCATTCTCGTGCACGCGGGCAAAAAAAGCGGCGATCTCGTCCAAGGCACCCAGCAACTCAAACGGTTTCTCAACCCAGGCATCGCCCAGATCCGCAACGTGGCAAAGATCATAGGGACAAATTCCGGTCGCCTGATTGATGGTGCGGATCAGGCTGGATTGATTGCGGATTTCGCGCGGGCCATGACGGGCGCCGGGCCGGTTGGTCACCCCGCCGTCATAGGGAACGCCGATCAGGCCGATCTCAACGCCGTCCCAGTCCTCCCGGTACGGCGTCCGCATGAAGCTCGCCAGACCCGTATAGCGTGGCCGGGTCATCGCCTTGTCTACCGCCATGGCAGGGCCGGCTTAACGCGCCAGAAGCACCGGCAATGCGGAACTGCCGATGATGTCCCGCGTCGCGCCGCCAAATATCATCTGGCGCAAACGGCTGTTGGTGAAAGCGCCCTTGAACAGCATATCGCCGCCCGCCTTGGCGGCTTCCTCCACCATGGCCTCGCCAATGCTGCGCCGGCCCGGCGCCGCCGTCATGGTGGTGGTCTCAACGCCATTGCGGTTCAGGTGCCGGGCCACGTCTTCGGCCGATGGACCGGGCACGAAGCCGCCTTCTACGGTGAGAACGGTAACCCTTTCGGCGTCGCGCACGAAGGGCATGCCGACGGCAAGGGTCCGCGCCGTCTCCGTCGCGCCATTCCAGGCAATGACGACATGTTTGCCAATCTCTGTCGGCGCGTTGGCTGGTGTTAGAAGAATAGGCCTGCCGCTTTCGAACAAGGCAGCCTCCAATGTCGCCTTCCAATCCACCGATGTGCCCAGCTCACTGCGCCCCATGACGATCAAATTAAACAGACGGCCATAGTCACCGACGATTTCGCTCTCCACCCCCTCGCCTTCACGCCAGCTGCAGCTGGCCTTGTCCGATGCAGTGCCAATATCGCGGTAGGGAATATCCGCCGCCTTCACCACCCGGTCAAAGCGTTGATGGGCGGAAGCGGCGAATTGTTTCGATTCATCCGTTAGACGCGCCAGCGATTCAGAAGGAAAAACAACTCCCTCGCCAGCAATAATCTGTGGTGTGCGCCAGGCATGCAGGCCCTCAACATGGCCAGCGTAGGTTTGCGCAACCAGCAGGGCCGTTCTTAAAGCAGCCTCCGCCCGGTCATCATCACAGAAGGGTACCAGGATAGTACGCATGCGAGCCTCCCCAATTCTTATTATTTAAGATCTACGACTCATTTCATGATCATTCTGCCAAGAATGTCGAAGCATTGGAACCGGCAAAGTTTCATTTGCAACCATGGCCACCAATTCACAATTGGTGGTCTAGACTGCCAAAGTGGCGGCTTCCGCCGCCAATTTTTCGATCACACTCCATTCTCCTTTTCGAACCGCCTCCCTTGGGGCAACCCAACTGCCACCGACGCAGCGAACGTTGCCCAGGGCCAGATAGCCGGTAGCATTGTCACGTCCGATCCCACCGGTGGGACAAAAGATAAGGCTGGCGAAGGGTCCGGCAAGGGCATTCAGCGTCGAACGTCCGCCCATGGCCTCGGCGGGGAAGAATTTCAGAAACCGCAAACCGGCACGCTGGGCTGCCATCGCCTCGCTCGCCGTGGCGATTCCGGGCAGAAACGGCATGCCTTCGGCGGCCTCCACCAGATCCGGGGCGCAACCGGGCGAAACAGCAAAACAGGCGCCCGCCGCGCGGGCCCTGGCGAAGTCCTCTATGGCCGTTACCGTACCGACACCAGGCACCGCGCCGGGCACGCCATGGGCAATCGCCTCGATCGCCGCCAGGGCGGCATCGGTTCTCAGGGTGATCTCCAACGCCGACAGGCCGCCTTTCACCAGGGCCTCGGCCAGGGGAACGGCATCCTCCACCCGTTCAATGGTCAGCACGGGAATGACCGGAGCCAGGCCCATCACCTGTTCGATGGTAATTTCCGTCATCACCCGCCGCCGCCTCTCATTGCCTGTTACCTGGCCCGATACTATAGTCCCGCCAGCATGACGGACGAGATGAAAATCGCCACCATCGGCGAATGTATGATTGAGCTGAGTAACCGCCCGGACGGCGGGTTGGCGCTGGCCTATGGTGGCGACACCTTGAACACGGCGGTCTATCTGGCCCGGCTGGCCCGCGACGACGCCATCAGTGTCGACTATTTGACGGCCTTGGGCGACGATCCCTATTCGGATGAAATGCTGGCATTCTGGCAACGGGAAGGCATCAACACGGACAGGGTGGCACGCCTGCCCGGCCGCCTGCCGGGCCTCTATACAATTCGCACCGACGGGCACGGCGAACGCAGCTTTCACTATTGGCGCAGCGCCGCCGCCGCGCGCGAGATGATGCAGGGGGAGAACGGCAAGCACCTGGCCACGGCCTTGTGTGAGTACGACTTGATCTATCTATCGGGCATTACGCTTTCGATCCTCAGCGTCGCGGACCGGGCCAAGTTGCTCAGTGCCCTTGACGATGCCGCCGACGCCGGCGCCCGCATCGCGTTTGACTGCAACTACCGCCCGCGGGGCTGGCCCGATGAACGCGCGGCCCGGCGCAGCATGGACGAAATGTATCGCCGCAGCCACGTTGCCCTGCCCAGTCTGGACGACGAATGTGCCCTGCATGGCGCCATGGACCTGGAAAGCGCGGCCCAGCGGATTGCCGATCTGGGCGTTGGTGAAGTTTGCCTCAAGGACGGCGCGGCGGGATGCCTGCAAAGCCTCGGCGGCAATTGGGAAACCATTGCTGCGCAGAAAGATATTGCCCCCGTGGATACCACCGCCGCCGGCGACAGCTTCAATGCCGCCTATCTCTATCACCGGCTGCAGGGCGAAACGGCGGGCGAAGCGGCCTGGGCCGGCCATCGGCTGGCGGCCCAGGTTATCCAGTACCCGGGCGCCGTGATCCCGCCCGATGCCATGCCCGAATGAACACAGATCATGGAGTATCCAGCATGAGTGACGCCCTTGACGGCACGACGGGACGCCGCCGCATTTATCTGATGCGCCATGGCGAAGTGCGCTATTTCGATTCCGATGGACGGGCGGTACATCCGAAATTCGTCGACCTGACGGAACGGGGCCGCTCGCAAGCGGCCGCGATGGGGGAGCTGCTGGCCGACGTGCCTTTTGACCGTGCCCTTTCCACCGGCCTGCCCCGGACCATGCAAACAGCTCAGGGAGTTTTAGCTGGCCGTGACCTGGAGCTGGAGGAGATTTCGGATCTGAAGGAAATCCGCTCCGGCCCCATGGGCGACAGATCCCGGGAGCAGATCGATGCCGAGTTCATCTTCGGCATGGATGCGGCCCACGAACCCGGTGCGCGTTTCGCCGGTGGGGATGTCTTTCAGGACTTTTATGACCGGGTTACCGGCGCCCTGGAAGCGCTGTTCCTGGAACCGGGCTGGCGCAACCTGCTCCTCGTCGCCCATGACGGCACCAACCGGATGCTGCTTGCCTGGGCCAGCTATGGCGGCCTGGCATCGGCGCGGGCTTTCGAACAGGACCCTGGTTGCCTGAACGTGATCGATGCGGATGTCTCGAACGGCGAGATACTGCGCCGGGTACTCAAACTGGTAAATCTGACACCGGTCAATCACTCCAAACTGGGCAATAATCTGACCAGCATGGAACAGGTCTTTGACTATCGCCGGCAGGTTCTGACGAAATCCTGAGCGCCATCGACAATAGCCGGACCATTGCATAGAGTTGCATCGACACTTGGGGTTCATCACAGAATTGACGACGGGTTCGCCATGCGCTTCATCCATATGACAGACCTGCACATCACGGCCAAGGATCAGCCGCTGTATGGTCTGTCACCGCATGCCCGTTTGCACGCGGCGATTAGCTGCATTAACCGGGATTTCGATGATGTAGCCTTCGTGGTGATGACCGGGGACCTGGCGAACCGGGGCGGTGAGGCGGAATACGAAGCCTTGCGCGAGATCCTCGGCGAGCTGGAAAAGCCACATTATCTGCTGATGGGCAATCACGACCGCCGGGCGGCCTTCCGCCAGGTCTTTGACCAGGTGCCGGTGGATGACAATGGTTTCATCCAGTATGCCTTCACGGTCGAGGATAACCACTTCATCGTCATGGATACCCTGGACGAGGGCAAGGTTACCGGATTGCTTTGCCAACAGCGCCTGGACTGGCTGGCCGGCGAACTGCAGCGCCACGATGGCGACAACTGCTATTTGTTTCTGCACCATCCGCCGCTTCGCATCTCGGGCGGCAAGGTCCTGGCGGAACTGGTCGCCGGCCGGATCAAGCATGTCTTTTTTGGCCATGTTCACCGGCCCCTGCACGGCAGTTGGCAGGGCATTCCCATATCAAGCCAGCATTCAACGGTACATCAGTTCGTTTATAAATTTGGCGACCCGGTGACCCAGGGTGTCCACGAGCCGCCCACCTTCGCCGCCGTCAACATGGTGGCCGGCAATGTTATGATCATTCCCCACAGCTATCTCGATGACAGTCCCCGCTTCAACATGCGCAGCAAGGACGCCGCCCGCGCCGCCACACCGGATGAGCTACCCCCCCTGCCCTAAATACGCACCTAGCGGACCACGCGGGAGCTTGGAAAACAGGCGGCCGCCGTGGTGCCCGCCCCGACTTCGCTGTTCAATTGTAAACTGCCGCCATGACTTTCAAGCAGGCGCTTGGTGATGGCGAGGCCCAGGCCGGTGCCCTCTTCTGAACTGGTCAATGCACTTTCCAGACGGATAAAGGGTTGCTGCACCCGCTCAATATCCTCGGCGGTCATGCCGGCACCCGCATCGCTGATATGGAAGCACAAATTGCCGTCGCCATTGATCTCGTTCGACAATGTTACGGTCGTGTCCGCGCGGGTAAATTTGACCGCATTGGAGAGCAGATTCAACAGGACCTGCCGCAGCTGCCGCTCGTCGGCCCGCAGCCGGGCACCTTCAGCCCCAAGGTGCAGGTCGATCGTCACGCCCTTGTCTTCGGCCCGGCTGCTTAACAGACGGACGCAGTCCTCGGCCACGGGGTCGACTTCGAATATCTGCTCGGCCCGATCCAGCTGACCGGCCTCAATGCGCGAAAGATCGAGAATATCGGATATCAGGGACAGCAGATGTTCGCCGCTTTGGTGAATATCGTTGGCATAGTCGGCATAGCGTTCATCGCCCAAGGGCCCGAACAGTTTCTGCTGCATAATTTCAGAAAAGCCGATGATGGCATTCAACGGCGTACGCAGTTCATGAGAGAAATTGGCCAGGAATTGAGATTTGGCGCGATTGGCCTGCTCCGCCTCCTCCTTGGCGGCAATCACCGCGACCTCGGCGGCCTTGCGCTGAGAAATATCGATGATCGAAACCTGGGTCGCCGGACGGCCTTCCCAGATCAGCGTCTGCGCCAACTGGTCAACCCAAATGCCGTGCCCGTCCCTGTGCCGCGCCTGAAAGTCATAGTGCTCCGGCGTGGACCGGTTCCTTAGCCTCTCATTGCGGCGGGCGCCCACCATTTCCCTGTATTTTGGCATGATGAAATCGTTGACGTCCGCGCCAAGCATCTCTTCCTTGCGATAGCCGAGCAATTTCGCCAGCGCGTCGTTCGCGAAGACCATTTTGTCTTCCTGGATAATACCGATGCCCTGCAACGATCCGACGGTCAATGTGCGGTATCGTTCCTCGCTTTCGCGCAATGCCTCCTCGGCTTTCTCCCGTTCGGTGATTTCGAACAGGACCAATATGGTTTCACCGCCCGGAAGGCGCTGTTCATGCTGCAAAAAGACGCGCCCGTCCGGGCGCCGCATTTCCAGCGGCTCCGATGGACGGGCATGCTTCGCCAGGCGCCATTGCACCCATGCTTCATCGGCCTCGTCGTCGAATGGTATCACACCGGACCTGGCCAAAACCCTCACGATGGTCTCGAACGGCGTACCCGGAACCAGTACATCGGCACGCGGCTGGGCCAGTTCGCGGTAGAAATCATTGCAGGCGACCAACCGGTCATCGGCATCATAAAGCGCGATGGCGCTGCCCAGGCCCTGGATGGCGTTGGTCAGCATGGTCTGCGCCGCCAGTGCCTTTTCTTTTTGCTGAACCTCATTCGTGACATCGCGCGAGGTACCGCGATATCCGGCAAAGGTGCCGAAACGGTCAAAGATCGGAAATCCGCTGGTGCGGATCACAAGTCTGTCGCCATCACGATCCCGAGTCGAATATTCGAAATCCCGGAAAGGCCGCCGGTTCAATAAATCAGCCCGATGCTCATGCCAAAGCTGGTCCGTGTCTGGGTCCGCGTCCGCCAGTTCCCAACGGGTAGCGCCGAACAGGCGCGCGGGATCATATTTCTCATCCGGCGCGTTGGCCAATGGGCTCTGTATGTAGCGCAGATCCGCATCCTGGTCCCAGAACCATTCGCCCGAGGCTTCCCCGTATTGTTTCAGATCCTCCCTCGCCACAGCCAACTCCGCCAGGCCCCGGCGCAAACCGTCATACTGATGCAGGAAATAACCCAGCAGCATGGTCAGGGCCGTGAATCCGATCATAATGGGCAGCGCCAATTTCTTGATCAGACCAAGTGCTAGCTGAAAATCCGGCAGCGCAAAAATCCAGAGCAGACTGGCGGCACTAACGGCAAGGCCAAGAAGAAAGCAGAAGGGCAGAATTTCCCTGTCGGTGCGATCTTCTCGCAGGCGCAATGCGATGACGCCAAGCAAGGCCGCGGTAATAATCGATCCGATCCCCGCCAGCGCGCCAAAACCACCCAGATAAAGCCGATAGCCCGCAACCAATACGGCCGCGACCGCGGCGGCAACGGCGCCACCAAAGGGCCCGGCCAGCGCCAGCAAGACATTGCGGCCGTCCAGGATGATGCCAGGCGCCAATTGAACCGGAATTTGCATGCCCAGGAGCGCGATGGCCCCAAACAAAATGCCGGTTACCACGGAACGGGCATGCGGCCGTTCCGCCGGTAGCCAGCGACGCAATGCTGCATATACGAATGTCAGGCAGATCAATAGGGCCAGATTGACAATCAGACCGGTACCCAGACTATCCATTTTCAGCATGCCGAAGTTTAACCCCATCCCGGCTTAGCGCAGCGTCCCCTTACTTAGTTCCTGGCAGATATTAACCCAAGCAATATTTACCATAATACCAGTCGCCATAAGTCATGACACGATCGCCCATTCTCTCCGGGTGATTGAGGCTATTTTGTCTGGTCTGT
>JASLLM010000172.1 GCA_030747035.1 Alphaproteobacteria bacterium | reverse complement strand
GGTCGCCGGATCCTCGGCCAGGGCGCGGACCACTTCCAGGCCATAGATCACGCCCAGGGCCCCGTCCAGCCAGCCGCCCGTGGGCTGGGTGTCGGAATGAGAGCCGATCAACAGGGCCGGGCCGGGCTTGCCCGAGCGGCCCAGCACGTTGCCGACGCCGTCGATTGTCGCTTGCAGTCCGGCTTCCTCGTAGCGCCCGGCCAGCCAACGCCGGGCAGTCATGTCCATCTCCGAATATGCCGGGCGGACCACGCCCGTCCCCGTCGCACCCATGGCGCGCAGTGCCCGCAAATCCTCCAACAACCTATCGCCGTTGATTTTTACCATTGTCCCGCCGATCCCGCCTCGATTCTTTGCTATGACCCAAGGTATAACATGGCAAACACAGTCGCAGCCAAAGGTCAGTTCAATGGATTTCAGTTTAAGCCCCGAACATCAGGCATTGAAGGATATGTCCCGGCGCTTCGTCGAGACGGAGTTTCCGCGCGAGAAGATCCTGCAATGGGTCCGCGACAAGGTGGAGCCGCCGCGCGAGACCTTCCTGAAGCTGGGCGAGTTGGGGGTGTTCGGCTTATTGCTGCCGCCTGAATACAGCGGCCTGGAAAAAGTCGACCCGACCGGCATGGTGGTCTTTGTCGAGGAGCTGTCGCGGGCCTCTTCCGCCCTGTCGACCCATTACGGCCGGGCCGCCGTCATTGTCGGGCCGCAGATCGCCCGCTTCGGCTCGCAGGAACAAAAGGATCTGGTGTTGCCAAAGGTGGTGCGCGGCGAAGTGCAATTGGCCCTCTGCCTGACCGAGGCGGAAGCCGGCTCCGATGCCGCCGCCATTGCCACCCGGGCCGAGGAACAGGCCGACGGCTCTTACCTGATCAACGGCACCAAGATGTTCAACAGCCAGATCGAAAGTGCCGGTTTCGCCGTGATCGCGGCGCGCACGGACCCGGACAAGCCAAAGCATGAAGGTATCACGCTGTTTCTGGTGGAAAACCCCGGCCAGCTTCCGGGGATCGAGTATCACCGGATCGAGACCCTGGGCATGGCCATGATCCCGACCTATTCCATCGCCTTCAACGACCTGCACGTCCCGGCCGATGCCATTATCGGCGGCCGCGGCAATGGCTGGCAGGGGCTGCTGGGCGGTTTGGATAATGAGCGCTTCTACCATGGCGCTATCGGTGTCGGCGCGGCGCAAGGGATCATCGACATGGTGCTGGAGTACGTCAATCAGCGCGTCGCCTTTGGCCGCCCCCTGGGCCGCTTGCAGGCGGTGCGGCACAAGCTGGTGGATATGCAGATGGCGGTGGACAGTGCCCGGCTGCTGACCTATCGCGCGGCCTGGAAGCTGGAGAATGAGGGCAGTTGCCACCGGGAGGCCTCCATGGCCAAGGTCGCCGGCGCGGAAGCCTACATGATGGTCTCGCATCAAGGCCTGCAGCTTCTGGGCGGTTTCGGCTATAGTGTTGAGAGCGGCCTGCCCATGCATTTCGCCGATGCCAAACTGTTTGAAATCGGCGGCGGTGCCATGGAAGTCCAGCGTAACATCATCGCCAAGGAAATGGGCCTCTAGGAATAGCGGGGGAAAAGGGAACCGTGCAACTTGCATCGAAAGTTCATGAGGCGGCGGATTTCTCCGCCATGCAGGAGCTTTATCACTCCAACGGCTGGACCGATGGCCTGCCCGTTGTACCGCCAACGGCGGAGGCGGTGGCGGCCTGCCTTGAATGGGCCATGCTGCCCCCCGACCAATTGATCGGCGTCGAGCCGGTGCGCGAACGCCCCATTACGGCGGAGAAACTGGCAATCAACGCCGTGATGGCGGGCTGTCTGCCCATGCATTTCCCGGTAGTGGTGGCCGCGGTGACGGCTATGCTGCAACAGGAATTTCTGCTCCATGGCGCCACCGCCAGCACCGGCGGCTGCGCCGTCATGCTGGTACTGAACGGACCGATCAGCAAGGAACTATCCGCCAACCCAACCTTCAATGTGCTGGGTTCCAGCGACCGTGCCACCATGGTCATTGGCCGTGCCCTGCGTCTGATCCTGATCAACGTGCTGGACGTCCGCCCAGGGGGCATTGACCGCTCCACCATCGGCCATCCGGGCAAGATCAGTTATTGCCTGGCCGAGGATGAGGATGACAATCCCTGGCTTAGCCTAGCGGAGCAGAACGATATTCCGAAAGAAGCCTCCGCCGTTACCGTCATGGCCGCCGGCGCGCCGCGTCAGATCATGAACGAATGGACCACCGAACCAAAAGAGATCCTGGAGACCTTCGCGGCCGAGATTCGCGCCAACATGCGGCATTATTCCATCTGGCCCGGCAACTACGCCATCATCGTGCCGCAACAGTTGCGCCAGCATTTGCAGAAAGCCGGTTGGAGCAAGGCGGATATTTCCGAGTTTATTTTCGAACGCGCCCGTATTCATCGTCGGGAATGGGCCGATGTGGGCAAGGGTTCCGTAGTGCGGGACCGGGGCGATACGGTCTATCCCGCCATGGATAGCCCGGAGCAGCTATTGGTCATCGCGGCGGGCGGTCCAGCGGGCGGCTTCGGGGCGGTCATTCCGCCCTGGCTGGGTCATAAGAGCCATGCGGTGACCATGGCCATCGGCGTCTGTCTCGACTGTGAGCCGCCAAAGCCATGAAATTTGCAGGAAAGGAAGCGCAATGACATTGCGTGTGTTGGACCCGAGTAGCGAGATGGCGGCGGAGTTGGGCAAGCCCGCGCCGCGCCTGGCATCGTTGCAGGGCAAGACCGTTGGCTTTATCTCCAACGGCAAGGAAGGCACGGTGGGATATTTTTCGCACCTGGATCGCATGTTGCGGGATGACTTTGGCGTCGCGGACGTGGTTATCCGGGTGAAATCGAACTACAGCGCCCCCGCCGACCCGCCCATCGTGGCCGAAATCGCCCAATGGGACGCGGTCATCTCTGGCATTGGCGATTGAGGCAGTTGCTCGTCGTGCAGTTTGCATGACGCGGTAGCCGCGGAACGCCTTGGGGTCCCGGCCATTGGCGTCATGACGACGCAGTTCGTCAGCGCGGCCGAGTTGATGTGCCGTGTGCTGGGCATGCCGGACTATGCCTTCGGCGTGATCGATCATCCGGTAAGCAGCGCCGACGATGCGAGCCTTGCGGCCATGGCCCGCGCCACCATGGATCAGGCCGGAACGTTGCTTTTAAACGGCTAAATCGCATCCGTAACGAAATTTTCTTGACGTTCATTGCGTGAACACTGTAGTGTTCAGCTCGTGAACACCGATTCGGTTGGCACCAGCCTTGCCATGGTGCCGGAATTCGGTGCAGGGACGCGGGATGAGCAGCGAACAGACCTTGGATGAGGGCGAAATATCCACCGAAGGGATGGATAGTGAAACCCGCATCACCATGGAAATGCTGCACGCGGTCGACGGCGAGGAGAGCCTGTCGCAGCGGGGCCTGGCGGCGCGCCTGAATATTGCCCTGGGTCTGACCAATGCATATCTGAAACGCTGTGTCCGCATGGGCCTGGTCAAGGTACGGCGGACGCCGCCGAATCGCTATGCCTATTACCTTACACCGAAGGGTTTTGGCGAAAAATCCCGGCTCACCGCGAACTACCTGTTCCGCTCGTTCGATTTCTACCGGCGGGCCCGAAATCAATGCGACCAGCTATTGGGCGAAGCCGCCGATCGGGGACTGCGCCGGATTGTCCTGGTCGGCGCGGGAGAGCTATCGGAAATCGCACTTTTGTGCGCCCTGCAACATGAGGTGGAGGTGGTGGGCGTGGCCGACGAGCGGGCCACGGCGAACCGGTTTCGTCACGTGGATCTGGTCCGTGATCCGGCCTCATTACCCGCCTTTGATATGATCCTGGTTTGTGATCTGAAGGATCCGCAGGGCGCTATCGAAAAACTAGCTGGCAAATTTGCGCCGGACACGATAAGAGCGCCGGCATTGTTGAAAATATCCTCGCCCCTGCTTCAAGACGGCTCGTCCGGTGAAGCGGCGGACAAAGACCACCCGGAGACCCCGTCATGACCCCGCCTTCAGCTCAATGGTATGCGGTCTATACGCACGCCCGCATGGAGCTGTGGGCGCGCAGCAACCTGTGGGAGCGGGGCTTCGAGGTCTATCTGCCGCAATATCGCAAGCAGCGGCGCCACGCCCGCAAGACCGACTGGGTCAATGCCCCCTTGTTTCCCCGCTATTTGTTCGTCTCCGCCGACCCGAGCGCGCCTGGCCGGCGTTCCATCAATACCGCGCCTGGTGTGGTCAGTCTGGTCAGTTTCGGCGAGCGGCCCGGCCTAATTTCCGATGCGGTGATCGAGGAAATCCGCGGCCGGGAAGACGAGGCCGGCAACGTGCAATTGCTTGATCCAAACCGTTTGGTCCCCGGCGATCAGGTCAGGCTGGAAAGCGGCGCCATGGCTGATCACGTTGGTCTGTTTGAACGCCGCAGCGACGCCGAGCGGGTGGTAATCCTGTTGAGCCTGCTGGGCCGGGAAGTCAGGGTGAAGGTGCCGTCGAACAGCATTGCCCGGGTGCTGTAAGGCGCGCTATAGACGGCTCCACTATTTTACTGGCCGCCAAGAAATAGAGGGCACAGCATGACCCGAGACGCAGCCATTGCCAAAGCGGCGGACCATTTCGATAGCGGCGCCTTTTTCGAGGATCTGTCCCGCCGGGTGGCGATCAAGTCCACGGCCCAGGTGCGCGAGATGCGCCCCGAACTCGACCGTTATCTCGCCGAGGAAATGACCCCGACACTGGAAGCACTGGGCTTCACGGTGACGATCCATCCCAATCCCGAGGCGCGCGGCGGTCCGTTCCTGGTGGCGGAGCGGCTGGAAAACCCCAATCTGCCCACGTTGTTCAGCTATGGCCATGGCGATGTGGTACGTGGATTCGAAGGTGACTGGCGGGATGACCGTGACCCCTGGACCATGGTCAAGGATGGCGAACGTTGGTACGGACGTGGTACCGCCGACAACAAGGGCCAGCATTCCATAAATATCGCTGCCCTGGCCGCGGTACTGGCGGTGCGCGGGCGGCTTGGTTTCAACTGCAAGATCCTGCTGGAAATGTCCGAGGAAGTCGGCTCGGTCGGGCTGGCGGAATTCGCCGCCGCGCACCGAAAGGAACTGCGCGCCGATCTGCTGATCGCCTCCGACGGCCCCCGTCTGGCGCCGGACCAGCCGACCCTTTTCATGGGCAGCCGGGGCGCCCTGAATTTCGAACTGACCGTCGATTTGCGCGAGGGCGCCCATCATTCGGGCAACTGGGGCGGCCTGATCTCCAATGCCGGTACACGTATCGCCAATGCCCTGGCGGTTCTGGTCGGCCCGAAGGGCGAAATTCTGGTACCCGAACTGCGGCCGGAGGAAATTCCCAGCACCGTCCGTCAGGTGCTGTCCAAGGTCAAGGTGGGCGGCGGTCAGGAAGGTCCGGCGGTGGAGGAAGACTGGGGTCAGCCGGGCCTGACCCCGACGGAGCGGGTATTCGCCTGGAACGCCTTCGAAGTCCTGGCCATGAAAGTTGCCAATCCGGACCGGGTGGCCAATGCCATTCCCCCCGACGCCACCGCCTGGTGCCAGATCCGGTTTACCGTGGACCGGGACCCGGCCACCTTCCTGCCCGCGATCCGGGCCCATCTGGATGCCCACGGTTTTCATGATGTCGCCGTGGGACAAAGGAACGAGGGCTTTGTGATGCGCGCCTCGCGGCTGCTGCCCGATCACCCGTGGGTGCAATGGGCCAGGGGCTCTTTGCGCGAGACCACCGGGGTGGAGCCCACTATTCTGCCCAACCTGGGCGGTTCTCTGCCCAACGATGTTTTTGCCGAGACGCTTGGTTTGCCAACCATATGGGTGCCCCATTCCTATGCCGCCTGTTCCCAGCATGCGCCCAACGAACATGCGCTGGAGCCGGTATTGCGGGAAGGCTTGCAGATCATGGCCGGGCTGTTCTGGGACTTGGGAGAAGGCGAAGTGCCGGAATGGAGAACCACATGAGCATCACTGGCATCAAGATCGGCGACCGTGATGTGGGCAACGGCGCCCCTCCATTGTTGATCGCCGAAGTGGGCCAGGCCCATGACGGCAGCCTGGGCACGGCGCATGCCTTTATCGATGCTTCCGCCGCCGCCGGGGCCGATGCCATCAAGTTCCAAACCCATATTGCCGCCGCCGAGTCCACGTTGGACGAGGAATTCCGCGTCAAATTCTCGAAACAGGACGCCACCCGCTACGACTATTGGCAGCGCATGGAATTCACAGCCGAACAATGGGCCGGCCTGGCCGGGCACGCGGCAGAAAAGGGCCTGATATTTCTCAGCTCCGCCTTTTCCGTCGCGGCGGTGGAACTATTGACCAAACTGGATCATCCGGCCTGGAAAATCGGCTCCGGCGAGTACAAATCCACCGACCTGATGGCGGCCATGGCGGCCACGGGCCGGCCGATCCTGCTATCCACCGGCATGAGCCGCCGGGCCGAGATCGCCGACAGCGCCGCCGGCATCCGCGCCCTGGGCGTCGACCTGGCGTTGTTTCAATGCACATCCCGCTATCCCACGCCCCTTGATGCGGTCGGCCTGAACGTGATCGATGAACTGCGGGCGGCGCACGGCTGCCCCGTTGGTTTATCAGATCACAGCGGCAGCCCGTTCCCCAGCCTGGCCGCCCTGGCCCGTGGCACCGATATGATCGAGGTGCATGTGACCTTCGACCGCGGCCTGTTCGGCCCGGACGTGCCCGCATCCCTGACCTTCGACCAATTTCGTCAGGTGGCTGATGCCCGCGCGGCCTTTGCCGAGATGGATGCCAACCCGGTGGACAAGGACATGGTCGCCGACGAGTTGGAAACCATGCGCGGCCTGTTCACCAAAAGCCTGGCGCCGGTCCGCGCCTTGACCGGGGGCACGGTGCTGACGGCGGAGATGCTGACCGCCAAGAAGCCAGGCACCGGCATTGCCGCCAACAAGCTGGATGAAGTATTGGGCCGCACCCTGGCGCGGGATGTGGCCGCCGATCGACTATTGCGTCTAGAGGATCTGGAATGAGCAGCAGTAAAGCCCGGCGCAAGATCTGCGTCGTGGTCAACAGCCGGGCCAACTACGGCCGGATCAAGTCGGTGATGCGGGCGATCCAGGAGCACCCGGATCTGGAGTTGCAGACCATCGTCGGCGCCTCAGCTCTGCTGTACCGTTTCGGTCACGCCGTGGACAACATCCGCGCCGACGGCTTCGAACCCTCGGCCACGGTCTATTCCATCGTCGAAGGTGAAAATCCCACCACCATGGCGAAATCCACCGGCATGGCGATCATGGATCTGTCGACCCAATTCGAAAATCTGCGCCCCGATGTGGTGCTGACCGTGGCGGACCGCTTCGAGACCATCGCCACGGCGATCGCGGCGTCCTACATGAATATTCCCGTCGCCCATACCCAGGGCGGTGAAGTCACCGGTTCCATCGATGAAAGCGTTCGGCACGCGGTGAGCAAGCTGGCGCATCTGCATTTCCCGGCCACGGAACTGGCCCGGAACTATCTGTTGCGCATGGGAGAGGAAGCCGAGCGGGTGCATATGACCGGCTGTCCGGCCATCGATCTGATCGCCGATCTGGACCTGACCCTGCCGCCGGATTTATTCGCCAGCAATAAAGGCGTCGGCGCCACGCTGGACCCGAGCCAACCCTATCTGGTGGTGCTGCAGCATCCCGTTACGACGGAGTTCGGCCAAGGTTTCGAGCAGGTGCAGGAGACCCTGGCCGCCGTGCTGGCGCTGGACATGCAGACCGCCTGGCTGTGGCCCAACGTGGATGCGGGATCGGACGATGTTTCCAAGGGCCTGCGCATGCACCGGGAGAAGAAGGGCGACGGCAAGCTGCATTTCTACCGCAACTTCGCACCGGAGGATTATGCCCGCCTGATCGCCAATGCGGCTTGCCTGATCGGTAATTCATCATCGGGCCTGCGCGAAGGCGCCTACCTGGGCACCCCCACGGTTGACGTGGGCACCCGCCAGGCACGGCGGGAGCATGGCGAAAACGTCCTGCATGCCGCCTATGACCGGGCCGATATCGAGGCCAAGGCCAGGACGCAGATCAGCCATGGCCGCTTCCCCCGTTCCGAACTGTTCGGCGACGGCAGCGCGGGCCGGCAAATTGCCGAGATCCTCGCCAACGGGCCGATCAGCGTGCAAAAGCGGCTTTCCTACGACTGATCATGGCAGTGGCACCGCAAACGGCGCTGCAACAGGCCGTCACGGACCTGATGCCGCTGGCGGCCAAGATTTTCGACGAGGTCCGATCCGCCAGCCGGGACATCGAGGGCGTGACCCGCCCGGCCTGGAGCGTCCAGGACCAGGCGGCTGGCGATATTCTCTTACAGGTCGCGCAACAACAGGGCCTGACGACCCATGTCGATGCCGTCGGCAACACCTACGCCACACTGCCGGGCCGGGATGAAGGCGCGCCCCGTGTTGTCAGCGGCTCACACCTGGACTCGGTCTCACGAGGCGGCAATTTCGACGGCCTGGCCGGCGCCGTCGCCGCCGTGATTGCCCTGGCCGCATTGCGCCAGGCCGGCCTAGTGCCGGCCTGCAGCCTGTCCGCCATGGGCACCCGGTGCGAGGAAAGCGTCTGGTTCGGTATCGCCTATGTGGGTGCGCGACTTGCCGTGGGCGCCATGGAGCGGCCCGAGTTCGATGCCCTGGTGCGTCTGGACAGCGGCGGCTCCATCGCGGCCCATATGGCCGATCTGGGTCTGGAAGTTGAAGCGATCTGGCGCCAGCGCCCGATCATCAACGCCGCCAATACCAAGGCGTTCCTGGAGCTGCATATCGAACAGGGTCCCTTGCTGATCGAACGAAAGACGCCCCTGGGCATCGCCACGGCGATTCGCGGCAACCTTCGGTACGGCGATGCCGTCTGCCGGGGCGCCTATCAGCATTCCGCCGCCACGCCGCGCCGGCTGCGCCAGGATACGGTGCTGGCGGTCGCGGAACTGCTGCGGCGGCTGGAGGATCTATGGCACGGGATCGAGGATGGCGACGACCCGTCAGCGGTTTTCACCGTGGGCAAGCTGTTCACGGATCCGGAAAACCATGCCCTGACCAAAGTGCCCGGCAAATGCCGTTTCAGCCTGAATTTCGGCAGCACCAAGCAAGATACCCTGGATCGCTTCGACCGGGCGCTCGCGGCGGCGGCGGACGAGATCGCCCAGCGCCGGCGGGTGCATTTCGATTTGGGCGCAGCGGTGGGATCATCGCCGACTCCCCTGGAACCGACCCTCCGGGAAGCCCTGAATGCCAGCGCCGAGCGCCTGGGCATCCCCGCCATCCCGTTCGCCACCGTGGGCCATGATGCCTCCGTCTTCGCCCGGGCCGGTATCCCGGCGGCGGTGCTGCTGGTGCGCAACGGCCAGGGCAGCCACAATCCCCACGAGACGATGGAGATGGAAGATTTCGAACAAGGCGTCCAAGTTCTGGCCGCAACCATGTTCGATCTGGCGGAAGTTTGATTTATACCAGTCGCCATAAGTCATGACACGATCGCCCATTCTCTCCGGGTGATTGAGGCTATTTTGTCTGGTCTGTC
>JASLLM010000171.1 GCA_030747035.1 Alphaproteobacteria bacterium | reverse complement strand
CGCCGCCGCCGACAAGGCCCAGGTCGCCGATTATCTGTATCGGCGCGAATTGGTGACCGATGGCTACGAGGCCATTCTGCATCAGGTCTATCTGGATGACGGCGCGGTCAATGCCCTGACCTTCCGCGCCAACCGCCGGCATCCGCAATATGCCGGCAAGCTCGATCACGGCCAGGCGGCGGAGACCGTGCGCCGGGCCCAGGGGGTCTCCGGCGCCAATCCCGACTATGTCGCCTCCGCTGTTGAGGAGCTGCAGGCCATGGGCATCGACGACCACGCCCTGGGCCGCATCAATGCCCTGGTGCGGGGCGAATAAACTCTATTCCTTGCCGAATTCCTTGGCATGCAGCCAAGCGCCCAGTTCGCCCGTGCTGCCGTTCTTGTTCCAGGCTTCCAGCATGGCGGGGGCCGCTTCGGCGGCCTTTTTCCAGATCTCGGGGCCGCCGGTATTGGTCGCCAGTTCCAGGCGATGGCCATTGGGATCAAAGCAGTAAATCGATTTGAACAGACTGTGATCGATCGGTCCGATAACGTCGACGCCATGGGATTCGATACGCGCCTTGGCCGCTAGAAGTGTCTCCATGTCCGGCACCGCGAAGGCGATGTGCTGCACCCATTCCGGGGTGTTGGGGTCCTTGCCCTGCTTCGGCGAATTGGGCAATTCGAAGAACGCCAGATAGCTGCCCGGCCCGATCTCGAAGAAAATATGCATATAGGGATCCGGCTCCTTGGTCGACGGCACCCGATCCTCGGAGATCGCCATGACATAATCCATGCCGATGACGTTGGTATAAAAATCCACGGTTTCTTGCGAGTTATTGCAGCGGTAGGCAGCGTGATGCAGGCCGGTGGTGATGGACATGTTGGCTCCCCATTTCCCGTCGATCGTTATGATCACTCTAGCAATTGCGGGCCGTGGGTGCGAGGTTCAATGCCGCTATGCCATGTTGCAAGTCATTTTAGGTGCGGCCCATGATTGTCGATTGTCATGTCAACCTTTGGAACCCGGGGCACTTTACGCCGCTCTATGCCGAACAGATGCGCCGTGTGCGCTCGGACGGCGATTATGGTCTCAAGGCGGACGCCGAAACCCTCTATGAGGCAATGGCGGAGGTGGACAGGGCGATCATTTTTTCGCCCCGCTATCGCGACAGCGCCGGGGTCGACGGCGATGACGGCGCGGTGGCCGACGCCGTGGCCCGCTATCCCGACAAGTTCGTCGGTTTCGCCTATGTGGACCCGCGCCAGGCCGACTGTCTGGAACAACTGCGCCACAGTATCGAGACCCTGGGCCTGAAGGGCGTCAAATATGGCCCGATCTATAACGGCGTGCCCCTGTCGGACCCGCGCCTGACCCCGGTCTACGAATATTGCCAGGCCAACGATCTGCCCCTGACCCTGCACATGGGCACCACGTTTGCCGTGAATGCGCCGGTGGACCTTGGCCGCGCCCTGCACGTGGACCCGGTGGCGGCGCGTTTCCCGGATTTGAAGATCATCTGCGCCCATATGGGACATCCCTGGTACGAGGATTGCATCACCGTGGTGCGCAAGCGGCCCAATGTCTATTGCGAGATCGCGGCGATCTTTTACCGGCCCTGGCAATTCTGGAACATTCTGATCTCGGCCCAGGAATATTCAATCACCGACAAGATATTCTTCGGCACCGATTTCCCATTTTCCCAGGTCGGGGAAAGCCTGTCCGGTCTGGCCAATGTCAATGATGTGGTCGGAACCAGCGGTCTGCCGCGGGTGTCGGAGGAAACCATCCAGCGTATCAGGCATGCCAATCCGTTCGAACATTGGTGGCACGGCCCCGGCCCGATTTAGGATCTATATCGAAAGGGTACCGCCGTTCAGTTTCAGCCAGGCCTGTTGCTCCCGGTAATTGGGCATCAGGCCTTCGACGATGCGCCAGAAGGCCGGGGAATGGTTGTGTTCAACCAGATGCGCCACCTCGTGCGCCACGACGTAATCCAGCACCGCCCCAGGCGCCATGACCAGGCGCCAATTGTAGGAATGTTCGCCACGGCTGCTGCAACTGCCCCAGCGGCGCTTGTAGGCCTTGACCCTGACCCCGCTTGGGCTGACCCCCAGCCGTTGGGCATAGGCCGTGGTCCTGGCCTGGAACTCTTCAAGAGCGGTTTGGTGGTACAACTCGTGTAGACGCTGTTTGATCTTGGCTTGCCTGTCCGCGCCCTGATATCGTTTCGGTATCGTTACAACTAGCTCATTGCCAGCGAATTCCGCCGGCCACGGTGGGCCCTCGACAATTTTCAAAAGATGCTCCTGGCCCAGATAGCAATAAACCTCGCCGTCCTCGTAAGACCGGGGCGGTGCCTTGGGGCGGGCGGCCTGTTCCCGCAGCTTTTTTTCGATCCAAGGGCCATGCTTGTCCACCAGGTCCGCGATCTGCCGCTGCGAAGTGCGGGCCGGCACCATGACCTGGACCTGGCCGTCCCGAATTTGCAGGCACAAAGTCCTGCGCCGGGTCGAGCGTTTCACTTCGAAATCAAATTTTCTGGCAATGGTCATGGCAACCTGCGTGGCGGCGAATCGCAATATAGGCTACACCATCATCATGTTGTCTTTGTAGGAGGATCGAGATCATGAGCAAGCCCAAGGTACGCACGGGTATTGTCGGCGCTGGCTTCGCCGCCAGTTTCCATATCGAGGCGGCCCGGCGCGTGCATGGCGCCGATGTGGAGGTGATTGGCGTCCAGGCACGAACCAGCGAAAGCACAGAAGGCTTTGCCGCTAAGCATGCCATCGAGGCCTTCACGGAGCTGGATCCCCTGCTGGACCGGGTCGATGTACTGCATGTCTGCATTCCTCCCGCCCTGCATGAACCGGTGGCGGTGGCGGCGCTGGAACGCGGCATCTATCCCATCGTGGAGAAGCCCCTGACGGGATATTTCGGTACCGGTGCGGCGGACTTCGACGGCCGGACCGCCTCCATGACCGAAGCCCGTACCGGCGCCCTGGCCAGCATCGAACGCATGCGCGCGGCCGAGGCGGCATCCAGGGAATCCTCTGGGGCCCGCATTCTGTACGCGGAAAACTGGGTCTATGCTCCGACCATCCAGAAGGAGCGGGAGATCCTGGAAAAGACCAAGGGACAGATCCTGTGGATGCATGGGGAGGAGGCCCATTCCGGCTCCCACGCTCCCAGCTATGGCCATTGGGACCAGGCCGGCGGCGGCGCCTTGCTGGGCAAGGGCTGCCATCCTCTGACGGCGGCGCTGTATCTGAAGAAGGTGGAGGGCCGGGCCCGTTTTGGCAAATCGATCCGCCCGGCCACGGTCACCGCGCGGGCCCACGCCCTGACCCAGTTGCCGGAATTCGTCGATACCGGCCACATCCGGGCCGACTATGTGGATATCGAGGATTTCGGCATGATCCATGTCACCTTTCAGGACGGCACCATTGCCACGGTGTTCGCTTCCGACATCGTGCTGGGCGGCGTGCACAACTGGCTGGAGGTCTGCGCCGGCAACCACCGCACAATTTGCAATCTCAATCCTTCGAACCAGATGCAGACCTATAATCCGGTGGAGAGCCAGTTCGACGATGTCTATGTGGTGGAGAAGATCGGCACCAAACAGGGCTGGGCCCTGACCGCGCCGGACGAAGACCATTCCCACGGCTTCCCCCAGGAAATCGAGGCCTTCTACCGCGCTGCCGCCCATGGCGATGACGTGGAAAGCGATAACGAGCTGGCCGCCGATACCATCGCCACTATTTACAGCGGCTATGTCTCCGCCGCCAATGGCGGCGCGGAAGAGCCGGTGACCCTGCTTTAAATGTAAACAAGGAATTCACGTCATGATCATGCAGAACAGCCTGGCGGATAAACTGGCTGCCGGGGCGGCCACCATGGGCACGCATTCTCTCTCCTCCGACCCGGACATCCCGGAAATCATCGGTGATACGGGGCTGTTCGACTACGGCGAATACTGCGCCGAATACTCCGCCTTTGATATGCAGACGCTGTACCATCTGGCCCGGGCCGGCCAATGCGCCAACCTGCCCCTGATGATCAAGCCCGATCAGGAGAGCCAGGGCTTTTGGACCCAGGCGGCCATGGGCGCCGGTTTCAAGGCGGTGCTGTTCACCGATATCCGCACGGTCGAGGATGTGCTCGAATGTCATCGCATTATTGCCCCTGACAATCCCGACAAGGGCGGCCATATGGGGGTGAAGCTGCGCCGCCCGGCCCTGACCGGTTATCAGCCCGACGATTACCTGGACGATCTGAACAGCTTTGTCTTCACGATCATGATCGAGAAGAACGTCGCCCTGGACAATATCGACGCCATCCTGGAAATGGCCAGGGATAAAGGCGTTGCCATGACCCAGTGGGGCCCGGCGGATTTCGGCTTTTCCCGTGGCCAGCCTGGGTTGATGCATACCGACGATATCCGCCCGTTCGAGGAACAGGTGATCAAGAAGTCCATCGAATACGGCGTTGCCCCGCGCATCGAGATCGGCGAGGTGGAGCAGGCCAAGCGCTATATCGATCTGGGCGTCCGCCATTTCTGCATCGGCTGGGACCGCTTTATCCTGCAGGCCGGACTGACCCGCATCGGCGAAGGCATGCGCAAGCTGCTGGAGACGGTCTGACGTCGCCTCAATCCGGCGATCCGGCGGCGGCGAGGAGGGCGGCGTTGCCGCCCGAGGCGGTGGTGTCGATTGACAGCGCGCGCTCCAGCACCAGCGGCCGCCAGTCCGATAGGCTGTCGACCAAGGGCAGAATGGCTCCCTGCCGTGATGCCAGGGCGATCCTGACCGCACGCTGATCGTCGCCGCCGCCTTCCCGAATGACGCCGGCCAGATCCGCCGCCGACGCGATGGCATCAGCCGTTGCGGTGCCGACCATACCCAGCAATCCCGGCGGCGCGCCCGCGGTTGCCAATGCCTCCATAAATGATCTCACCTCGTCCGCCATGGCGTCATCGGCGGCCACGACGGCGCCGTTACCCAGCGCCAATGCAAACGCAGCCTGGGGCAAAACGCGGTTGGCATCGGGGCCAAGGCAGAGAAACACGCCACGGCCATGGATGGACAGGCGGTTGCTCTCGCCGGTCGGCCCGGGCAGGTCGACCGGGTCATCCAAGTCCGCCGGCAACGATTGCAAAAGTCCGAGGATCGTGCCGTGCTGGCTGGTCGCGGCATTTTGAGCCGCCGCACCGATCATGGCGTGGCGGTTTGGCTGCCGCTCCCATGCCGGCTGCCGCGTGCGGGACTCTGTTACGGCCCGTGCCAACGCATCCCTATCATTCCCGGATGAGGTCCTTTGAGAGGTCGCTGACGTGGGACGGTCCAGGGGCGCTCGTTCCGTAAACCGGGCCAGATAGTTGGGGCCGCCGGCCTTTGGGCCGGTGCCCGAGAGACCCTCGCCGCCGAACGGCTGGGCGCCGACCACAGCGCCGATCTGGTTCCGGTTGACGTAAATATTGCCCACCTGGGCCCGGTCGCAGATATCCTGCACGCGGCTGTCGACACGGGTTTGAATGCCCAGGGTCAGGCCATAGCCCTGTTCGTTGATGCTCTCGATGACCTGCGCGAGGTCCTCCGCCTCGAAAGTTACGACATGCAGGACGGGCCCGAAGATTTCTTCTTTCAGCTCCCGCATGCCCTGTAATGTGAAAGCCACGGGAGCGACGAAATTGTCATCTTTTGCCGTATCGCTGGGGAATGGCGTCTGCCCGATCAAGCGGCCGGCCCGTTCCAACAGGGCACAATGCCCTGCAATGCCCTGCTTGGCCGCCAAGTCGATGACCGGGCCAATATCGTTCGGCAGATCCCAGGGATCGCCGATGCACAGCTCTTCCATGGCACCCCGCAACAACGTCAACAATGTCTCGGCGATATCGCGTTGCAGGAACAAGATCCGGAGCGCCGAACAGCGCTGGCCGGCGCTTTGAAAGGCGCCGGTGACAATGTCGCGTACCGCCTGTTCCGGCAGGGCCGATGAATCGACGATCATGGCGTTCAGCCCGCCGGTTTCCGCAATCAACGGCGCGCCAGGGTCGCCCCGCGCCGCCATGGCCCGATTGATGGTCTGCGCGGTCGCGGTGGAGCCGGTGAAGCAAACGCCGCCGACCCTGGCGTTGCTGACCAGGGCGCCGCCCACCGCCGCGCCGTCGCCGGGCAGCAGATGCAGTACCTCCACCGGAATGCCGGCCTGATGCATCAGCGCAACCGCCTTTGCCGCGATCAAGGGTGTTTGCTCCGCCGGTTTCGCGATGACGGCGTTGCCGCTGACCAGGGCGGCCACGATCTGGCCCGTAAATATCGCCAGGGGAAAGTTCCAGGGCGATATGCAGACAAAGACGCCACGCCCCTGGCGTTCGCCATCGGCGAGGAAATCTTCCGCCCCGTCGGCGTAGTAGCGGCAGAAATCAACCGCCTCGCGGATTTCACCGATACAGTCGATCAGGGTTTTTCCGGCTTCCCGCGCGGCCAGGGCCATCAACTCGGGCGCATGTTCCTCGTACAGCTCCGCGATGCGGCGCAGGCAGGCGGCCCGCGCCGTGGTGCCGGCCCGGCGCCAGCTTTCCACGGCGCCGTTGGCTAGCCGCAAGGCCTCTTCGACATCCGCCGCCCTGGCCTCGCGTACCAGGCCGACAACATCCTCCGCCCTTGCCGGGTTCAGGACCGGCCGGCCCTGGCCGGCGCCGGTAACGCCGCCCACGAGCGGCGCGGCGCTCCAACTCTTGTCCTTGAACTTTTCCCGCTGGTCCAACAGGGCACTTAGTTCCAGCGGGTCCGCCAGATTCCAACCCTTGGAATTTTGCCGTCGCGGGCCATAGATGTCGGTGGGCAGGGGTATGCGCGGATTGGCGACCAGCTTCAGCCCCTGGGCCGAGGTGACGGGATCGCGGACCAGTTCGGCGGCTGGAACAGCAGTATCCAGAACCTGATGCACGAAAGAGCTGTTGGCGCCGTTTTCCAGCAGGCGGCGGACAAGGTAGGCCAGCAGGTCCTTGTGCACACCCACCGGCGCATAGATGCGGCATGGCGGTCCGCCTTCCTGGCGCAGCAACTCGAAAAGGTTTTCGCCCATGCCGTGGAGCCGTTGAAACTCGAAGCCCTCGAAATCATCGGCCATTTCCATTATCGCCGCCACGGAATGAGCATTATGCGTAGCGAACTGCGGGTAAAGCCGGTCCGAGTATCGCAGCAGCCGCCGGGCGCAGGCCAGAAAAGAGACATCGGTGGAAACCTTGCGGGTGAAAACCGGATAGCCGGATAAACCTTCTTCCTGGGCCCGTTTGATCTCGCTGTCCCAATAGGCACCCTTGACCAGACGTACCATGATCCGCCGGTCATGGCGTTCGGCCAGATCGTGCAGCCAGTCGATCACGAATGGTGCGCGCGGCATGTATGCCTGTACGACGACGCCAAAGCCATCCCAGCCCACCAGGTCAGGGTTGGAGAAGATGCCCGCGATCACGTCGAGGGATAGATCCAGCCTGTCGGCTTCCTCGGCATCGAGATTGATGCCCATGTTGGCGCTTTTCGCCAGCAGGGCCAGGCTGGCGGCGCGGCCGGTCAGTTCCGCCACGGACCGTTCGCCCTGGGTCACTTCATAGCGCGGATGCAGGGCCGACAGTTTGACCGAAATGCCCGGGTTGTCGCGGACATGATCATGGCGGCTATGTTCCGCCAGCGCCGTGATGGCGCCTGAATAGGCCAGAAAATAGCGGCTGGCGTCGTTTGCCGTATGGGCGGCCTCGCCCAGCATATCGTAGGAATGGGTGTAGCCCTTGGCTTCGTTTTCCCCCGCCCGCTGCACGGCCTCGCCAATGTCGCGGCCCAGCACGAACTGGTGGCCCAACACGCGCATGGCCTGGGCCACGGCATTGCGGATTACCGGATCGCCAATCCGCCGTATGGTGCTGCGCATGATGGCGGCGATATCCCATTGCTGGGCCTCTTCCGCCGCGATCACCTTGCCCGTCAGCATCAGGGCCCAGGTGGAGGCGTTGACCATGGGCGAACCGGATTGGCCCAGATGGCGGCCCCAATCCGCCGGCGCGATCTTATCCCGGATCAGGGCATCAATGGTCAGGTTGTCCGGCACCCGCAACAGCGCCTCGGCCAGGCACATCAGGGCCACGCCCTCCCGGGTGCTAAGGCCATATTCGGCAAGAAAGGTTTCCATTACGCCCGGCTGCTTGGCATGGCGCAATTGTTCGACCAGTCCCTTTGCCCGTGCTTCGATGCGTGTCCGCGCGGCCGGGGAAAGCTCCACCTCGCCGATCAGCCGACGGACGGCCTTGGCTTCATCCGCCAGATAGGCCTGGCGGACGGCCTTGCGAAGACGGTCCTGCCCCGGATTACCTTGCCGCTGCACCATGGGTCGTCCTCCAAAGAGGATTCAAACCGGATCGCGGTCATA
Organism: Alphaproteobacteria bacterium; assembly: GCA_030747035.1. Taxonomy (GTDB): domain Bacteria; phylum Pseudomonadota; class Alphaproteobacteria. The sequence continues at coordinate 1,238 of JASLLM010000171.1, read as the reverse complement.
CTAAATCATCAAGGCCTAGCCGTCATAGGGATCGTCGACCCTTGGCCAGAACGGCGTCTTCAGCTTCGTGAAGGGGATCGTGGCCATGTCCATGTTCAAGGTGCCGGGAGAGGAGGCGTAGATCACTTCCGCCGCGAGGGGGGCGAAACCGGTATAAAAATGCTGCGAGGACTTTGCAATGATGATCTGTAGGGCGGACAGATCGATGCCGAACTGTGCGAACGCATCCGGGTGAAAGGTCTGGCCGCGAATGGTATTCAGGACCAGATTGACGTTGTCCGCCGCTTGCAGCCAGACCGCATCGCCCATCTGCTGCGTCACCGGGCCAAACGGTTGCGTGGCGTTCTCGATGATGCCTTTCACAGTAACGTCCAGGTCCACCGGGGCGCCGGATTCGCGGCAGCATTTGCCGCCGATGCGCAGATTAAGGCGGGCGCCGGTGCCGGCTTCCTTGCACAGGCGGATGGCAAGCGGATCCCAGTAAAGACCGGAAATATTGTCGCCCAGGCCGCGCTTCAGGATTTCGTGCAACAGAAACGTGGAATCCGATGGCGCGCCGCCGCCCGCGTTGTCTGCCACGTCTGCCACGACCACCGGCCCCGCTTTGGCGGCCGCGGCCCGGCCAAGCGCCTCCCTGTAGTCTGTCATCACCGGCGCTGTTTCCTGGCGCAGTTGCCAGATTTCCTGGCCCAATTGCCGGGCCAACGCGGCCGCCTTGGCCGTATCGCCGTCCGCGATCACCAGCATGCGGGCGGTAACGCAGGGCACATTGCCCCAGGGGAAACCATGGGCGAACGAAATCGACAAGATGCCGTCCTCGCCCTCCAACGCCTGCATGCGTGCGACAAACGCCTTCATGGGCTCCACCGGGGTGCGCCAGGTGCTGACCATGCGGCAATCGTAAACTGCCGTCAGCGATGTTACCTTGCCCAGCTTGGTATCGCGGCACAGGGCGTACAATTCCTCCGCCCGTTCCTTGGTATCGATGTGGGGATATTCCTTGTAGGTGATCAGGGCATCCGCCGCCGCGCACATCTCGGGCGTGATGGAGCAGTGCAGATCAAGCTCGCCGCCGATCACCGCCTCCGCGCCAACGATCTCCCGGCAGCGGCGCAAAAGGTCGCCTTCGCAGTCGTCATAGCCGTCGGCAACCATGGCGCCATGCATGTTCAACAGGACAATATCCACGGGCAGCGTGGCCTGGAGATCGGCCAGGATCTCGTCGCGCAGAGCTTCAT
>JASLLM010000170.1 GCA_030747035.1 Alphaproteobacteria bacterium | reverse complement strand
GCCGGCGGGGCTCGCTCTCGGTGGATGACGAAGGTACGCCAACGGAATGCACCACCTTGATCGAGGACGGCATTCTGAAAGGCTATATGCAGGATCGTCTGAATGCCCGGCTCATGGGCATGGCGGAGACCGGCAATGGCCGGCGGCAGTCGTTTGCCCACATGCCCATGCCGCGGATGACCAACACCTTCATGCGCGCCGGCGAACAGGACCCGGGTGAAATTCTGGCAAGCGTCAAGAATGGCATCTACGCGGTCAATTTTGGCGGCGGTCAGGTCGATATCACTTCCGGCAAATTCGTTTTCAGTTGTACCGAGGCCTACCAGTTGCAGGACGGCAAGATCGGCGCGCCCGTGAAGGGCGCGACCCTGATCGGCAATGGGCCGGATGTGCTGACCAAGGTGGGGGGCATCGGCAATGACCTGGCCCTTGATACCGGCGTCGGCACCTGCGGCAAGAGCGGCCAGGGCGTGCCGGTGGGCGTCGGCCAACCAACATTGTTGATCAACGGCCTGACCGTTGGCGGCACGGCGGTCTAAGGGTTTCGTTGATGAATGAACCGGTAAAGCCGCGGCCGGATGCCATGGGCGAGGGCATGACGCAGTCCCATGCGGCGACGGCTCCGGCAGCGGAATCGGCGACGCCGCTGGCGACCAAGGTGTCGACGGCCGGCGACCATCTGCCAAAGATGCAGCGCCTGTACAGCAGCCCGGAGACGGCGCCCCAGGTCATCCCATCTGCCTTTCAGTTTCTCAACAACAACATGGGTGGCTGGCGCGGTGGCCTGCACCTCTTGTCCGGGGAGCCCGGCAGCGGCAAGACCTCATTTGCCCTGTCCAACGCGGCCGTTGCCGCGGCGGCCGGATTTCCGGTGTTGTATCTAAGCTTCGATCTGCAGGCGGAATTCCTGGTCTTGAAGCTGTTGTGCCAGCAAGCTGACCTGAACTGCCGGGATATGATAGACGGCCGGCTGGGGGAAGATGTTCTAAAGGCTGCCTCGGAGGCGCATGCGGAAACTTTTTCCCGCATCAAGGTGGTTGAGGCCGATCCCGAACTGCCCAACGAAAAGGCGGAGGATCTGGCCCGGGAGATGATCGCCGCCAGCGAACAGGACAAGATCCTGGTGATTGTCGATTACCTGCAGATCTGGGCCGCGGGCAGCCGGGAGTTTTCGGAATTCCGCCATGAAATCGCCAAGCTGACGACCGCCATGCGGCGTCTGGCGCTCAGCCTGGACAGCCCCGTGCTGGCCATCTCATCGCAAAACCGGCAGCACCAGGGAGAAGCGGTGCTGGTCAGTCTGGAGGGTACCTCGGATCTGGAATATTCAGCCGATACCATAACCTTCCTGGTCAATGTGGAGCGGCCGTCCTCTCAGGGCAGTTACACGCACCCGGATGATTTGATCACGAAAAGCCGTTCGATATCGGTCAATCTGCGCAAGAACCGCTTTGGCGATGGGGGCTCGCGCATGGTCAAGTTCCTGCCTGCCACCGGCGCCTTCGACGAAGAAACCGTACGCCGCCCCTTCGCCTCTTAGACCGTCCGACAGTGGCTAATTCGTTTTGCCCTTGGCGGCGAAATTGGCGTTGATCCAGGGGGCCAGTAGCTTCGCGACTGCGCTGTGTCCTTGCGCGGTCAGATGCCCTTCGTTCTCGTAATAGTCGCCGTGGGTACCGTTCTGATAGCGGCGGCGCAATTCCTCCGCCGCATCCAGTGCCGGCAACGCTTCCGCCCTGGCCCAGGCGACGATCGCTTGGCGCAGATGGTCTTGGTATTGCGCCCCGATGCCGTCGGGGTCCTGTACGAAGTCAGGGCCCGGCAGCAGGATCAGGCCGAGATTGGCGTCCTGCCCGCCTGTGGCCGCCCTGGCGCGGCGGACCAGGGCCTGAAACAGCGCCAGGGGTAGGACCTGATTGCGCTGAAAATGATCGCCCAGATCGATCTTTTTCGATTGGTTCAGACCCAGGCGCCGGGTTGTTTCGGATTCACCCAGCATCCCTTTCCAGAAACCGGGGCGCACGCCGGATCCCGCCAATATGACCTTGTGTAAATCCACCCTCTGTTCACTGGATGGTTTGCGCTGCCGCGGTACCGGGACGTTGCGCAGTTCCAGCCCGGTCGAGGACGGTTCGAAGTAAGGCTTGGCGTTGTCTAGGCGCAGGGGATAGGGGCGCATGTTGTCGGCCAGATCGTCGCCCAGATAGACCGCCAGCAATACTGTCCCGGGCCGGTACCGGGGCAACAACTGCTCGATCAGCAGGACTTCCTGATCGGTGGAATAGCTAGGTACGCCGAAATTCCGATAGGCGCGTTTCCTGTCCGCCGCATCCAGCAGGGCCGTGAATGCCTGCCCAGGCCCGACGCCGAAACCAAAGGTGAAGCTGTCGCCAATGATGGCGGTCCGCTGGGCGCTCTTACGCAAACGGCCACGAAAACCGTCTGCGCCGGTTTGATAGGTCACGTTGAAATCATGGTGGCGGTGCTTGCCGGCCCAGTTCGCCTGCAGCCGCCAGCCCAATTGCGGATCGTAACTGAACAGCCCCTTTTCCAGCTTTTCGCTGTCCTCGATCGCGACCCGTTGCTGGCGCAGCACGAACTCACCCGCGGCGGCAACGAACAGCAACGTCCCCACCGCGGTCAGGGCCGCATACAGAAAGGTTTTCCGCCCCGATGGTTTGGAATCCGATGCTTCAGGAGATGTCACGCTGCCAATTCCATATGACTATCAGGCCCGTAGCCGGCGGTCGAACAGCGCCAGCATGGTTTCCCAATGGCGTTCCGACGCCGGTTTCCTGTAGACCGGACGTTCGGCGAAAACAAAGCCATGTTCGGTTTCGGGGTAGATTTCAATCGTATGCCTGATCCCGGCCGCCTGCATGGCGCCGGGCATGGCGGCCAGTTCCTCTTCCGGCACATGGGGATCGTCGGAGGCGAAGCCCAGGTAGACCTCGCCCTTGATCTTGTTGGCCACAAGATGCGGCGAATCTGCCTGATCCGTGATGATCTTGACCCCGTGATAGGAAGCAATGGCATCAAAACGGTCGGGATAGGCCGCGCCCACGGACATCACGAACTGCCCGCTCATGCAATAGCCGACGCAGCCCATGGCGCCATCGGCGGCGGCGTCGCATTGATCGATAAAGTCCAGCATGCCCTTGGTATCGGCGACGACCCTGGCGTTGGTCAGGGTGTTCATGACCTCGAACATCTTGGCGCGCTGCTCATCATCATCGCGAATGCGCGAGAGATCATAGCCGTAATGTCCCTCCCGGCCCGTGCGGTAGTACATGTTCGGCAGCAGGACCGTATAGCCGACCGTCGCGATGCGGCGGGCCATATCGCGCAGTTCCTCGCGCATGCCCGGCGCATCCATGTAAAGAATGACCGCCCGGTGCGGGCCATCCTGTTCCGGATGGCAAACGAAGACATCCATGTTGCCGTCATCGGTTTTGATATCCGTCTCGAATTCACGCATCTTCCCATCCTCCCCGTTTGGATTTCGACGCCCCTATCCCAAGGCAACCATCGCGGATACCCGGCGCGCCGTTCAGTCAGGCCGGTAAATCTATCCCCGGCGGAATTGCTTGGCCAGGGCCAGGGTCTGTTTTTGATAGTTGGAGCCGATATCCTGGCCGTAAATGCGGTCCGGGGTCGAGCTTAACCGTTCGTAGACCAGGCGGCCCACGGTCTGGCCATGTTCCAGGAGGAACGGTACGTCATGGCTGCGGACTTCCAGGACCGCGCGGGTGCCCTCGCCGCCCGCCTCGGCCCAGCCAAAGCCCGGGTCGAAAAAGCCGGCATAGTGCACCCGGAATTCCCCCACCAGGGTGTCGTAGGCGACCATTTCGGCGGCATGATCTGGGGGCACCGAGACGGCTTCTCGGCTGGCCAGAATGTAAAAATCATCCGGATTCAGGACCAGGCCCGAATGGGTCCCCGTACCGGCGTGGATCGGCTCCCAAAAATCGTCCGGATCGTAATGGCCGACCCGGTCAATATCGATCAACGGGGCGTGCTGCCGCGCCTTGTAGCCGATCAGGCCGTCTTCCCCGGCGCCCTGTAGGTCAACGGTCAGGCCGATGCCGCCGGCGATGTTTTCGTGTCCCGCCGCGCCATGGACCAGGGGCGAGCGTTGGTGCAAGCGGGCCAGTTCGGAATCGGACAGCCGATGTTCGCCCCGGCGCAGGCGCAACTGGTTTAGGCGGCCCCCCGTGCGGGCCAGGATGGAAAAGGTGCGCGGCGCGATTTCCGCATACAGCGGGCCGTGATATCCAGCCTCGACCCGGTCAAACTCGCCGGCTCCGTCGGTGATCAACCGGGTGAAGACATCAAGGCGGCCGGTGGAGCTTTTCGGATTGGCGATGGCGGAAAGGCGTTCCGATAGAGCCAATCGTTCGAGAAGCGGAACAATATAGACGCAGCCCCGCTCCAGCACCGCGCCCTGGGTCAGATCGACCGCATGCATGGTAAATTGCGCGATCTTTTGCGCCATGTCGTTGCCCGGTCCCGGCAGAAACGAGGCCCGGACCCGGTAGGCAACCTCGCCCAGGCGCAAATCCAGGCTGGACGGTTGGATCTGGCCGTCCAGCAATGGCTGCGCCGCCGCGATCTCGCCATCCCGCCACAGCGCCGTAATGGCCTGGCACGGCAGAATGCCGGTGGCCGCCCCGCCCTTGGTGGCGGTGGTCGCGGCTTTGTTGTCCTGGCCGTCCGAATCCATGGCTGCGATACTCATTCCCTGGCGCCCTCGTCTGCTTGGCCGATGAGCGGAGATTACAAGAAAACACCAGTAAATTCAATAGCTTGCACAAATTGCTTCGGTTGATTTATCCACAGATGCCGGGCTCAATCAAGGCTTTGCGAAGCGTTGCCGGGGCAATAACATGGAGCATCGATCCCCGTAATTAAGATAATTCACAGGCCCAGGTTCTGCATTTACGCACAGCCGCGGCAGAAAAGGAAATCGGCCCATGATCGTCAAGGATATCCGCACAACATGTCTTTCGATTCCCTTCACCGATCCGCCGCGCTGGAGCGCTGATTACAACCGCCCCCGGGAGCTTCTGGTCGTTGAGATCGAAACCGCCTCGGGCATTACCGGCATGGGCTATCTGATGGTGCTGTCCAGCGGCTTGCGGACCATTCAAGCCTGTATCGAGGAGTTGGTGACGCCGGTGGTGCTGGGGCGCGATATCAGGGCGGTGGAGGCGATCTGGCAGGATATCTGGCAGGCGACCTATTGGGTCGGCCGCATGGGGATCACCGTCTTCGCGCAATCGGCCATCGATATCGCGCTGTGGGATGCCCTGGGCAAACAGGCCGGCCTGCCGCTGCACCAGCTTTGGGGCGGGGCCCAGGATAGCCGGCCCATCCCCGCCTACGGCTCGGGTTGCTGGCGCGGCCTGGGCCGTGACGGCATGATCGAAAAGGCCCAGGCCTATGTGGCCAGGGGATTCGATGCCATCAAGATGCAGACCGGCCATATGTATGACCATGACACCGATGTCGCCAACGTGGCCGCCATGCGCGATGCCCTGGGCGAGGGCGTGGCGATCATGGTCGATGTCAACATGGGCTGGACGGCGGATGAAGCGATTGAAGTCGGCCGCCGCCTGGATGACTCGGGCATTTATTGGCTGGAAGAGCCGGTGGTGGCCGAAGACTTCGCCGGTTACTTCCGCATCGCCGAAGCCTTGAAGACCCGCGTGGTCGGTGGCGAAAGCCACTTTACCCACTATGATCTGACGCCGTTCTTCGACAATCCGAAAATTCCCATTCTGCAACCGGACATGATGCGCGGCGGCCTGACCCAGATGCGCCGGATCGCCACCCTGGCCCATGCCAAGGGCATCCGCATCGCACCGCACCTGTTCCACGAATTGATGGTTCAGGTGATGGCGGCCATTCCCAACCCGGACGTCCTGGAATACGTCGACTTTCTCGATGACCTCTGGCTCGAGCCGGTGCTGCCCGAAGGCAATATGCTGCGCCCGCCGGCGCGGCCGGGACACGGCCTGGCCTTCAAACCGGAAGTTCTGCGGGATTTTGCCATCAAATAGCCATGGCAAGGGCCAATGACGCCGGCCTTTGTTGTCAGCCGCCGTTCCCCGCGGCATGCTGCGCGGCCAGCCTGCCGAATACGGCGCCGCGCAGGACCGAGGTCGAGCCGGTGTAGACGCGGAAATACAGCCCCATGGTCTCACCGGCCGCATAAAGCCCCTGGATCGGATCGCCGTCGGTGTCCAGCACCTGGCCCTGGCCATTCGCCTTCAGACCGCCGAAGGTAAAGACATTCGACGAAATGATCGGTACGCATAGATAGCCCGGCGTATCTATCGGCCGGGCCCAATTGGACTTGCGCGGCGCAAGGCCCTCGGTCGCCAGATGATCCAGTTCCAGGGCGCGGAACTCTCCGGCCCGGCAGGCCTGGTTGTATTCGGTGATGGTCCGCGTCAGGACATCTCCATCGACTTCGATCCGGGATGCCAGATCGGCGATGCTGTCCGCCGAAATCGGCGGCTGGTCCGAACGCAGGCTGCGCTCCCAATTGGGCACGTCGCTGATCTTGGCATGGAGGATCAGATAGGCGATGCCGTCGCGCTGTTCATAGATGCGCCGGGTCACGGATTCATAAATGGCATCGACCGTGCCGGGCGCTTCGTCGGTAAAACGGCGCCCTTCCTTGTTGATCAAAATGCCATAGGGGAAGGTAAAGACCGCCGGTTCCGGCACGCCGGAGCGCGGGTCGATGGGTTCGGCATGATAGCTGCCGAAATCACCGTTGGGCGCGGCGCCGATATCCAGCGCCATGCGGATGCCCTCGCCCTTGTTGTAATGGCCGCCACGGGCCACGGGACGCAGGTTGACCGACCTTGGGCCCAGATATTTGGCCTGCATCTCGGCATTGCCCTGAAAGCCGCCACTGGCCAGTACCAAGGCCCGGCTGGCCAGGGTTTCCTGGCGGCCGCCGGCGTGTTTGACCTTGAGGCCGATCACGCTGCCGTCGTCATCGGTGACCAGAGACTTCGCGGTGCAGGAAAACATGAAGCTAACGCCAGCCGCCTTCGCCGCCGGCGTCAGCGCCTCGACCAACGCCAGCCCGCCGCCCACGGGCAGCAGGCGGGTGGTGGTGGTTGTAAGGAACGCGGTTGGCAGGAAGTCGAACTTTACGCCCGCCGTTTCCAGCCAGCGCAGGGTCGGGCCGGCGGCGGAGGCGAAGGCGTTGATTACCTCCGGATCGGCAATGCACATGGAGCGCATCAGTGATGACCAGCTTTCGTAATCCAGGGCTGCTTCCTGCAGTATCCCTGGGTCGGGATAGCCGCCGGCATTGGCGGCAAAATGGCTCTCGAAGTCGTCGGCCACCTCGTCCATGCTTTTCATGCGCAAATAGGCTTCGGTATAGCGGGTATTGCCGCCATGCTCGCCTTCCGGCGCGCGTTCGACCACGGCGACCTTTAGGCCAAGCTCTGCGCCGGTGACGGCGGCGGAAAGCCCGGCGATACCGCTGCCCACGACGATCAGATCAAAGCTGCTGGAACTGGTAGCCATCATGGGTTTCCTTCCTTACTTGCCGGCCGCATGGGCCGCGGCGTGCCGGCCGGCCCGGCGGCCAAACACCGACCCGGACATCAGGCCCGCCCCGCCGGGATAATTGATGTAATAAAGACCGCCGGCCAACTCCCCCGTCGCATACAGGCCGGGCAGAGCCGTCCCCTCGGGCGTCATGACCCTGCCATCGCCGTCGATGCGCAGGCCGCCATAGGTGAAGGTGATGCCGCAGGTCACGCCAAAGGCCACGTAAGGCGGGCTGTCGAGGCGATTGGCCCAATTGGATTTGGGCACCGCCAAACCTTCCGTGCGCCGCCCGTCCTTGACATTGGGATTGAAAGGTACGTTGGAGCTGACCCCGGCATTATATCGTTCCAGCTCGCCCAGGAATTCCTCCCGATTGTCGCCGCCCAGCTTTTCAGCCAACTCTTCAAGGGTGTCGGCCTCCACCTTGGTCACTTGTTTGATGCGGTATTCTTCGCTGAGGCTTGACACGACTTTCTGGTCGAAAATCTGCCAGGCGACGGCCTGCGGTTGCTCGAGTATGGCGGCGCCGAGAGAGGAATAGTTATAGTTCCGGAAATCGGCGCCTTCGTCGTAGAACCGCTCTCCCCGTTTGTTGACGATGATGCCGAGGGGAAAACTGTTCTTCTGTTGCGACAGCAGGTCCAGTTCGCCGAATTCAGGCGCGTTGACTTCATAAGCCACGGAATGACAGCCGGACCAGTGGCCATAGGGCATGGCGCCGGCCTCGATCGCCATGGCGATGCCATCGCCGGTGTTGAAGCGGGAGCCGCGAACCTTGGTCAGATCCCAGTTCTTGCCCAGATAGCGGGCCCGCCATTCGGCGTTGGCATGAAAACCGCCGCTTGCCAGGATCACCGCGGACGTATCCAGTTCCAATGTCTTGCCGTCCCGAATGGCCTCGATACCGGTGACCTTTGAGCCATCCTGGCGCAAGCCTGTGGCACGGGCGCCGTAAAGCACGTTGATGCCGGCTTTTTCGACGGCGGCGAACAGGCTGTCCATCAAACCCCGGCCGCCACCGGAAGCCTCTATGGTCAAGCCGCCCCAAAATTTGAAACGGCCATCCACCTTGTAGGCCTGCCGGCCATAGATGGGCACGAAACGAACACCCCGTTCAACCATCCATTCTGCGACTTCAAGGCTTTGCGTGGTCAAAATCTCGGCCAGGTCCGGGTCCATGTGGTACTCGGACAGGCGGGCCAGGTCGTTGAAATAGGTTTCTTCCGTGTAGGTGCCGAAGTTCGTGTTGGCGATTTCTGCTTCCGACAAATCGGGAATCAGACGCTTCAGGTCTTCCACCCCGTCATAGGTGACGCGGAAGGCGCCGCCGCTGAAGGCGCTGTTGCCGCCGCGTTGTTCCTTCGGAGCCCGCTCCAGGACCGCGACCGAGGCCCCTTGTTCCGCCACCGAGAGCGCCGCGCAAAGCGCCGCGTTTCCCGCGCCGACGACGACAACATCCACCATACTCACACCATCCTGTTACTATGAACCGTCTGCGGCCTTCGATTGACTATAGGCACCGCTATCCAAGCGGCGCAATGGCATTGCGCTCAATATGCTTTAGGCCGGCGGCAAATCCTGGCCGTAAAAATCCAGAATTTCATCCACCCTGTCGGGATCGGGAAGGCCGGTGAAATAGCTCTTGCGGCAAGGCCGCAGGCCGCTCAACCGGCGCAGGTCGACCAGGGTTTCGGCCTGTTTGACCCAGGCCGCGAGCGAGTCGAGCACAGGCACGCCGTCCACTTCCGCGACGTTGTTTCTGGCCAGCATGACGTTGAGGGGCGCTTCGCCGGGAATGATCACCTCCGTCCCCTGTTCGATCAGGCGGCGGGCGGCGGCGCGGAAGCGTTCGATGAGCGGTTCGGGATCGGAAAACGCGGCAAGCACATCGGTGAAATTGAAACCCACATGAGCGGCACCGGAAAACCGCTCGCGCAGGCCGTGGCGGGCGGCGTTGTCCGCGACCGTCTCGGCCAACTCGGGGATGAAGACCAACACGCCAAAGGTCCGGCCCAGGGTGCAGGCGAGCAGCATGGCGGCTTCGCCGTAGCCGACCACTGGAATGTCCACCAGACCGCGGGCTTCGCGCAGGGCGGGCTCGGGCAGGGTGCTTATGGCATAGGCATCGGCGCCCGAACGCTCA
>JASLLM010000016.1 GCA_030747035.1 Alphaproteobacteria bacterium | reverse complement strand
GCGTGGTTTCGCTGGTCGGATGGATATCGCATTGCTCGGTGCAGACCACCGCCCAGCCGCCCTCCGCCTTGATGCCGCGCATCACGGCCATGGCGGTCGGGTGGTTGCGCCCCATGCCGTTGCAATGGGGCACCTGATAAAAGCGGTTGCGCGCCGTCACCGGGCCGATCGTTACCGGCTCGAACAGGACATCGTAGCGGCCGGCGGTTGCCGTGGCATTTGTCATCACAAGATCCTATCGGTTTGCGCCGGGCGGACTAGACGGGCTATTTTTCCGGGATCAATCCTCGCGGACTGAAGCGTAGCACAAGCAACAATATCAGACCCATGGTCATCAGACGCATATGGGCCGCACTGTCGAGCAGATGCTTGCGCAAGCCGCTGCCTTCGTCCAGGCCGGCGGTAAGCAGATCCATCAGCCACAGGCCCATGGGTTCCGCCTCGATCCAGAAGAACCAGATCACGAAGCCGCCCAGGACCGAGCCCCAGTTGTTGCCGGAACCGCCAACGATAACCATGACCCAGATGATGAAGGTGAAGCGTAGCGGCTGGTACGAGGCCGGCGTGAACTGGCCGTCCAAAGTTGTCAGCATGGCGCCGGCGATCCCGACCACGGCGGAGCCGAGGACAAAGACCTGCAAATGCCGGCCCTTGATGTTTTTGCCCATGGCGGCGGCGGAGACTTCGTTGTCCCGGATCGCCCGCATCATCCGGCCCCAGGGCGAGTTCAGCGCCCGCTGCGACAGCCACAGCACCACCAACAGTACGGCGGCGAACAGCGCGCCATAACAGAGTTTGACGAAGATCGAGGAGAACTCCACCGGCGTGGCGCCCAGACGATCCGCCCATTCCTGAAACCAGATGGCCTGTTGCAGGTCTACTTCGTAGGGCACCGGGCGGGGCAGGCCGGAGACATTCTTGACGCCGCGGGTCAGCCAATCCTCGTTCTTCAGCATGGCGACGATAATTTCCGAGATGCCCAGGGTGGCGATGGCCAGGTAATCGGAGCGCAGACCCAGGGCGATCTTACCGATGATCCAGGCGGCTCCGGCGGCCAGTATGCCGCCGACCAGCCAGGAGGCCAGGATCGGCAGGCCCAGACCACCCAAAAATCCGGTCTTGGCCGGCTCCACCGCTTCGATGGCCTCGACGGCCGGATCGAAGAAGGCCCGCGTCAGGAAATAACCGGCAACAATAATCACCGCCAGGACCAGCCGCCGGGGGCCGCGCGCGGTGATGCGTTTGGCGGCGAACACCGCCGCCAGAATTGTCCCTACGGATGTGACCAGGGAGATCGCGATACCGCCACCGCCTACCTGCCAGGCCGCCGCGACCGGAGGTACCGACATCAGGACGCCGGCAACCCCGCCCAGGGCGGCGAAGCCCATGATGCCCACGTTGAACAGGCCCGCATAACCCCACTGTATATTGACGCCCAGGGACATTACGGCGGAGATCAGGCACAGGTTCAGAATGGCCAGGGCCAGGGACCAGCTCTGCATCAAACCCACGGCAGCCAATGCCGCGAACATGGCCAGGAACATCAGGATGGGGCGGAGGTTTCCATAGCCATTTCCATTCCCACCGTTCATGTGGCCTTACCCCCGAAAATGCCTGTCGGCCGCAACAGCAGGACCAACACCAGAATAACGAAGGAGACGGCGAATTTGTAGTCCGTGGACAATAGCTGCGTCAGGCCTTCGGGCGCCCAGTCGGTGGGCAGGGTGTAGTAGAGAAACTTCTTGTAGGCGTAGGTGACGGTGACTTCCGAGAAGGCGATGATAAAGCCGCCCGCGATGGCGCCCAGGGGGTTACCCAGGCCGCCGACGATGGCGGAGGCGAAGATGGGCAGCAACAGTTGGAAATAGGTGAACGGCTTGAAGCTCTTGTCCAGGCCGTACAGCACGCCGGCGATGGTTGCCAGGGCCGCTGTTATGGTCCAGGTGATCAGCACCACGCGCTCAGGATTGATGCCCGATAGCAGCGCCAGGTCCTCGTTGTCGGAATAGGCACGCATGGACTTGCCTGCGCGGGTGCGGTTGAGGAACCAGAACAGCGCTGCCACCACGATGACCGCCGTCAATACCGTCAGGCCCTGGGAGGTCTTGAAGGCGATGCCCTCGCTCAGCCCGGTCATGCGCTTGAATTCGCGCGCCTTCATCATGAAGCGGTCGCCGTCGGCAAAGCGTTGATCGTCCGGCCCGATGATAAAGCGCACCAGACCGTTCATGACGAACATCACCCCGACCGAGGCGATCAGAAAGACCACCGGCGCCACCTTTTGCCGCCGGTAAAAGCGGTAGACCCAGCGGTCCGTCAGCAGCAGCAGGACGACGGTGCCCAGAATGCCAAAAGGCAACGCCAGCAACGCCGTTGGCAAGGGCTTGATGGACACGCCCCAGGCCTGCAGGGCCCAGGTCACCAGCACCGTGATCATGGTGCCGAAGGCCATGGTGTCGCCGTGGGCGAAATTGGAAAACCGCAGGATACCGAAGACCAGCGTGACGCCCAGGGCGCCAATGGCCAATTGGCTGCCATAGGCCATGCCGGGGACAATGACGAAATTGGACAGCAGGATCAGCGCATTCAGGATGCCGTCCATGCCCTCAACCACCTAGGAACGCTTTACGGACTTCCGGATTGGCCATTAGGGCGGCCCCGGTGTCGGTGTAGCGGTTGCGCCCCTGGACCAGAACATAGCCCTTGTCGGCGATATTCAGGGCTTGGCGGGCGTTCTGTTCCACCATCAGGATGGCGATGCCGCTTTTCGCCACCTCGATGATGCGGTCGAACAGCTCGTCCATGACGATGGGCGAGACGCCGGCCGTCGGCTCGTCCAGCATCAGGACCTTGGGCTGGGTCATCAGGGCCCGGCCCACGGCGACCTGCTGCCGCTGGCCGCCGGACAGTTCGCCGGCCGGCTGGCTGCGTTTTTCCTTCAGAATGGGAAACAGGTCGAACACCTGTTCCAGGGTACCGGAAAAATCATCCCGGCGGATGAACGCGCCCATCTCGAGATTTTCTTCCACCGACATGGAGGTGAAGACGTTTTGATTTTGCGGCACGAAGCCCATGCCCTTGGCGACACGGGCCTGGGGCGACAGCGCGGTAATATCCTCGCCATCCAGATGCACCGATCCTTCGTGCATGTTCAGCATGCCAAAGACCGCCTTCATGGCCGTGGACTTGCCGGCGCCATTAGGGCCGACGATGACGGCGATCTCGCCCTGTTCAACGCCAATGGTGCAGTCATGCAGAATATCGGCGCCGCCATAGCCGCCGGTCATGTGGTCGCCGCTCAAATAACTCACGCCACCGGTTCCGGTTTGTTTTTCAGGCCAGTGCCCAGGTAGGCCTCGATTACATGCTCGTTGGCCTTCACTTCTTCGATACTGCCTTCGGTCAGGACCAGGCCTTCGGCCATGACGATAACCGGATCACACAGCCGGGAGATAAAATCCATGTCGTGCTCGATCATGCAGAAGGTGTAACCGCGTTCCTTTTGCAGGCGCAGGATGGCATCACCGAGGGTATTGAGCAGCGTGCGGTTGACGCCGGCACCGACCTCGTCGAGGAAGACAATCTTGGCATCCACCATCATGGTGCGGCCAAGCTCAAGGAGCTTTTTCTGGCCGCCCGACAGGTTACCGGCGAATTCGTCGGCGACCTGGGTAATTTCGAGAAATTCGATGACCTCGTTCGCCTTGGCGCGCACTTTCTCCTCTTCCAGGCGCACCTGCGCGGGCCGCAACCAGGTATCGAGGAGGCGCTCGCCCATTTGACCGGACGGCACCATCATCAGGTTTTCCCGTACCGTAAGGGTGCTGAATTCCTGGGCAATCTGAAAGGTCCGCAGCATGCCCTTGGCGAAAAGTTCGTGGGGCTCGAGACCGGTGATATCCGCGCCGTCCAGATAGACCTTGCCCGAAGTGGGTTTGTGCAGGCCGGCAATGACATTAAAGAGGGTTGTTTTGCCGGCTCCGTTGGGGCCGATCAGGCCGGTAATTCGGCCGCCAGCTATCGATAAGGAAACCCCGTCGACGGCATGAATGCCGCCGAAATGCATATGAAGATTTTCAACTTCGATCATAAATTTTGAAAATGGCGGGAAACGGCTGAGGCAAACACCTTAACCGTTTCCCACCAATCAATTCACGACCGACGGTTTAGCGGAACCGCGCGGTGGTGTTCTTGCCACCGGAGACCAGGATCTCGCGGTAGTTGCCGGCACTCTCGCCGGGGCCGATCAATTCGACCGCCGAGGCACCGACATAATCAACATCACCGCCACCGGCGATGATTTTTAAGCCCTTTGCCAGTTCACCGGGATAGATCTTGGTGCCCGGTGCATTGGCGACGCCAAGGATCTTGTCCTTGAACATCTTGCTCTGGGAAGATTTGGCGGCCTGCATGGCCAGCAATATCAGAGCGGCGGCGTCATAGGACTCGGAAGAAAACGGTCCGGCCTTGAAACCGGCGGCCTTGGCCATTTCGCCGAACTTGGCGGCGCCCGGGCTATCCGTGCCCGGCACCGTGCCGTAGGAGCCGTTAAGGTCGGCGCCGATGGCGAGCGGCAGGCTGTCGCCGATCATGCCGTCGGGCAGGACAAAGGTCTCGAACGCGCCGGTATCAAGCGCGGCCTGGATAATGCCCTTGCCGCCCTGGTCCAGATAACCGGCTACGATTAGCACGTCACCACCGGCGGCTGCCAGCGCGCCGACTTCCGCCGTGTAGTCGGCCTTGCCATCTTCATGGGCGGCGGAAATGGTAATCTTGCCACCGGCCTTTTCAAAGTTGGTCTTGATGCTGTTGGCCAGACCTTTGCCATAGTCATTGTTGGTGTAGGTCAAGGCAGCCGACTTGACACCCTTGTCTTTCAGGATCGCGGTCAGCACCTGGCCCTGGCGGGCATCGGACGGTGCGGTGCGGAAGAACAGGCCGTTGTCCTTGATCGTTGACAGGGCAGGCGATGTCGCCGATGGCGAAACCATGACGATACCGTTGGCCAGCGCCACATTCTGCAGCATGGCCGTGGTCACGCCGGAACAATCACCGCCGACGATGGCGTTGATCTTGTCGGAGGTGACCAGGCGTTCGGTCGCCGCCGTCGCGGCCGCGGAATCAGTACAAGTGGTATCACCACGTACTGGCGTCACCTTGCTGCCGCCCAACAGGGCGCCACTGTTGCTGACTTCCTTGATCGCCAGTTCGGCACCAGCGGCCATGTCCGGGGTCAGGGATTCAATCGGTCCCGTATAGCCCAAAATCACGCCCAACTTAATCTCTTCGGCATTAACGGCTGTGCTGACAAGCGCAGCCATCGCCGTCGCGACAAGTAGCTTTTTCATTTTCTCTCTCCCCGTTTGGGTTTTGTCTGGAAGTATAGGGTCTTCCGTTCGGTTGATTTTTTTTACAATCCGCGACCTGCTCCGGCGGATCTCTCCGGAGCAGGTGACGGATGAATAGCGTTGTCACGCTGCTTATGCATTTTTAGTCTAAAACACGGTCGATTTAAAACAGATAAGATAGATTGACATGGCTATCATGCGGGCCAATCCAATTGCTGGAATTGAAGGAGGGGCGGTCATGCTCGGGGCGGAAGATATTGTTGGGACCTGGATGTTGGTGGGTCGTGGTGCCAGCGAAAGTCAAAAAGCCAAACTGGAGGAGCGCTACGGCACACAGTCGGAGGGCGTGGTCATTCTTTCCGCCGATGGCTGGATGTGCGCCGCTCTTGGCCGCGGCGACCGGGAACGACTGCCAGGCGATCCGGAATGGCATGCGGACGCCCCGGACGCCGACCGGCTGGCCGCATTTGACAGCTACGTTTCTTACGCCGGCCACTGGCGGATCGAAGAAGGGCGCCTGATCACCAAGGTGGCATTCGCCCTGAACCCAAGCTGGGTCGGCGGCGAACAGGTGCGAGATGTTGAAATGCTGGACGACGGCACCCTGCGCCTGGTGGTTACCCGCACCTGGCCCAATGGTGAAGATGTCAGCGTCTGGGTCGATTGGCGGCGAGCTGACTAGAACAGGCGGCCGCCGTTGGAAACTTTTCGATTGGGCTCGATCAGCACAACGCCGCCGTCGTCGTCGGGAAAACCCAGGACCAGGATTTCCGACATGAACTTGCCGATTTGCTTGGCGGGAAAGTTGATCACGGCGGCGACCTGTTTGCCCACCAGTTCTTCCAATGTGTAATGCACGGTAACCTGGGCGGAGGTCTTGCGCTGGCCGATCTCCGGCCCGAAATCCACGTACAGCTTGAAAGACGGGTTGCGGGCCTCCGGGTAGGGTTCGGCCCGAACAATGGTGCCGACGCGGATATCCACCTTCAGGAAGTCGTCAAAACTGATCTCGCTCATGTTTCCTCGGTGCCCGCTTCTTCCTCGTCATCACGCCGGAAGCGGCGCGGCCCGCGCCTAAGCGAATCCAGGATACTGTCGACCCGGCCCAATGCCTTGTCCAGCGTGGCCATGGTATGGGCCAAATCCTCGCCCTCATCACGCAGCCAAACCCGCAGCACGCTCAGATACACCAGGCCCAGGCCTTTCAATTGCAATGGTGCCAGCAGGCCCCAGGGCTGAATACGGGCCGCCTCCAGCATCCATTGCAGGGACCGGCGCATCGGGCCGGCGGCCAGGCACGCCATGGCAGGCGGGTCGCGGGGCAAATCGCGCGCCACGGCAGCAATACCGTCACGATAGGGCGCCAGGGCGTCCAGGCGGCGCATGATCACATCGAACAGGCGGTCGCGTACCGGCTCGGCCGCCATGTCGGGACCGCTGCCCTGCAGGACGGCATCGTCGGCAAGGCGGATCAAGCCGGCCAAAATAGCTGTCTTGGAAGCGAACTGACGGCGCAAATCCGCCAGACCCAGGCCGGCTTCATCGGTAATATCGGCCATGGTGGTATCCTGCCAGCCTTGCACCGCGGCCAGCTTCATGGCCGCCGTCACGACCTTGCGTCTGGCGGCTTCCGCCGGGTCCGCACCGGCCGATTTGGCCTTTTTCGTCGATTTCTTCGCCGCCATGATGTTCCCCTTTCGCTGGGGCCATTTTACCGGTCTTGTCCGCCTCACCGCAAGCTGGAGTGAATTGGCTATCGCCGTCAGGGCCCGGTGGGACTATGCTGCCGCCGCTAAATCAAGAATGGTAGAATTAGGAGTCCCCAGCATGCAGATACCGGCCGAGCGGCTAACCAATCTGGCCCAGACCATATTTCAACGTGCCGGCGCCGAAGACGCGGCCGCGGCCCAGGTCGCCGAGAAATTGATCGAGGCCAACCTGTTCGGTCATGACAGCCATGGTGTCGGCATGGTGCCGGCCTATGTATTGGGCATTGAGCAGAAGGAACTGAAGCCGGGCGGCGGGCTTTCCGTGGAGCATGACCGGGGTTCGTTTCTGCTGGTGAATGGCAATGCCGATTTCGGTCAGGTCATTGCCAAGGCAGCCATGGAACTGGCCATTGAACGGGCCAAGGAATTAGGTGTTGTGGTGTTGGGGTTGAAGAACTCCTACCATATTGGCCGGGTCGGTGCCTGGGCCGAAATGGGTGCGGCGGCGGGATTTATCTCAATCCATTACGTAAATGTGCTGTCCTTGAATTCTGTAGTGGCGCCGTATGGAGGTTCAGATTCGCGATTTTCCACCAATCCCTATTGCACCGCCCTGCCGGCGGGTAGGGGCGCCGATCCCATCGTTTTGGACATGGCCACCAGCCGGGTTGCCATGGGCAAGGTCCGGGTGGCCCACAATAAGGGCGAGAAGATGATGCCCGATGCGCTAATCGATAATGCCGGCAATCCAACCGATGACCCGAGTGTCATGTTCGCGGAACCGAAAGGCGCCCTGCGCTCCATGGGACTGCACAAGGGCTATGGCCTGGCGGTGATTTGCGAGGCGCTCGCCGGCGCTTTTACCGGCGGCGGTGTCTTCGGCAGCGAGGGCGTGCCGCAGGGCCGCATCGTCAATAACATGCTGGCCATACTGATTGATCCGGACGCCTTTGGTCAGCGAGCGGCATTTGATGCGGAAGTGGAGGAGTTCACGGCCTGGGTCAAGGCCTCGCCGCCCGCGCCTGGGGTGGAGGAAGTCATGCTGCCGGGCGATCCCGAACGCAAATCCAAAGTCGAGCGCCTGGCCAACGGAATTCCCATCGACGATACGACATTCGAGGATTTGCTGGCCGCTGGCGAAGCGGTCGGCCTGGACCGGGGCGAAGCCATGCGCATCGTTGGCAATTGAACCCCTACCTGAAATCGCACGGAAATTTGGCGCGTTGGCTGTCGGACCTGCGCACGGTCGGCGCGTTCTTGACGATCCTGCCCGTCGGACCGCGCATTGATGACCGGGCCGACCTGACGCGGGGGGATCTGGCCGCCGCCTCTTGGTGCTTCCCCGTTATCGGTTTGATCGTTGGCGGTCTGGCTGGGCTGGCGTACGCCTTGGCGGCATGGCTTGGTTTCAACCCATGGCTGGCCGCAACGCTGTGCGTAACGGTATTGGTGCTGCTGTGCGGGGCCATGCATGAAGATGGCCTGGGCGATTTCGCCGACGGCATGGGTGGTACCAGCCGGGAGCGCCGGCTGGCGATCATGCGGGACAGCCAGGCGGGCAATTTTGCCCTGGTCGCGCTCTTGTTGCTGTTCGCGGCTCGGATCGGGGCACTCGCCGCTATCGCCGCGCCCGGCGCTGTCATTGCCGCGCTGGTAACGGCGGCGGTGGTATCGCGCACGGCCATGGTTGTCGTCATGTATTTTTTGCCGTCGGCGCGGGAGGATGGCCTGGGCGCGGACGCCGGGCGGCCCGGCGGGGACATTACCCTGGCCGCGATTGGTGTTGCTGCGGTGATTGCTCTTGTCAATGTAGGTTTCCTGAATGGTTTGTACAGCCTTGCCGGGGCCGCCGTAGGCGCGGGTGCTGTGGCCATGGTCGCGCGAAGGCGTTTGGGCGGGCAGACGGGAGACGTTCTGGGCGCGGTCCAGATAGTGGCGGAACTTAGCTGTCTGTTGCTGCTTAGTTTGAATAATTGACGGAATTTGCGGCTTGGGCAGCTTTGACCCGGGCCGGTGCTTGGTGCATGCTGCCGCTTAAGGGAGGCGGATTCGTGCCGGTATAAGTTTGCCCTCATCTCATATCGCTACAGATAGGAAGGGAAGGGCGATCGCTACGGGTCAGACAGGCGCTAAAAGTCGTAAAAAATTTGCCGTGGCATTTCTTAAGTGTTTTTCGCTACATTAGTACAGGGCTAATAAAAAGAGACTGGGGACATTGGGAACGATGATTGCGACGTGGACGATTCAAATCATCGGTGCATTGATAATTCTCGCCGCCTTCACACAATTGGCCGTTCTGTTATACGGCACCTGGCGGGGCGCGGCGCTGGCCAGGGTGCAACAGGGTTTGGCGAATGAGCTGTTGCAACGACGGGTCGCGGCCGAGACCCTGAGCGGCGATATCGAACGTAAAAAGACCGTTGCGACCTGGTCGGGTGTCCGCAAATTTCGAATTCGTGACAAGATCATGGAAGGCGGCGATATCTGCTCCTTCTATTTGGTGCCGCATGATGGCAAGGCGGTGCCGCCGTTCTCGCCGGGCCAGTATCTGACGTTTAATCTGCGCCTGCCGGACCGGGATAAGCCCTTGGTGCGGTGTTATTCATTGTCCGATAGCCCTTTTCAGACGGACCATTACCGGGTCAGCATTAAGCGTCAGGGACCGCCGCCCCGGGAACCGGATGCACCGCCCGGGCGGGCGTCGAACTATTTCCATGCCGATCTGCA
The DNA here is from genome assembly GCA_030747035.1 of Alphaproteobacteria bacterium. Lineage (GTDB taxonomy): Bacteria > Pseudomonadota > Alphaproteobacteria. The sequence goes on along the minus strand of JASLLM010000016.1, from coordinate 24,266 downwards.
CCCCGGCGACATAGTCGATGTGAAGGCGCCGTCAGGAAACTTCTTCCTCGATCTCTCGAAACACAGTCCCGTGGTTTTGATTGGCGGCGGCGTCGGCCTGACTCCCATGGTTTCCATGCTGAACGCCATTTGTGAATCGGGATCACAACGGGAGACATGGTTTTTTTATGGCATTCGCAACGGCGATGAACACATCATGCGGGAGCATTTCGAGGCCTTGGAGGCAGAACATGAGAATGTTCATGTGCGGATTTGCTATAGCGATCCCAAGGGTGACGAGGTCGTAGGCCATGGCTTTGACCATGCGCGCCGGGTCAGCGTTGATTTGTTCAAGCAGGTCCTGCCCTCGAACAACTATGAATTCTACGTTTGCGGGCCGCCGCCGATGATGGAATCCCTGACGGCGGATCTGCGCCAATGGGGTGTGCCGGATGACGATATACATTTCGAGGCGTTCGGGCCGGCCAGTGTGAAGAAAACCGCCGCCGCGCCGGGAACGGAGGTGGCCGCGGCAACCGGGCAGATCGTGACCTTCGCCCGTTCGAACAAGAAAATCACCTGGGATGGCACTCAGGGCTCCATCCTGGAACTGGCGGAAGCAAACGGCATTGAATTGGATTCCGGCTGCAGGGCGGGAAGTTGCGGCACCTGCATCACCGCGGTGAAAACGGGGGATGTCGATTATGTGGAAGAACCCGGTTCGCGGCCCGAATCCGGTTCCTGTCTCGCTTGTATTTCCGTACCGAAGACGGATTTGGCCTTGGATGCCTGACGCTCTATGGCCAAATATTGGCAACCGGCTTGATAAAGACTAGTTCAACCAGGGAATGAATGACTGGTAGATAGATTGGGGGGAAACTTGTGATGATGAATGCGCGCCTGTTATTGACCGGGTTGGCGTTGTTCGGCGCCTTGATAATGGGCTCCGACCAAGGCCGGGCCCAGCAACTGCATCTTGATCCGGCCAAGGTCATGGGGCCGGATGCCTGCGGTGAATGCCACAAGTCGTCCATAGAATTCTGGAAGGGCAGTCATCATTTCTCGACCTTCAAGGCTTTGCCCCGCAAGAAGGAAGCCCGAAGTATTGCCGACAAGATGGGTTTGAAACGGATCAAGGCGGGCAGTGACTGCCTGTCCTGCCATTTTACCTCGGCCATGGTTAAGGGGAAGGTCAAGCCAATCGCCGGTATCACTTGTGAATCCTGCCACGGTGCGGGCCGCGACTGGATCAAGGTACATAGCGATTTCGGCGGCAAGGATGTGAAAGCGGAAAACGAAACCGCTGCCCACAAGGCCGAGCGTTATGCCAAGTCCGAGGCGGCCGGAATGATCCGGCCAAGCAAACTCTACAAGGTGGCGCAGAATTGTTATAGCTGCCACACCGTGCCGAACGAAAAACTGGTCAATAAGGGCGGTCATGCGGCGGGCAGCAAGTTTGAGCTTGTCGCCTGGAGCCAGGGCGAAGTGCGGCACAATGTCTGGTACTCCAAGAAAAACCAGGTTTCCCCCATCGCCCGGCTGCGCATGATGTATCTGGTTGGCCGCGCGTTGGATCTGGAATACGCCCTGCGTGGCGTCGCCAAGGCGACGAAAAAGGCCGACTATGCCGTCAAGATGGCAAAGCGGGCCAAGAAGGCGCGCAAGCGGATCAAGGCGATTGCGAAGCTGATTGAGGCGCCGGAGCTGATGGCCATGTATAAGGCGGCCAAGGCGGCGAAACTGAAATTGAATAATGAAGCCAAGTTGACCGCCGCCGCCGACACCGTGGCGCGCCATGCCCAGGCCATGGCCGACAAATATGACGGCAGCACTTTCGCCGGGTTGGACCCGGTTTTGCCCAAGCCGAAGAAATACAAGCGCAAAAAATAGGCGGTCGGCGAAGGATTTTGGCGACGGCGCTGGGCGGAGACGAAATAATGGCGGTCTGCCATGGTTGAAGCGGTCACGATACAGCGGCCCAGGCGTTGGGATACGCCGTTTTCCGATGCCATGGACGAAGTGGAGGTCAACCGTATTCTGGGGCTGGAACCGTTCCGGGGCATGGACCGAGGGCGGTTTCCCGAAACCCTGTCCCTCGACGGCATCATCGCCAACGATACCAGGGTCGTTCACTTTCAGGATGGCGACATCGTCATGCGGGAAGGGGACTACGGTAATTCAGCCTTCCTGGTCATTACTGGGCAGGTTCGCGTTGTCTTGCCGCCGGGCCTGCCCGAAGCCATGTTGGGTCGGGGCCCAAGTGCCAAGAAAAGTCTTTTCCAGGCAATAGCGCAATTGTGGCGCAATCCGGCTTATCCGGAGGTTCGGAGCGTATTTTTCGGCGCACCGGACGGGGGCACCGCAAGCCGCGACGATGCTCAGCAGCAGGCCCGCATCTTTATTCAGGATATCAGGGCGGTGTTTGACCAGCACCGCACGGCGGCCCTTGGGCCGGCTGATATGTTTGGTGAAATCGCGGCGTTGGGGCGGACCCAGCGCACGGCGACGGTGATTTCCGATGGTCCCTCGGAACTGCTTGAAATCCGCTGGCAGGGCTTGCGCGATATCAGGCGCCGCGTTGATGACTTCCGCCGACACGTGGACCGGCTCTATCGTGAACGCAGCCTGACGTCACATTTGCAGGCCATGCCCATGTTTCAGCGACTGGATGCGGAGGCAATCAACCGCATCGCCGATGAAACCGTATTTGAGACCTATGGCGATTTTGACTGGCATACACAGTACCAGCGCCAAAGAGACGAAAGCTTTAGCCGCCGGCTGGCGGAGGAGCCAATAATCGTGGCTGAGGGCGATTATCCCGATGGCCTGCTTCTGGTTCGAGCCGGTTTTGGCCGGGTCAGCCGGGCGGTCAACAATGGCCACCGGACCATCCGCTACATTGGCAGGGGTGCGGTCTTCGGCATGGCCGAAATCATCCATAACTGGCGCCACGATGACGGTGGCGGCGTAGTGGCCGATGGCGTAGATGATGACGGCGGCGCGCAGACAACCACATTGCAGTCCACCCTGCGGGCGCTGGGCTATGTAGATATTCTGCGGGTTCCCACCGCGGTGATCGAGGAATTGGTCCTGCCAACCTTATCGACCGCGGAATTGGCGCTCTATGGTCGACTGGACCGCGACAGGGTGAGCACTGGCAAGAGCCGTGACGACGATGCATGGGACAATCCGGTGATCGACCCGGGGATGTTGGAGTTCCTGGTGGAGCACCGCTACATCAACGGTACGGCAACCATGCTGATGGACCTGGGCCGTTGCGTGCGCTGCGACGAATGCGTGCTGGCATGTGCCCGCGCCCATGACAACAATCCGCGCTTCAATCGCCATGGCCGCCGTCATGGCAACTATATGGTCGCCAACGCCTGCATGCATTGCATGGACCCTGTCTGCATGATCGGCTGCCCGACCGGCGCCATCCACCGCTCCTCGTCGGGCGGGCAGGTGACGATCAATGACTTGACCTGTATCGGCTGTGCCACCTGCGCCAACTCATGCCCCTATGACAACATTCGCATGGTGGAGGTGCGCGACGGCGATGGTGCCTTCATTCGCGATACCGTGACCAAACTTCCAATCGCGAAGGCGACCAAGTGTGACCTTTGCCTTGATCAACTCGGCGGCCCGGCGTGCGCGCGCGCCTGTCCCCATGACGCCCTGAAACGGGTTGATATGCAGGATTTGACCGACCTTGGAAGGTGGCTGAACCGGTGATCACTTTTGCCAAACGCCGTTGGCTAAACGGCTTCATTACCCTGCTTGCCGCCGCCGCCTTGCTGGCCTGGCATATTGCCCATGATGTTTCGCTTTATCAGCCGGCAATCCTGACCGGCTGGCTGCTGTTGACGGCGGTCCTTGTCCTGGCATTTTACAATGGCCGCAAGAAATTATCGATGCTGCCCCTGGGCACGGCGGCGGCTTGGTTGCAGGTGCATATCTATCTTGGACTGCTGACGGTTCTGATATTTGCCCTGCACATCGACTGGCGAATACCCAACGGAATATTGGAACGTATTCTGGCGGTTTTTTTTCTTGCCGCCGCCGGCAGCGGCCTGTTTGGAATTTATGTCTCCCGGCGCTACGCACGCATGTTGACCCGGCGCACCGAAGAGGTCGTATTGGAAAGAATTCCGCAAATCATGGCCGGGCTGCGGCGGCAGGCCGAGGCCATCGTGCTTGAATCGGCGGCGGAAACCGGATCATCAACGATTGCCGATTTTTACGGCGGCAGGCTTGCCGCCTTCTTTGCTGGGCCGCGAAATATGCTGCAACACATTCAGGGTTCCCGCCGGGCATCCTTTGCCCTGACCACCGAGATGACAAGCATGACCCGTTATCTGAACGAGCGGGAATTGAGCTATGCCGAGAATTTGCAGGCCTTGGTGGAGCAAAAGAACCAGTTGGATTACGCCTATGCCCTGCAGAGTGTCCTGAAGGCCTGGTTGTTTGTTCATATTCCCGCGACCTATGGGCTGATCCTGCTGGCGCTGCTGCATCTGCTGCTGGTCTATTCGTTTGGCGGCGCGCTTTGATGTCCGAACCCCTGCAATCCTTTGGCTACCGCGACAGCCCTTATATCCGGCCGGGGCAGAAATGGATTTGCGGCCATACCGCGGATGGCTGCCCGTGCCTGACCGGCCCCGACGGCAGCGGCCGTTGCCGCGGCGGCCATGAATGCGAGCCGCTGCGGGTTGGCGATCGCTGGCATTGCACCCGTTCGCAATACAATGGCGGCCCATGTTCAGACGGGCCGCTGGCGGATGGTACCTGTTGCCGGCAAGTCGCCCTGTGCCGCCCGGTGCGCAGTTGGCGGGCCCGGCGCGGCGTTGTCGTGTCATGGCTAATTGCGCTGCTTGCCGGTATTCTGGTTTTCGTCATGGCCGGCGCCGACCGGGCTGCCTTTGTCAGTCCGGGCGAATTGTCGTTTCAACATGCTGAACTGACCGACTGCGGCGGCTGCCATGCCGCCTTCCACGAAGGCATTGCCGGTTGGTGGCGTGCCGCATGGTCGGAAGACAGCGCCGAGGCTGCCTCCGCGCCATGTATCAACTGCCATAAGATGGGCAGCCGTGGCCTGCTGCCACACAGTCTGCCGGCGGCGGAGATGGCGGTATTGCGCAAGAACGCCGCCCCGGCGACGGCCGGCGGGCGCACGCTTGGCGTGCAGCTGGCGAACCTGGCCTATGGCAAAACCCGGGCCAATATCGATCCCTTGCCCTGCATGACCTGCCATGGCGAACACCAGGGTGCGGAGGCGGATTGGACGCGCATGTCCAACGATCGCTGCACCGCCTGCCATCAGGCGCAGTTCCACAGTCTGGCATCGGGCCATCCCGATTTTGCCCAGTATCCCTATGAACGGCGGACGCTGCTGCAGTTCGACCATACCAGTCATATCGACAAACATTTCCGTGATGAAAAGATGGCGCAACTGGCGCCCGGCGACTGCCGCGGTTGCCACAAAACAGACGCCAACAGCCGTCTGATGAGGCTAAAGCCTTTCGAGGTTACCTGCGGCGGCTGTCACGGCGATCAAATTGCCGGCGCCGGCCGCGCCACCGCCAAGGGCATGGCCGTTTTCTCGGTTCCGGGACTGGACGTGGAAAGCCTGCGCGATCGCGGCGCGGCGATCGGGGAATGGCCGGAATTCGCCGAAGACGCCGTCCCGCCCTTCATGCACCTGTTGTTGTCAGCAAATCCGAAATACCGGGCGGTGCAAGGCGTACTGGCGGAAATTGATGACCCCATGGATCTTTCCGAGGCCAGCGACAGCCAATTGGCCGCGGTGGAGACCTTGGCGTGGGCGGTGAAATCGCTTTTCTTTGATATTCGTGGCGAAGGCGCGGCGACCTTGCACGCGCGCCTGCAAGTTATTCTGCGCCGTCCCTTGACGATGGCGGAGCAGACCTCGCTCACCGCATTGTTGCCTCTTGATTCCGTTGTGGCGGCACAACGGGAGTGGTTCCCCGCGCTGGGCTCGGAAATGCCCCGCTGGCGGAACGGCGAGAGTGTCGAGATGCCGGCGGCGGAGGCCGAGCCGGAAAGCCGCGGTGAGGGCACTGCCGACGATCCGGACAAGGACGATGATGCGGATGATGATGAGATCAAGACTGGTAGGGACGATGACGAGGAGATCGATACCGGCAAGGATGACGACGACGAAGACGACGACGATGAGATCAAGACTGGCAAGGACGACGATGACGACGACGATGAGGAGATTGATACCGGCAAGGATGATGACGACGACGACGAAGACGATGAGATTAAGACCGGTAAGGATGACGATGACGACGATGAGGAGATCGATACCGGCAAGGACGATGATGAAGACGATGAGGATAGTGACAAGGTCGTGGCCGGGGACAATGGCAATGGCCGGGCTGGCATAACGGTTATGGAAGCGATCGATGGCGAAGAATGGAACATCGCGGGGGGGTGGTACCGTGACGAATATACCTTGCGCTACCGGCCGACGGGGCACGGCGATCGGTTCATCCGATCCTGGCTCGATCTGACAGGGCGGACGGCGAACCGGCTGGATGAAAGCGCGCAGGTCTTCGAAAGCCTGATCGAGGGCAAGGCACCGGGTCTATGCGGCAAATGTCATTCCGTCGATCAGCAGGGGGACCAGGGCTTGGCGGTCAACTGGCGCGGCTATGGGCCGGCCGACGGTTTGAAAAAGTCCGTGCGTTTTTCTCATGCGTCCCATTTCAGGCTGCTGGACGAAAAAGGCTGTACTACCTGTCACCAGCGCGATGCCAAGGCTGATTTTGCCGGGCCGTTCAAGCAGCGGGACCCCGCCGTGTTCACCCCCAATTTCAAGCCGCTACCACGGGCCGTCTGTGCCGAATGCCACACGGCGGCGAAGGCCGGGGACAATTGTCTGATCTGCCACAACTATCACTTCGGCGTATTTCAGCCGGTCATGGCCCGTTTCAAGGGCAAGTCATTGAAGTCCGGGCAAAAACCGTAGGCCACACGCCGCTAGATAAGCCGCTAGATAAATGGCAGATGATCGGGCGCCAGGGAGAGGTAGTCCGTCAACAGACGGTTCTTGGCGTCGGCGACGCAATGATGCTGGCATGTGCGGTTCGGGTTTATGGCGGCGAGGTTCCGCTTGGCTTCCGCCGAATACCAGAAATCACGAAAGCTTTGCGCCGAGATATCCCCCAGGGTGCCGCTTTCCGTATAGGCCTTGTCCTGACAGGTATAGACCTTGCAGTCGGCCCCGATCACCGTCAGCATCTGGGCAAAGGGGCAACTGTCGTAGGGTTTGGAGAAATCGATTTCCATGCTGTGGTAGTGATCCACCACATGGAAATTGGCGTCATCCAGTGATTTCGCCTGCTCGATCTGCGCCCGCACCGTGTCCTTGAAGCCGTCGTGGTAGAGATTATTTTCCTCGCCCGTATTGGCGATGATACAGGGTGAAATCTTGGCATGGGCCACGCCCGCATCCTTCAAACGGCGGCACAGTTCCAGGATATGCGGCGCATTGCGCTCATCCACGATGATCGAGCCACCCAGCACGCAGTCGGAGCCGCGGGCGGAAAATGCCGTCAGATTATCCATGACTTCTTCGAACGCTTCCTCGCCGACGGAGCGGTACTTGGCGTATGAAGGACCGTCCCAACCGTCGATCGAGACCCGCAGCCAGGTGCCATGGGCCGCCAGGGCATCGGCAACCTTGCCTTTCAGACGGGAGCCGTTGGAGAGCGACGCGATCTTGATGCCGCCCGCGGCCAGACGGTCCACGGTCTCGGCGAAATAGGGATAGATCAGCGGCTCGCCGCCGCCCGAGAAGGTTACCGCTTTGACGCCCATCTCAACAAGATCATCGACAATCTCGATCATCTTGTCCCTGGGGATGCGGTCGCGCACCACCATGTCCTCGCCCAAAGAGACATCGTCCGTGCGGTAGGCACAGAAATAGCAGGCGTGATTGCAGACATTGGTCGGCTTGATGCGAATATGCACGGGCGGCGGCAATTCATTCGCCTGCATGGCATCCAAAGAGCCGTGAAAGTGCATCGCCTTTAGCGAGGAATAGATAGCGTTTTGCATAACTGAACCAAATTACAGAGTTATTTGGTCCGGACATTATGGGTTTATGGTTTCCAATCCATTAATGTCTCCAACTCTGCCTAGCCGTTTCGCGACGCTATCATGCTGGCCCTTTCCAAGGTTTGCTCGGCCCGTTGGATGATCGGTTCGTCGATCATCTTGCCATCATATTCCACGGAACCGCGCCCCTCCGCCTTGGCCGCGTCATAGGCCGCGATGACGCCTTTTGCATGTTCCACGGCCTCCGCCGTGGGGGTGAATTCCTCATTCAGAATATCGACCTGCAGGGGATGGATACAGGCCGAACCCAGAAAGCCAAGGCGCGCGGCTTGCTGGATGCGGGCGCGGAAGATCTCCCGGTCGCGGTATTCGGCGACGGTACCGATGAAACCCTGGGGCAGAATACCGGCGGCCCGGGCCGCCATCATCACGTGCAGGGTGGGCTGGAACAGGCCTTCTTCCTCCGGCAGCATGCCGGCGGAAAGGGCGAAATCCTCCGAACCCAAATTCATCGCCACGACCCTGGTGTGGGCCACCGCGATCTCTGCGGCATGAAAGTAGGCTTCCGTGGTTTCGATCATGGGAAACAGCAGCGTATGGCCGATTTCCAAGCCCTGTTCCGCCTCGACCTCATCAAGAATTTCGGCAATGGCGCGGACATGCCCGGCATCTGCGATCTTCGGCAACATCATGGCCCGGACATTGGCATCGACCGAGGCTTCGATATCGGGTACCGCCAGGCGCCAGGGCCGGTTGATGCGGACCAGGACATCGGCGCCGCCGGCACCCACCTTGGCCGCCGCCGCGCGGACCATTTCCCTGGCTTCCGCCTTTTGCGCCGCCGGGATGCTGTCTTCCAGATCCAGGATATAGGCATCGGCGCCCCGGCTGGGCGCGCTGGCGACGAATTTCTCCACATTGGTGGGAACGAACAGCATGGAACGCCACAGGGGCAGGGCCTTGCTTTGGCTGGCGGTCATCAAATCACGTCCTCTTTTTCCAACGCGGCGATCTCTTCAGGGCCGAAGCCCAGGGCGCTGAATATTTCGCCATTGTGCTGGCCCAGATCCGGTGCCGGGTGGCGGATCTGGCCAGGGGTCTCCGATAGATGCGCCGCCACATTATGCATGGGCAGTTCACCCATTTCCGCATCGGGAAAGCGCAACATGATCTCCCGCTCCCGCACCATCTCGTCCTCCAGCATTCCGGCCGTGTCATGCACCGGACCGACCGTGACGCCGGCGGCCTGAAAGATCTCCAGCAACTCCGCCTGATCATGCGCGGCCATGAATTCGCCCACGATGGGATCCAGGATATCGTTGTTGCGGACCCGGTCAGCATTCGTTCTAAAGCGCGGATCTTCGATCAGATCCGCCCGCCCCATGGTCTTGAACAACCGCTCCGCCATGGATTGCATGGACGCGGACAGCGCCACGTACTTGCCGTCCTTGCAGCGGTAGGTATTGCGCGGCGCCGTGGTGGTGGAGCGGCTGCCGGTGCGGCTGCCGCCCTGGCCGGTCAATTGATATTGCGCCGCCTGCGGACCAAGGATGGAGAGCAGGGGATCGAACAGGGGCAGATCGATCACCTGGCCCCTGCCGCCACTGACTTCCACCTCTCGCAGGGCCGTCAGCGTGGCCATGCCGCCATACATGCCCGCGACCATATCGGCCAGGGCCAGGGGCGGCAGTACCGGCGGCCGGTCGGCGAAGCCGTTCATGGCCGCGAAGCCGCTGCGGGCCTCAACCAAACTGCCAAAGCCCGGCTGGTCCCGGTTCGGCCCGCTTTGTCCCCAGCCCGAAACACGCACCACCACGAGTTTCGGGTTGCGGCCGAGCAGAACGTCCGGGCCCAAATCCCACTTCTCCAAGGTTCCGGGCAGAAAATTCTCCACCAGAACCTGCGCCCCTTCGACCAGACGCAGCAGAATTTCCCGGCCCTTTGCGCTACGCGGGTTCAGGGTGATGCTTTTCTTGTTGCGGGCATAGACCTTCCAATGAATGGAAATGCCGTCCACGCGCCAGTTCCGCAAATCATCGCCCTTGCCCGGACGTTCGATCTTGATCACTTCGGCGCCATAGTCAGCCAAAACATGGGTCAGCGCATTGCCGGCCACCAGGCGCGATAGGTCCAGCACCCGAACCCCATCCAGGGGCGCGGGCGCATCGGGTCGATAGTCCCGTTGATGCAGTTGCTCCAAAACCTCTGTCGTCCCGCCTAGCGGCCCTTCCAGTCCGGCGGCCGTTTTTCGGAGAACGCCAAGGGCCCTTCGATAAAGTCCAGGCTGTTGCGCATGTCCTCGACCGATTGATAATCCGCCAGCATGGCTTCACCAACGGAGGGATAATCCTGGCCGCGCATGACCACGTCCTTGGAAGTACGGATAGAGACCGGCGAGCATTCCTGGATCAATTCGGCCCAGCGCCTGGCACCTTCCAGCGCGCCGCCCTCGGGCACCACTTCGGTGACGAAGCCCAACTCATAGCCTTCCTTGGCCATCACCCGGCGCCCGGTCAGGATCATACCCATGGCCTGTTTCATCGGGATTTGCCGCGACAGGCGGTGCAGGCCGCCGGCCAGGGCGGCCAGGCCGACACGGGGTTCGGGCAGGGCGAAGAAGGCGTTTTCCGCCGCGATAATGATGTCGCAGGCCAGGGCAACCTCGAAACCGCCGCCCATGGCCAGGCCATTGACGGCGCCGATGACCGGCTTGCTCATGTTGAAGCGGTTCACCAAGCCGGCGAAGCCGGAGGCGGGTGGGTCGGTCTTTTTGCCTTCCGCCTGCCATTTCAAATCGTTGCCGGCGGAAAATGCCTTGTCGCCGGCGCCGGTGACGATCGCCACCCAAAGCTCGGGGTCCGCCTCGAAGTCATTGAAAATCTCATCCATTTCGAAATGAGACGGCGAATGCAGGGCATTCATCCGCTCGGGCCTGTTCATGGTCACGGTGAGAATATGACCGTCCCGTTCAGCCTTGCAGAATTCAGGCATTATCTTCGTTTCCTTCAAATATTTTTGCGATTTTCCACACTCCCCTCCCATCCTTCCCTAAAATGGCCGCCATGACCAGCCAGGGAGTGGGCTGGGCGCGAACAAACTGGCAAGGGGTTTGGTTATGACCAGGCAGGGGAACCAGGACAGTAACGCGTTGATGAAGGCATCCGATCTTTTTGTCCGTTGTCTGGAAGCCGAAGGCGTCAGCCATATCTTCGGTGTGCCGGGGGAAGAGAACGCCGATGTCATGATGTCGCTGATGGATAGTTCCATTGACTTCGTGCTGTGCCGTCACGAACAGGCCGCCGCTTTCATGGCCGATACTTACGGCCGCTTGACGGGGCGGCCCGGCGTTTGTCTGGCGACCCTGGGGCCCGGCGCGACCAATCTGGTCACCGGCGTGGCCGATGCCAACATGGACCGGGCGCCCTTGATCGCCATTGTCGGCCAGGCCTCGACTGCTCGTCTGCACAAGGAAAGCCATCAGAACATGGATGCCATCGCCATGTTCCGGCCCATCAGCAAATGGGCGCATTCCATTGGCAATGCCGGAACCATTCCGGAAGTGGTGCGCAAGGCATTCAAGGTGGCAACGACGGAAAAGCCCGGCGCCACGGTAATCGAGCTGCCCGAGGATCTGGCCAAGGTGCAATTGTCCGCGGCGCCCATGCCCGTCGATGTGACGCGGCGCCCCGCCGCCGATCACAAGGCGGTGGCCCGCGCCGTTGATCTGATAGCGGCGGCAAAACGCCCATTGATCCTGGCCGGCAATGGCGCGGTGCGCAAACGCGCCTCGCAACAACTGCGCCGCCTGGCGCACAAGAGCGGCATCGGCGTGGTCAACACCTTCATGGGCAAGGGGGCGGTGTCCCTGGATGATCCCCATTGCCTGTTCACCATCGGTCTGCAGGGCCGGGACCATATCACCGCCGCGTTTGAGGATGCGGACCTGGTGGTCGCCATTGGCTATGACCTGGTGGAATACGGGCCTGGTTTCTGGAACGCCAAGGGCGATAAGACCATCGTGCATATCGACTTTGAACCGGCGGAGATCGACACGGATTTCCCCGTGGCCGTGGATGTGGTTGGCGATATTGCCGATGCCCTGTGGCAGATCAACGAAGCCATGAACGAGCGTTTCGAAAGTCAATTGCCGCTGTTTGATATCGCGAATCGGGCGCCGTTGCGCGGCACCATCGCCGCCGATCTGACGGCGGAGGCCGACGATCCGGCCTTTCCCATGAAGCCGCAGACCGTGGTCAACGATGTGCGTGCGGTTTTAGGAAAACAGGACATCATGCTGTCCGACGTTGGCGCCCATAAGATGTGGGTTTCCCGCTATTACCAATGCTACGAACCCAACACCTGTCTGATCTCCAATGGATTTTGTTCCATGGGGTTCGCCCTGCCCGGCGCCATTGGCGCCAAGATCGCCCATCCGGAACGCAAGGTCGGGTTCATTTGCGGTGATGCCGGTTTTCTGATGAATGTGCAGGATCTGGAAACCGCCGTGCGCCGAAGTATCAATTTTGTTTGTGTTATTCTGGTCGACGGCGAATATGGTCTGATAAAGTGGAAACAGCAGAACCAATTCGATGGCAGGCACTCCGATCTGGCCTTCACGAACCCCGATTTCGAGTTGTTGGCGAAATCGTTCGGCATGTGGGGCCGGCTTCTGGATGGGCCGGGGCAGTTGCGTGGCGCCCTGGAGGAGGCTTTCGAACAATCCGGTCCGGCCCTGATCGCGGTGCCGGTGGACTATGGCGAGAACATGAAGCTGACCCAGCGCCTGGGCAACCTGGTGGAAGCAATTTGAGGAGATAAGACATGGCATTGCGTGATGTGGACGAGCAGATCCGGCCCGAGGACTTTGCCGGCGAGCTGGCGCGGGCCAGCGCGGCGCATGTGCGCGGTTTGATCCGCGCGGGCGAAATAACCGGACATACCGGTGGTATGGCCTTGGGACGGATGCAGGGCAACCTGGCGATCCTGCCGGCCGATCTGGCGCTGGACTTCGCCCGCTATTGCCAGCGCAATCCGAAACCCTGTCCCCTGGTCGGGGTCTCGGAAACCGGTGATCCCATGCTGCCCACCCTGGGAGAGGATATCGATATCCGCAGCGATGTTTCCTCCTATAACATCTATCGGGACGGGGAACTGGCGGATACGGTCACGGACATCACCGATCTGTGGCGCGACGATCTGGTGACCTTTGTCCTGGGCTGTTCGTTCTCCTTCGAGGAGCCGTTGCTGGCTGACGGGGTGCCGCTGCGTCATCTGGAAGAGGGCTATCTGGTGCCCATGTATCGGACCAATATCGCCACCACGCCGGCCGGGCCCTTTTCGGGACCGATCGTGGTCTCCATGCGCCCCATGCCGATGGCGGAGGCGATCCGCGCCGTCGAGGTTACGTCCCGCTATCCCATGATGCACGGCACGCCGATACATATCGCCGAACCGGCTGCCATTGGCATCGATGACATCATGCAGCCCGATTGGGGCGATGTGCCGGTAATTCGGGCCGGCGAAGTGCCGGTTTTCTGGGCCTGCGGTGTGACGCCGCAAGCCGCCGTACGCGCGGCCAAGCCGCCGCTTTGCATTACCCACACGCCGGGGTCCATGCTGATTACCGATCTGCCCAGTGGCCGGCCGGCCGGGCATGCGGTGTAAGAATATTATCTGTAGGAGGAAGAGAGTATGAAGACCGAGATCATCCGCTGCGAGATCGCCGATCATATTGCCGTTGTGACCATGGACAATCCGCCCGTGAATGCCCAGGACCAGCGTTTCCATGAAGAAATGATGCTGGTTTTCGACACCATATCGGACATGGACGATGTCCGCGTCGCGGTGCTGACGGGCGCGGGCAAGGTTTTCTCCGCCGGTGCCAACATTAAGAACAAGGCCGGGGAGGAGAGGGGGCCGGGCGATGCCTGGCAGCATAACCGCCGGGCGCGGGAATGCTTCCATTCCATCATGGAATGCCGCAAGCCGGTGATCGGTGCCCTCAACGGCGCCGCCCTGGGCGCGGGCCTGGCGGTGGCGGCCAGCTGCGATATCCTGGTCGCATCCGAGAAAGCCAGCCTGGGCCTGCCAGAAATCGATGTGGGCCTGATGGGCGGGGGCCGTCATGCCATGCGCCTGTTCGGCCATTCTCTGATCCGCCGGGTGATGCTGACCGGCTACCGCGTGCCGGGCGAGGAACTCTATCGCCGGGGCATTGTCGAGGCCTGCGTGCCGGCGGAGGAGTTGATGGATGCGGCCATGGAGCTGGCCCGAAACATCGCGGCGAAAAGTCCGGTCGCCTCCCGCATCGCCAAGCATGCTCTCAATACCATCGAGGAGATGAGCCTGCGGGACGGTTACAGGTTCGAGCAGAATATGACCTACGATCTATCGTTCTATGAGGATTCGAAGGAGGCCATGCTGGCCTTCTCGGAAAAGCGCGCGCCCAACTTCAAGGGCCGGTAGGAGATCTATCATGCAACCGCCCGCCACATTCATGGATGCCTACCGACCGTCTTTGCGCGGCCGGCGCCATATGACCTCCGCCGGCCATTATCTGGCGGCGCAGGCCAGCTTTCAGGTGATGGAGGCGGGCGGCAACGCCATCGACGGCGGGGTCGCCGCTGGCATGGCCCTGGGCGTGGTGCAGAGCGAGTTGGTCGGTGTTGGTGGCGTGGCGCCGATCATCATCTATTCGGCAGAGGAGGATCGCGTCGTCTCCATATCCGGCCTGGGTACCTGGCCCGCCGCGACGGACCCTGAATTCTTTGCCCGGGAATATCCCGACAGCGTGCCCGAGGGCATCTTGCGCTGTATCGTACCGGGCGCGCCCGCGGCCTGGATCATGGCGCTGGAACGCTATGGCAGCATGACATTTGGCGAGGTCGCCGCGGCCTCCATCAAGCTCGCTCGCGAGGGCTTCGCCATGTATGCCCTGATGGCGGAGTTGCTGGAGGAGAAGGCGGAGAAATACGCCCGCTGGGAGGCTAATGCCGAAATTTATCTGCCTGGCGGACGCACACCAAAGGTGGGCGAAAATTTTCGTCAGGAAGATCTCGGCAAGACCTTGCAATACATGGCGGATTGTGAAGCGGCGGCGGGCGGTGACCGGGTCAATGGCCTGCGGGCGGCCCACGATGCCTTCTACAAGGGCGATATCGCCCGCAAGATCAGCGCCTATCACGAGGATAACGGCGGTCTGATCCGGATGGAGGACATGGCCAACTTCCAGGTCGAAGTTGAAAGCGCTCTCTCCATCGATGTGGCTGGAACCAAGGTCTATAGCTGCGGACCCTGGTGTCAGGGGCCCATGCTGCTGCAGATCATGCAATTGCTGCAGGGCCAGAACATGAGCGCCATGGGGCACAATTCAGCGCGCTATATCCATCACGTGACAGAGGCGGTGAAGCTGGCCGTGGCGGACAGGGAACGCTGGTACGGCGATCCGCGTTTCGTGGATGTGCCCATGGATATGCTGCTCTCTGACGCCCATGCGGCACAGCGCCGGGACATGATCGACCCGGACAAGGCGTGGCCCGAGATGCCGCCGTCGGGCGATCCCACGGCACCCCGGCCCGCGGCCTCGCCGACGCCGTTGACGGCGCTGGATACCTCCTACACCTGTGCCGTCGATGCCCAGGGCAATGTGTTCTCGGCCACGCCGTCCGATACTTCCTCCGATGGGCCGGTTATTCCCGGTTTGGGTTTTGTGCCCTCCTCCCGGGGATCGCAATCACGGCCCAACCCGCAGCACCCATCGTCGATCGAGCCCGGCAAGCGGCCCCGCCTGACGCCAAACCCTGCAATTGCCATCCGGCCCGGCGAATGGTCCCTGCCATTGGGCACACCGGGGGCTGATGTGCAGTGCCAGGCCATGGCACAGACCCTGCTGAACATCGATGCCTTCGAGATGAATCCGCAGCTGGCGGTGGAGGCGCCCCGGTTTGCCTCCTACTCGTTCCCGCAATCCTTTGCCCCGCATGCCTATCATCCGGGCCTGCTGAAAATGGAGGCGCGGATCGGCGAGGATGTGGGGGCGGAACTGTCGGAGATGGGCCACAAGGTGGAGTGGTGGGGGGAATGGTCCTGGCTGGCCGGTTCCATGTGCACCATCCGCCACAATCTGAAAACCGGCTTGCTGGAATCAGGTGCCGACCCGCGCCGGGCCGGTTACGCATTGGGCTGGTAGCTGAACTTATGCGCATTGGCGATATCCGTGAGGCCACGGCCTCCATTGGCTCAGCAATGAGCAATGCCTACGTTGATTTCTCGCAAATGACAATTTCCGTTGTTGCCGTGGAAAGCGACAGCATTCGGAACGGCAGACCGGTCACCGGTTATGGTTTTTGTTCCAATGGCCGTTATGCCCAGGGCGGTATTCTGCGCGAACGCCTGATCCCCCGTATCCAGGCGGTGGAAGCGGCGGATCTGCTGGATGATAGCGGCCGGAATTTTGATCCGCGCAAAATTCGCAGGATCATGCTGAGCAACGAAAAACCCGGCGGACATGGCGACCGCGCGGTGGCGGCGAGCGCGCTGGATATGGCGGTTTGGGACCTGGTTGCGAAGCTGGAGGAGAAACCTCTGTGGCGGGTCCTCTCGGAACGCTACAACGGCGGCAACCACGACGGACAGGTGCTGGTCTACCCCGGCGGTGGTTATTATTACCCGGGCAAGGGGCTGGATCGCCTGCGCGCGGAAATGCGCGGCTATCACGATCAGGGCTACAAGGCAGTTAAGATGAAAATCGGCGCCGCGCCTCTGGCCGAGGATCTGAGCCGGATCGAGGCCGTGATCGAAGAAGTCGGCAGCGGCGGTGACTTGGCGGTGGATGCCAACGGCCGGTTTGATCTGGAAACCGCCCTGACCTACGGCGATGCCATGCGGGACTACGGCCTGTTCTGGTTTGAAGAACCCGGCGATCCTCTTGATTACAGCCTGAATGCGGAACTGGCCGCGGCCTATCCCGGCGCCTTGGCCACGGGTGAGAATTTGTTCTCGCTGCAGGATGCCCGGAACCTGGCCCGTCATGGCGGCATGCGCCCCGATATCGATTGGATGCAGTTCGATCCCGCGCTTTGCTATGGGCTGACTGAATATCTCGATATTCTTGAGGCGCTGGAGGCCATGGGTTGGCCTCGGCGGCGGCATATTCCTCATGGCGGGCATCAATTGGCCCTGGCCATGGCGGCGGGGCTGCAACTGGGCGGCTCGGAATCCTACCCTGGCGTCTTCCAACCCTTTGGCGGTTTTGCCGATGACACGGTAATTGAGGGCGGCTTGGCCGAGCCCGGCGAACATATGGGCATCGGCATGGAAGCCAAGGCCGAGATGTTCAAGGCGATTCAACGGCTGGTGGGTGCGTAGGACCATGATTGATGGCGGTATGTTGAAATCGGAAATCAAGGCGCTGGTGTTCGACCAGTACGGCACCATCGTCGACATGCAGGGTGGTCTGACGGCGGCGGTTGGTGATTTTCTCGAGGGCAAGGGCTGGGACGGGGAGGCGCACCGTTTCGTCACCTGGTGGCGGCGGACCCATTTCGAGAATTCCATGATCGATGCCTTGAGCGAAGGCCCCCACACACCCTATCGCGAGATCGGCCAGCAGGCTGTTGCCTATGTCATGGACCGCTGCGGCTTCAGCTATACCAGCGAAGAAGTGCGCTGGCTGGTCAGCGAGATCGAGCGTCTGAAACCCTTTCCCGATGTCATCGCGGCACTGCACCGTCTGAAAGACAGCCATGTCTTAGCCATCCTGTCCAACGGCGATGTGGATATGCTGGAGGCAGCCAAGCCGCACATTGGCTTCCCCTTTGACCATGTGATTTCGGTCCAGGCCGCCGGCTACTTCAAACCTCACAAGGCGACCTACAAAAAGGCCGTCGAGATACTCGATCTGGCGCCGGAGAATATTCTGTTCGTCGCCAACCACGCCTTTGATTGCATCGGGGCGAAGTCCTGTGGCATACGTACGGCCTTCATCGACCGGCGCAAGCGCCACTTCGGCCATACGCCGCACCAACCGGATTTGATTGTAAAAGATTTCAAGGAGCTTGCCGATGTCCTCTGCTGACGCCAATGCCGGTCCCCTGGCGGGACTGCGGGTTATTGATCTGACGCGTGTCCTGGCGGGCCCGCATTGCACCATGACCCTGGGCGACATGGGCGCGGAAGTGATCAAGATCGAGAATCCCACGGGCGGGGACGATACCCGCGCCTTTGCGCCGCCATACCAAGGCGATCAGTCGGCCTATTTCCTTTCCGTGAACCGCAATAAGAAAAGTGTCACCTTGAACCTGAAGAACGAAGACGCCAAGGAGGTGCTGTGGCAATTGATCGATACGGCGGATGTCATTGTGGAGAATTTTCGGCCCGGTGCCGCCAAACGCCTGGGCTTTGGCTACGAGGAAGTGGCCGCCCGCCGGCCAGAAATGATCTACGCCTCGATCTCCGGCTTTGGCGATACCGGCCCCGACGCCACGCGGCCCGGTTATGATCTGATCATCCAGGGCGAAAGCGGGATGATGAATATCACCGGCGATACCGATACGCCGCCTTTCAAGATGGGTACGTCGATCGCGGATCTGGTTTCGGGCATGACCCTGGTGCAGGGCATTTTGGTTGCTCTCTACGCCCGCCGCGATACCGGCAAGGGCCAGCACGTCAAGGTCTCCATGCTTGAAGCCCTGTCGTCGCTGTTGACCTATCATGCGGGCAATTACTTCGCGACCGGTGTGTCATCCGAGCGCCGGGGCAATGCCCACCCTTCGATTGTGCCGTACGAAACCTTTCAAGCCTCCGACGGCTGGCTGAACATCGCCGTGGGCAACGATGCCCAGTGGGAAACCTTCTGCAAGGCCGTCGACCGGCTGGATCTGTTGGAGCATGAGCTCTATGCCAAGGCGCCCGATCGTGTCAGCAACCGTGATCAGTTGATCCCCATTGTCGGTGAGTTCCTGCAGACAAAAACCAGGGATGAATGGATTTCTCTTTTGAGCGGTGTCGGCATTCCTTGCGGCGCGATCCAGACGGTGGGAGAGGCCTGTGAAAGCGAGACCCTGAAACAGCGCGGCATGATCTGGAAGATGCAGCATCCGACCGCCGGTGAGGTCAGCAATATCGCCAATCCCATCGAGCTGACCGGCACGCCCTTTGCCGCCCCCGCGCCGCCGCCTATCTTGGGCGAGCACACCGAGGATATCCTGGCGGATCTGCTCGGCTTCCCCGCGGACAAGATCGCGGCATTAAAGGACCAGGGGTCGATCTAGCGCGTTATTCCCCATGCCCCAGAACGGCCCTGACCTTGGCTGCCAACTGCGCCTTGCGGAATGGTTTGGCGATTAATGCCAGGTTTTCGTCGCTATCATGCCCATCCAGGGCCGGGTGATCGTTGTAGCCGGACATATAGAGCACCCTGATATCGGGCCAGGTAGCCCGGGCCCGGGCCGCGATGTCGGGCCCGCTGTGGCCTTTCGGCAATACGACGTCGGTCAACAGCAGATCAATACGCGGCCTGGATGCCAGGAATTCAAAGGCCGCCGGCCCGTCGCAGGCCTCGTAGACCTGATAGCCCAGTGATTGCAATATTTGCGAGGCCAGTTCCAAAAGATCCGGATCATCCTCCACCAGCAGGATGCTTTCGCTCGCCTCCGTGACCGATTGCGATGGGACCGGCCCGTCGCCCGCCCTATCCAATCCCTTGTGGCGCGGCAGGTATATCGTGAAGGTCGTGCCGGCTTCGGGTTCACTTTGAACCGTGATATGTCCCGCCGACTGTTTCACGAAACCATAGACCATGGACAGCCCCAGGCCGGTTCCCTTGCCCTGTTCCTTGGTGGTGAAAAAGGGCTCGAAGACGCGTGACAGGATGGTCTCACTCATGCCGTCGCCGGTGTCGGAGATCGTCAGCGTAACATAGTCACCCGCGTCGATATCTCCCTCTGCTTCATCGAAATCGGCGGCACCGACCGCAATCGTTAGAGTGCCCCCGGATACCATTGCATCACGGGCATTGATGGCAAGGTTTAGCAGGGCGGTCTCCATCTGACCGATGTCCGCCTTGCAAAATAGCGGTTCCACGGCCGCGGAGATCTTGATCTCGATGGATTCGTCAAGCACCCGGTGCAGCATCTCGGCCGCCACATGCAAATGTTCGTTCAAATCGAATATTTCCGGCGACAACGTCTGTTTTGATGAAAAGGCGAGTAGCCGGTGGACCAGATCGGCGCCGCGGTTGGTGGCGGCTATGGCCTTTTCCAGCAACGGCAGGGTGCTGTCGTTTTCCGATAAACCGTCCGCGGCCAGTTCCAGATGACCAAGGGTCACGGCCAACAGATTGTTGAAATCATGGGCGATGCCGCCGGTTAACTGGCCAACGGCTTCCATCTTTTGCGATTGCCGCAACTGTTCCTCGGCTGTCGTCAGGTCATGAATATCGGCTGTCTGCACGATCATGCTGCCATCGGGCAAACGTTGGGTGCTGCCCTGGTGCCAGCGCCCGAGGTGGCGAAAGCGCTTCATGCTGCTGGGCTGCTCCAACTCTTGAAAGCGATTTGACAACCAGTCGTCCTCGTGCCCAACAGCGTCGTCGATGGCGCCTTGGGCAACAAACTCTTTCACAACATCGGCATGTTTGGCGCCGGGCGCGAGGGTCGCTCCGACAGGGCCGAGAAAGTCGCGGAACTGCCCGTTGCTGTAAATCAGCCGGCTTTCGGCATTCCAAAGCGCGAAGCCCTGCGGCACGAATTCAAGGGCGTCGATGAAACGCTCGACCGCGGCGGCGGCGGTTTTTCGCTCGCTGATATCAACCGTGAAAACCAGGAAGGCCTGCCGGCCCTGCCAGGATATTCCGGTGATACGGTTTTCCAGCCATACCTTGGTGCCATCCTTGCGCAGACCTCTGAAATCGTAAATGTTCGGCGGGCTCTCGCCGGCGCGGCGCGAAGCGGCGTAACCCAAAAGCCGCGCCCTGTCTTCAAGGGCGATGAGTTCGCCGAAATCGTCCTTGGCCAGAAATTCATCCACATCCCCGTAGCCGTAGATCCGCGCCGCCTGTTCATTGCTGAACACGATCCGGCCATCTACGTGAATGGTTATCCCCTGGGCTGAGCCCTCGATCAGGTTACGGAATAGCCGTTCACTCTCCGCCAAGGCTTGTTCGGCCTGTTTTCGGTTGGTGATATCGACGGTCAAGGACTGCACGGCCTGCTGGCCCTGCCAATCCACGACCGTGGCCTGGTTTTCAATCCAAATTGGTGCGCCGTCCTTGCGCAAGCCCTGAAACTCATAGGTATCAGGAGGGCTGCCCCCTTTTAGACGCTGTTCCTTGAATTCGTGCAGGCGCTGCCGGTCCACTTCGGCGATCAGGTTGTCATAGGAACCTTGGGCGAGCAATTCGGCCACATTGTCATAGCCAAACATTTTCGCCGCTGCTTCATTGGCAAAGACCAATTGATAATCGACATGGACGATAATTCCCTGGATGGAACGTTCGATCAGGTTACGGAACTGCGCTTCACTTCTGCCAAGGGCCAGTTGCGCCGCCTTCTGCTCGGTGACGTCATCGACAAAACTGAGAATGCGTTCGATACCGTCAAGCATCACGGTTTGCGCCGTAATCTGTACGATTCTTTCCCTGCCATCCTTGGTGATAAATGTCAGTTCGAACTTATCGACATGACCGTGCTTGGCCATGGAATCAAAGAATTTTCCGCGCGGCTCGTCAGTTTTCAGGAGCGCCAGATCAGATGTTGTCTTACCAATTGCGTCTTCCCGTTTGTGCCCCCATGCGGCACACCAGGCATCATTTACCTCGAGAATCTTTCTGTTTTCGGGATCGGTTAAGGCCATGGCGATGGGGCTTTTCTGAAATACCGTCGACCAGCGTTCTTCCGATTGGCGGAGGGCCCGTTCCGCCACACGAATTTCAGTGATGTCGACCAGAACGCCGACCATGGTTGGCGAGGAATTTTCGCCTTCTCCGCCGAAAACCGTCTTGTAAAAGATGATCCTGCGCGGGATGCCACTGGCTGCCATGACGGTGTGCTCATAGACATCCGAGCCATGACTGGTAAACAACGCCGCGTCGGCTACTTCATGCGCGGCGGCCCGTTCCGGACTGATGAATTCACCGATGCGCCTGCCGATAACTTCCGATTCCGACAGGCCGACAAGCCGCTCATAGGCCGAATTACAGCTTAGATATCTGCCCTCGCTATCTTTGAAGAACATTGGAATGGGCACCGCGTTCATCAACGCTTCCAGCCGGTTCTGCTGCAGGATCTCGACCGATTGGGATTGGCGCAATTCGCTGATGTTCCTGCGCACATCTACGGTGCCGCCTTTGGCAGTTTTGTATTGCGCCAATTGCATGATGCGTCCATCGCTAAAGCGCTGTTCGCTGACGGCACCTGGATTTCTGCGGCGTGCTATCCGTTCTTCGATCCATTCATCTTCCCGGCCCGCGGCATCCTCGAAGGGAACCACGCCAAGTTGGGCACGCAACAGATCGCGATAGGCTAAGCCCGGACGCAGGACCGGCGCGATGGAAGGAAAAAGCTCTTCATAGGCGGAATTGTAATATGCAACGTGGTCCTCGGCATCGAAGGCGACAAGCGCTTCGGGTATGGAATCCACCGCATCCTCGAGGCTGCTTAGCTCCTCGATCAACTGGGCCTTGGTTTTTCGGGCGTGCCGCGATGGCGAGCGAGACCGCTTGGACATAACTTCCTATCCCTGTCACTCTCGAATTTCAGTCGTGTCGAAGATTCGATGATTTGTCACGAATCTAACAGTATCCGGACACCGCCTTCAAATTAGCGTTCGCTAACATCCAAGACCACGGACATGGCGCTGTCGCCGGCCGCGCAACCTTGAAATAGGCCGCGTCCACCGCCTCTTATGGCGAGTTCTTCAATCAACTCGATAATTGTTCGCAGGCCGGTGGGGCCCTGCGGATGGCCCCAGATCAGGGAACAGCCATAGTTGTTCATGGCCTGGAGGTCGAAGCCGGTTTCGCGGCTGAAGACACTATCGTTGACGGCAAAAGGATTGTGCGATTTCACGGTGTCGATATCACTGATCTGCAGGTCTGCATCGTCCAGGGCCCGCTGCGCCGCCTCGACCGGAGCCTGGGGCATATAGCCTTTCTCGGTACGCGACTGGCCGAAGCCGAGCACGCGGACGCGGACCGACGGATCAGAGGCATGTTCGCGGGCCCCTGCCTCGTTAGTGACCAACAGGCCGACGCTGCCATCGGCGGGGTGGGTTTGACCGCCAAAGGTGATCGTACCACCCGGTTTTACCGGTTTCAGCCGCGCCAGACCCTCCGCGCTTGTTTCAACGATGCCTTCGTCGCCGGCAAGTGTCCCCGCGGTTTTGCGGAAACGGCTGTCGGGTACTTCGAAGGGCAGGGTCATATAGCGTTTCTGGAAGGCATGGCCGTCGGCCAGGGCATCCTGGTATTGCTCATGGCGGCGCAACACCACATCGTGCTGCTCATCGCTGCTGATCTGATATTTGGCGGCGACATTTTCCGCCGTATCGATCATCGCATTCCTGGCATGGGGGTCATGATTGAAATTGTCCATGACGACGTCTTCATGGCCGCCGGTGCCGCCCGGTCCCGTGGGGGCGGGGTAATAGACATGCGGTCCGTTCGAAGTACGGTCCGTGGTCAGGATCAGAGCCGTATCGGCAAGGCCGGCGCGGACTTCATGGCAGGCCGCTGCCAGGGTGCGGGCGCCGGTGGCGCAAGCCTGACTGATGGTGGGGCCCGCGACCTGCTCCGCCCCCATCATGCCTGTGACCCACGGCAAACCGTAAAATGACTGTTGCTGGGGCACGGTCATGCCCAGAATTCCATGGTCGATATCGGCCAGGGAAATCTCCCGCCGGGCCAGTTCATCCTTTGCCACATGGGCGGCGAATTCGAGACTGTGAAGATGGGACAAACTGCCCTGCCAACGGGCAAAGGGCGTGGACCAGTAGGCGCCATAGGGGATTTCCGCGGTATCGGGCAGTGGGGGCATGGCGAGAGCTTTCAATATTGGCGGTTCAGCGCGCTCCCCGGCCACGATTGACAGGCCGGTCGCTAGCCGCCACCCTAGCCCAAATTGCCTCGTTTGGGCAGCGGCTATCGAAATTGAAGTCAAATAAGAAGACGATTTTTGGAGGAATACGGTGATGAGTGAAGCGCGCGT
>JASLLM010000169.1 GCA_030747035.1 Alphaproteobacteria bacterium | reverse complement strand
AGAACATATTCACCCGGCGCAACTCCCAGCGCCTGGGCCGCCTGTTGCTTTTCGATGTTGTGGTTGCAGACATCAAATGTCAGCTTTCCGCCGTCGGGCATGGCATCGCGTGCGTTGATGGCAAGGTTCAAGATTGCCTGCTCCAACTGCGTGGGGTCCACGCTGCAATGCCATAGATCCGGTTCGCTGATCAGCGATGTGGAGATGGTTTCGCCAAGGCTGCTTTTCAACATGCCATCCATGCTGCGGATCAATGCCGCAAGATCGGCCGCGCGCGCCCTAAGCGGCTGGCGGCGGGCAAAGGCCAGCAGGCGATGGGTTAGATCGGCGCCGCGCGTGGTGGCACGGGCGGCGGGCGCGAGAAATCTGTGCAGGTTGCTATCGGCGTCAATGGCATTTCCAATAAGGTCGTGGTTACCCTGGATCACGGCCAGAATATTGTTGAAGTCGTGTGCCACGCCGCCGGTAAGCTGGCCAATGGTCTCCATCTTCTGCGACTCGCGCAATAGTTCCTCCTGCTGATGCAATATGGTCGCGTCGACCAGCAGCATCAGCGAGCCGCCATCCTGGGTGGCGACATCATAGATATCCAGCCAAAACTCCTCCTTGTCCCGGCGCCTGACGCGTACGGGGCTAATTTTCTCCCTGTGCGCCGTCAATCGTTCCTGCAGCCACTCTTCAAGCCGTCCTTCCGCCTCCGGCACGTAACCGGATTCGGCGCTCTTACGCAAAATCTCTTCGAAAGTGCAGCCGTAAGGGTCGAAATTTCTGACCTGCCAATAGGATTGCCGATAGGCGGCATTCTGAAAAACCAACCGATCGTCCCGGTCGAAAAGCACGACGGACTCGGGGAAATGTTCCAGCGCATCGGCCAATAGTTCCCGTCCGGTGGCGGCCTTCACCTCCGCCGTGACATCCACGACGGTGGCCTGGATGGCGGCCTCCCCGTCCCAGTCGACGACGTTGACCATGATATCGAGCCAAATCGCCTCGCCGGTTCTGTGTTGGCCCTGGACCCGGTGGTGCTCCGGTGCGCGCGCTCCCTGCAGTTGTTTGTCGCCACTGTTGCGTAGCTGCAAGGCCGCATCGGGCGACAGCAGATCATCAGCGGATTTGAGCGCGAGGACCTCTTCGGGTGTCTGATAGCCGAAAATATCGGCGAGCGCCTGATTTGCGAATAGCAACTTTTTCTCACGCTCGATACACACGCCTTGAATGGAGTTTTCCACGACACTGCGGAATTTGGCCTCGCTACGGCGCAATTGGTCGTCTGCCTGTTTTCGCGCCGTGATTTCATCCGTCGCCGTTACGATACCGACCATGGCGCCATTCTGATCTTCGACCGGTACTATACTATAGTTGAAGGTGCGCCCGGCGATGCGTGGGGGCGTGTTCTCGTAGTTCAGAATGGGTTGCCCGGTCTCGATAACCTGCGAGACCAATGTTTCCGACGTTGTTCCGTCGACCTCGCCAAACATTTCGGTCAGGGTATTACCAATGAATTCATTGGCCGGTCTGTCGAAAAGGGCGGCGCCTTGCTTGTTCATGAACTGAATCCGGCCGTCCAGGTCCCGGTATGCCAGGCCGCCTGGCACCGCATCAAGGATCGCCTCGAGAAGAGCCGCGGTCCTTGCCAATTCTTCCTGGGCCGTCTTGCGCTCCGTAATATCCGTGAAGCCGGTGATATAGGCCCTGTTGCCCTGGAAATCGGCGATGTTAGCGTTGAGCGAGGCCCAAAATGTGGCGCCGTCCCTGCGTTGCAAGAAAACCTCGTGATTGCGGATCTGTCCCTGCGCCTCCAGTTCCGCCACGATGGGTTTTCGGTCATCCTGGCGCACATAGATCAGTCTGGCGTCCATGCCGGCAAATTCTTCCTCACTAACGCCCAGCAGCTCGTGCGCTAGCGTATTGCCGTAGACATACTTGTTATCGACCGTAACGGTGATCGGCAGCGGCGCCGCTTCGACCAAGGCGCTGAAGTTGACTTCCCGCTCCTTTAGGGCTCGTTCCATGCGGATGTGCTCGGTCGCATCGGTGCCGACGCCCCGGTAGCCCCTGAATTCCCCGGCCTCATCGAACACCGGTACGCCGCTAATCCGGTACCATTGCTGCTTTCCATCCGGAAAACTACGCACATTGATGGCATCGCGAAATGCCTTGTGTTCAGCCAAATTCCGTGAGAATTCCCCGGCCAGGACCGGGTCGTCAATTTCGCGCCGGCTTTCGGTCCGGGTCTTGCCGATAACGTCGTTGGGGGTCTCGCCCGTAAGTTGGTAGAATCTATCCGAGACATAGGTGAACCGGTGCTCGGTGTCGGTTTCCCAGGACCAGTCGCTGCCCGCATTGGCAAAATCCCTGAATGCAGTCTCGGTGTTCCGGCGTTCGTGGGTTTCCAGGTTGCGCGAGACGAATTCGGCGAATACGCCGGCGAAGGCCTGTTCTTCAGCGGTCCAATGATGGGGGCCGGAAAATTTCGAATAGGCCATGGAACCAATAAATTGGCCCTCGCGCCGGATCGAGACGAGCAGCAGCGCCTTGATGCCTTTCGGTTCTAGGGTATCCCTGCGAATGTCGGCAGCCCGCTGATCAAGGCTGGTATCGTTTATCGCCAAGACATGCAGGCGTTTCAGTTCCCCAAGATAGGTATGGTGTTGCGCCAGTTGCAGGACCGCGCCCTGTTTGTGGCGTTGAGGGCCCCGGTCATAGGCCGCAAGACAGGCCGCCTCCAGATCCGATGTATCATGCTGCCATAGACTGATGCGGTCCACATTCAGGGCCCGCGCCGCGACTTCCGTGATTTCCCGCAGGGCGGCGTCAAGGCCCTGCTCCACAAGAACCGTGCTGGCGGCCAATTGACCCACACACTCGATCTGCCGCCGCAATATGCCGCTGTCGTCTTCGTTCGAGCTCTCTACGTCGTTCATTGGTCTATTCACAACGCCATTCGGATAATGACTGGCACCAGAATAGTCCTTATTTCAGCAATTACGGGTTTTTCCTACTGGATTTTTGATCGCTATCTCAACTATTCCGTCTCCAACTCTATGATAACCGGGGCATGGTCTGAGGCAGGTTGGTAGCCTCGTGCCGGCTTGAAAACCTCGGCCCCGCGCAGGTTCGGCGCCAGGGCCGGGGTGACCCAGACGTGGTCCAGGCGGCGGCCCTTGTCGGCCAGTTCCCAGTCGCGGGCGCGATAGCTCCACCAGGAGTAGACATTTTCATCCGCGGGAATGAAATGGCGCACCGCATCCACCCAGTCGTGGGAAGCGTACCAGGTATCCATATGCGCCACCTCGATGGGAGTATGACTGACAACGCGCAGCAGTTGCTTGTGGTTCCAGACATCCGTCTCTAGGGGCGCGACGTTCAGATCGCCAACCAGGACGAAGCGGTTTTTCCTGCGTTTGCGCCGCTTGAACCAGGCCGAGACCTCGGTCATGAAGTCCAGTTTGTGGCGGAACTTCTCGTTTATCTCCGCATCCGGTTTGTCACCGCCGGCGGGGACATAGAAGTTATGCAGCTCTATGCCGCCCGGCAGGGTGCAATAGACGTGCCGGGCCTGATCGATATCGCACCAATGTTTGCGCGTGACCTTTTCCAACGGCAGTGCCGCCTTGGAAAAGATGGCGACGCCATGATAGGCCTTTTGCCCGTGCAGGGCGTGATGCACATAGCCGTGCGCTTCGAACAGCTCCAGGGGAAACAGCTCGTTGGTGACCTTGATTTCCTGCAGGCAAAGCACATCCGGCTGCTTCGCGGCCAGAAACTGCTCGACGGTGGAGAGATGGGCGCGGACGGAATTGACGTTCCAGGTGGCAATGGAAATTTTCACCGGTACGCCGCCCTAGGATTTCGAATTGTACGAGATGGACAGGGTCGCAATGCCTTCGACCCCGCCCTCCAGCCGGTCGCCGGGACCGACCGCAGCCACGCCTTCCGGCGTGCCGGTCATGATCAGGTCGCCCGGGCACAGTTCGAACAGGCCGGATAGATAGGCGATGGTTTCGGGCACGTTCCAGATCATCTGGTTGATATTACCTTCCTGACGGCCCTCGCCATTGACGTCGACCCAGATGCGGGCATCGCTGGGATGGCCCACATCCGCAACCGTGCGCAGGGCGCCCATGGGCGCGCCATTATCAAAACCCTTGCCGGTATCCCAGGGCCGGCCCTTTTCCTTGGCCTCGCCCTGAAGATCGCGCCGGGTCATGTCCAAACCGACGGTGTAGCCGAAGACATGGTCGAGGGCCTGATCTTCCGGAATATTCACGCCGCCCTTGGACAGGGCCACCACCAGCTCGATTTCGTGATGCAGGTCCGATGTCGCCGGCGGATAGTCGATGGCACTGCCGTCCATGGTTACCGCGTCCGCCGGTTTCATGAAGAAGAATGGCGGCTCCCGGTCCGGATCGTGGCCCATTTCGCGGGCGTGGGCGGCGTAGTTGCGGCCCACGCAATAGATGCGCCGGACGGGAAAGGGGTCACCGCCCACAACGGGGACGGTGGCTTGCGGCGGCGGGGTGATGGCGAAGGCCATGTGGAGCTCCAATTCGTAGCTATGGCATTGAGATCAGAAAATGTGAAAGCTGTTGCCGACCACGCCGATGGGCCAGCGGCCGGATTCGAACAGGCGGTATTTCAGGGCGAAGACATGGTGTTCGTCATCCTCATGCTCCGCCGCCAGCAGCAGGCCGGCCTGATAGATCGCCTGGGCGCCGGCGCCGGCGGCGGCGCGGATCAGCTCCTCGTCCGTGACCCCGCCCGCCTCCGCCGCAAGCTCCGCCGGCTCCAGCACCGCTTCGATGGCCTGGTTCTGCAGGTGGGTCAGGGCGACCATGACGGTCTCTTCATCGGCCCGCTGGCAGGCTTCGGTGACCAGGGCGACGCGGATCTGTTCCTCCGCCTCCCACCATTCGGTATTCCAGTCGGGATTGGCGGCGGCATCGGCGGCTTCTTCCCAATCCAGGACCGGCGCGATGCGCGCGTCGGGAAAGCCCAGGGCCAGCAAATAGTCTTCCGCCAGCAGTTCCTCCCGTCCGTCCAATTCGGCACCCAGGCCGCCGAACCAGGGCACTTCCCCTAGCATGCGGACGAACTGGCTAACCGCCATCAGGCCGGGGAAGTCGCTTAACTCCGCCTCGTCGAGGAATTCGTACTCGTTCGCCGCCATCTACCTGGACCCTAGTGGTTGCCGCGGTCTTGCCGCCACAGACCGAGTTTTTCCTGGATCGGCCGGTCGGAAAAACTGAACAGCACGGCATCGCCATCAACTTCGTGATGATGACGGCACCAGCTTGGAATAACAAAGGTATCGCGCGGTCCCCAGGACAACTCCCGGCCGCTGGCAATGGTCCGGCCGGTGCCTTCGACCACGCTATAGACCATGCCGTCGGTGGCGCGGTAGGGCGCGGTACTCAGACCGGCGGGGATCAATTGCATGAAGGTGGCCATGGTCGGCATGGCATGATCGCCCGTGGCCGGATTGACATAGCGCATTTTCAGACCGTGGCAGGGATCCCACTCCTCCGCCTTGCGCATTTGCTCCAAGGCCTCGCGGGTGCGTTCATAGGGATAATTGAAGACCGGCGAGGCGGGGGAGACGCTCTCGTAGCCCACGGGCAACAGGCCGGCGCCATAACGTGCCTGACTGTCTCCGGGGGGGCGGGAAAGCGGTTGGCTGTCCTGCTCCAGATCCTCGGCGAACGAGGTATCGAAGAAATTGACGATGGGGATGTCCAGGCCGTCCAGCCAGACCACGGGCTCGTCACTGTCGTTGCCGTGATCATGCCAGGCCCAGGATGGCGTAATGACGAAATCCCCGGGCTGCATGATGGTTTTCTCGCCCTCCACGGCCGTGTAGGCGCCCCGGCCCTCGACAATGAAACGCAGGGCGGACTGGCTGTGGCGATGGGCCGGCGCAACCTCGCCAGGCAGGATCAGTTGCAGGCCCGCATACAGTGTATTGGTGATTTTCGACTGCCCGGGAAGGTTTGGATTCTCCAGGATCAGGACACGGCGTACGGCTTCCTTGGCGGTAATGAGGCCCCCCGATTCCAAAATGAAGTCCCGGATATCGTCATAATGCCAGATTGCCAGGCCGGCCTGGACCTTCGGCTCCGGCGTTACCAGATCGGCGAAGACCTCCCACAACGGTGTCAGATGTGACGGCGCGATGCGGTCGTAATAGGCCCGCCGGGTTTCGCCTTGTTTGTTTTCGCTCATGGCTTTCCTGTTCCGCGCTTCCCAGTGATCCTAGTCCTGCTCTTCCAACCAGGCCACTTCGCAATCGGTCAGGGGAAAGGCGCTGCAGGCCAGAATCTGTCCCTGCGCCCGCTCTCCGTCGGTCAGGGCCAGGTCGGAATAGTCCGTCATCTCGACTTCACCGGCCAACAATTGCGATTTGCAGGTGCCGCAGGTACCCGACTGGCAGGCGCAAGGGTAGTCAATGTCCGCGGCAATCGCTGCTTCGAGAATGGTTTCGTCCTTGTCGACCGCGATGGTCTTGTCCTCGCCCCGTATCTTGACCTGATAAGCCACCGTTCCCGCGCCCCCAATATTCACCGTATGGCGCAATCTAAAGCACAAAATCCCTTTCTCCAATCGGCGAAGTGGCCTAGCTTCGTAATGCCATGAGTATTGCCAAGAACAGCCCCGATCAGAGCGGCGAGGATTTTGACTACGATCTGCTGCCGGGCTTGATCGGATATAACCTGCGTAAGGCCCAGGCGGCGGCGTTTCAGGATTTTTCCGAAAGCCTGAAGGGCTGCGATATCACGCCGGGGCAGTTTGGAGTGCTGGTTCTGATTGAGGCCAATTCGGGGTTGAACCAGACCCGGCTGGGTAACGCCCTGGGTATCGACCGCTCGACCGTCGTCGCGGTGATCGATCGCCTGGAAGGACGCGGCCTGGTGGCGCGCGAACCGGCGCCAAGCGACCGCAGATCATATGCCCTGCGCCTGTCCGAACAGGGGCGGGCATTGTTGCACCGGGCCCGTGCCTTGGTGCTGGCCCATGAAGAGCGCATTGCCAAGGGCCTGAACAGCAAGGAACAGGCGCAGTTGATCAAATTGCTGTCCCGGCTTGGCGGCGCGTCATGATCCCCGAGGGGCTGTCGAACAAGCGCGTACTGGTGACGGCGGGCGGAAGCGGGATTGGGCGAACCATTGCCCAGGCTTTTCAACAGCAGGGCGCCGGGGTTTTTGTCTGTGATGTGGATGCGGCCGCGCTGGAGAAGATGTCGGTGGAAAACCCCGGGATCGCGACCGCCGTTGCGGATGTGGCGGAGGAGCGGGATGTCGAGGCCCTGTTCACCACGATGCTGGACAGCCTTGGCGGCCTGGACGTGCTGGTTAACAACGCCGGCATCGCCGGGCCGGCGGGCTATTTGGAAGACCTTTCGCCTGCTGAATGGCGCCGTTGCCTGAGCGTCAATCTGGACGGCGGCTTTCTATGCGCCCGCCAGGCCTTGCCCATAATGAAGGCCCAGGGGTTGGGCTGTATCATTAACATGGCCTCGAACGCCGGCATCATGGGCTTTCCCATGCGTACTCCCTATGCCGCCGCGAAATGGGCCGTGGTTGGTCTGACCAAGAGCCTGGCCATGGAGGCGGGGCCGTTTGGCATCCGGGTCAATGCCATCGCGCCCGGCTCTGTTGAGGGCGATCGCATGGACCGGGTCATTGCGGCGGAGGCGGAAGCCAGGGGCGTCAGCGAGGCGGCAATCCGCGAAGATTATTACCGCACGACTTCGTTGCGGACCTTTGTCTCCGCCGACGAAGTGGCGGCCATGGCGTTGTTCCTGGCCTCGGAGGCGGGTGCCAGGATCAGCGGCCAGGTGATATCATTGGATGGCCATACGGAAACCTTGGGCGGGCCATATTGAGAGATAGAGCCCTACTGAAATAGAGGATGACCATGAACCGAAACGTTATCATTACCTGCGCCGTCACCGGGGCGGCGGACACGGTGGGCAAGCACCCGGCCATACCGGTCACTCCGGAACAGATCGCCCAGTCGGCGATTGAGGCGGCCGAGGCGGGCGCCGCCGTGGTGCATCTGCATGTACGCGACCCCGAGACCGGCGAGGGCAGCCGCGATCCCGCATTATACCGGGAACTGGTTGAGAGGATGCGCGACAGCGATACGGATGTGGTGTTGAACCTGACCACCGGCATGGGCGGCGATGTCTATTTCGGCCCGCCCGAGGATCCCATGCAACTGGGCAACGCGACCGACATGGCGGATGCGGACACCCGCCTGGAACACGTGACCGAACTGAAGCCGGAGATCTGTACTCTCGATTGCGGTTCGATGAATTTCGGCGAAGGCAACTACGTCATGACCAACACCGTGGACATGCTGCGCGTCATGGCCAAGGGCATCCAGGATGCGGGCGTGAAGCCGGAGGTGGAGATTTTCGACTTTGGCCATCTTTGGTTCGTCAAGCAAATGCTCAGCGAGGGCCTGCTCGATCCGCCGCCGCTGTATCAGCTTTGCCTGGGCGTGCCCTATGGGGCGGAGGCCAATACCCAGACCATGAAGGCCATGGTGGATAATCTACCCGAGGGCGCTATTTGGGCCGGCTTCGGTCTTGGCCCGATGCAGATGCCCATGGTGGCGCAGGCCATGTTGTTGGGCGGCCATGTCCGCGTCGGCCTGGAAGACAACCTGTATCTCGACCGGGGTATCTTCGCCTCCAACGCCGAACTAGTGGCCCGCGCCGTGACCATCGTTGAAAGCCTGGGCGGCAAGGTGCAAAGCCCAAGTGAGGCACGGGAGACTTTGGGACTCGCCAATTGAGCGGCCCCAACCGCTTGGAAAATTGATGAAACCGGCGGTGCCAGCCGCCGTCGTTATTCCGGTTCGCCGGCGTCGTCGAGAGAAGGACCTTCGTATGCGACGCCCTCCCGCTCTGCCTTGGCCCGTTCAGCCTTTTCAGCCTTGGCGGCCGCCTTGGCGGCCTTTTTCTCGGCCTTGCGGCGGTCCCGTTCCTGGCGTTCGAAATTGTAATTTGGTTTTCGCGCCATGAATATTACCCGCGTTGGGAGGCCTTGAATGGACGCGCGCACGCCCACTGGCCATCCTGGTTCCAGGATTAATGCGATGCCGAAATCATGGCATCGGAAAAAAAGACACGGCCGGAAAGCTTGAATACTTTCCGGTCCGCCGATTCCTCGGTCCGTGTCCAGACGCAGTCGCTATATGCTGCCGCGCCTAGGAACGCGGGTCTTAACTTTGGCGCTTGTGCTAGTCGAGTGCGACTAGATTTTCGGCGGCCGACCGGCCATCACGGCCCGCAACCAACTCGAACTCAACCTTTTGGCCTTCACGGAGGCTCTGCATGCCAGCCCGCTCAACGGCCGAAATATGCACGAAAACATCCTTGGCGCCGTCCGTCGGCTCGATAAAACCAAAACCCTTCGTAGGGTTAAACCACTTCACTGTTCCGGTAGCCATAGCTACTCCCTTCAACATGTATTTACAGCAGCGGCCATCGGTTTTAGCCGAGCCGCACCTCTAAAAGATGCACGAGTCACAGACGTATCCTGACTATTTGCAGCTATTGCAAACAAGATACGTCGAGGCGAGGTGCAACGAGTAACCCTTCATGGCACTGCCAGCCTGACGTTGCAAGCATAGAATTGAAAAATTGTGGGCGTTTTTTGCTGCAAAGGCAGGCATGTGCAACTAGAGCGTTTCCGGGATCTTCTGAATCGACGTTTTGCTTTTTGATCTTTGATTGAATGGGTGTTTGTGATTCGA
>JASLLM010000168.1 GCA_030747035.1 Alphaproteobacteria bacterium | reverse complement strand
CAAAACCACAAGATCAATTACGGCAGATAAAACAGTGGGTTAAGCAGGAACAATCGTAGTTATCTGGGTCAGCCCCGGCGGTTCAATTAGGCCTCAACTATCCGCACGGACCGCTCGGTTTTGGCGATTTCTATGGGCCATCGAAGATTTTGGCTATCCTGCAGGCCATGCACAAGCTGACCGGCGATCCGCGCTACCGCCCGACGTCCTGGCTGCGCCGGCGGGCCCAATTGGGGGTCTCGCTGTTGACGCCGGAGACCTGAGCGCAATCTAGCAGTACGCAATCAGTACCAAGTGGCCTGCTGCAATAGCTCTGGCCGGTCTCGTGTTCCCGGCGGCCCCCGGCGCGGATTAGGCCGTGGGCAGCTTGTAGCCGGCGAATTGTTCGCGCAGCACCAGTTTCTGGATCTTGCCCGTCGCGGTGTGGGGGATTTCGTCAACGAAGGTAACGTCGTCGGGCATCCACCAGGTGGCGATCTTGCCCTTCATGAAGTCCAGAATTTCCGGGCCTTCAACATTGCTGCCTTCATTGCGGACGATGATCAGCAGCGGCCTCTCGTCCCATTTCGGATGCACCACGCCGATCACGGCGGCCTCCGCCACGTCCGGATGGCCGACGGCGATATTCTCCAGTTCGATGGAGGAGATCCATTCGCCGCCCGATTTGATCACGTCCTTGGAGCGGTCGGTGATCTGCATGAAGCCCTCCGGATCCAAGGTCGCCACATCGCCGGTATCGAACCAGTCGCCGTCGTCCAGCACCTCGCCACCCTCGCCCTTGAAATAGCCGTTGGTGATCCACGGACCGCGCACCATCAAATGGCCGAAGGCGACACCGTCGCGGGGCAGTTCGTTGCCGTCATCGTCGGTGATCTTCATATCGACGCCATAGACCGCGCGGCCCTGCTTGGATTTGACCGCCAGCTGGTCGGAGTAGTCCCATGCGGCCATGTTGGCCTTGAGATTGCCGGTGGTACCCAGCGGGCTCATTTCCGTCATGCCCCAGGCATGGATCACCACCACATCGTAGTCGTGTTCGAAAGTCTCGATCATCGAGGCCGGTGCGGCGGAACCGCCGATCACCGTGCGGGTCATGTGGGGCAGTTCCTTGCCGGTCTGTTGCAGATATTGCAGCAGCATCAGCCAGACCGTGGGCACGCCGGCGGAAAGCGTGACTTTCTCCGTTTCCAGCAATTCGTAGATCGAGGCGCCATCCATGCCCATGCCCGGCAGCACCAGCTTGGCCCCGCACATGGGCGCGGAATAGGCGATGCCCCAGGAATTGGCATGAAACATCGGCACCACGGGCAGCACGCTGTCCTGGGATGACAGGCCAAGGACGTCCTGGCTGCACGAGGCCAGGGAATGCAGCACCGTGGAGCGGTGCGAATACAGCACGCCTTTCGGATTGCCGGTGGTGCCGGAGGTGTAGCAGAGGGAGGAGGCGGTATTCTCGTCAAAACCGGGCCAATCCAGCGAGCCGTCCTGGGCCGCCAGCAGCTCTTCATAGCACTGTACGTTGGGCAGGGAGGTTTCCGGCATATGCTCCCGGTCGGTCATGATGACGATGGCCTCGACGCTTTCCAACTGCCCGGCGATGCCCTCCAACAACGGCACGAAGGTCAATTCCGTGAACAGCACCCGGTCCTCGGCGTGATTGGCGATATAGACGATCTGTTCGGGAAACAGGCGGGGATTGATGGTGTGCAGGACAGCGCCTATGCCCGAGACGCCGTAGTAGCATTCCAAGTGTCGATAGCCGTTCCAGGCCAGGGTCGCGACCCGGTCGCCCAGTCCAATGCCCAAGGAACCCAGAGCCTGCGCCAACTGCTTGGAGCGCCGGTTGGCATCGGCGTAGGTATAGCGGTGGATCGGTCCTTCGACACTGCGCGAGACGATCTCGACAGCGCCATGGTATTGCGCGGCGAATTCGATCAACGAGGAAATCAACAGGGGCCGGTCTTGCATCAAGCCAAGCATGGCTGCCTCCAGGAACTGGTTATTACATTGTTGTCGGCTCTATATCGCGCCGCCGTATGTTTCGTAAAGGGAGGTATGCGGCGGCTAATTTTCCGATAAATGGACGCCGCCGATCTGATAGGTGAGACTGGCATCACTGGCGGCAAAAAAGCCGGCGGCGTTGCGCGGCACCGAGGATGAATTGGCCGGGGCGCCAAAGAATGCGCCGCGTATCGTGCCGGTCAGACTTGTCGCGCCGCGGCTGCCGCTAAGGGTGCCGGAGAATTCCGTCGGTGTGTTGCCGACGATGCTGCCCGAACCAGTGAATGTGAGGGAGGCGCTGTCGACACTCATGCTGCCGGAGGTGACGGAAACGGAGGAGGCGCCAATGGACAGGTTGAAGGAATAGGATCCCACAGCGGTATAAAGCGCCACCGTGCCATTGGCATCATGGGTGCCGTTGGCGACGGTGCCGATCACCGTGCCGCTGAACGAACCCGACGCATCCTCGTTCAGGTTGGAATTGGCGACGCGCTCTCCGGCCACCCATGCCGCCAGGCCAATGTCGTGCAGAGGCTCGGATGGGTCGTTTGCACCCCAAAATCCCCAGGTCACATAGGAGCAGGTGCAGAAAGTGACGTCGCTGGGCGTAATCGCTGACAACGAGATGTCGGTGTTGCGGAAGATGCCGATATCAGGATGGCCATTGCTGCCGCTTTCAAATCCTATGGCGCCGAAATGGCCGTCGTCGATAAAGGCGCTATGTCCGATCAGGCTGGTATCAAAGCCGCCGAAATCGAGAGTGGAGTCGGGTATGCCGTCAGAGAGGGGGCTCTTGAAATTGAAAGCACCTTCCACGAGATTCTTGGAAAAATTGGTTTGAATGCGGTTCACCGGCACCGTGGCGCTATCCACGGTCGTGGTAGAGGTCGTGTTGATGGAATAGAATTTGTGCGCGCCCAAGAAATTGCCGCCGCTGTCGAAATCCCGCGCTACGCCGCCGACATAAGCCGCCATTACCCGGGTCGAACGGGTGGAGCCAAGGCTGGCGGACGATGTTGTTGCGATGATGGGGATGTTTGGAAATACGAAGGTTTCTGCTCCGCGAAGGTTTTCCTCTATGCCGCGGCTGGTTACGGCATCTGAAGTCGACACCTGTTCCGAACCGATGACAGCTTGGTCGGGACCCGTTCTGCCAAAGAAATCACTACCGTCGGCGGCATCCTGCGTCGAAACTTCACCGTTGTAGAAATAATAGTCTCCGGTAGCCGATATCAGCGACGAGCCGACGGAATCGCCGGCCAGAAATGGGCGGCTTGATGAATCAGTAAGAATTTGGCCGACCAATAGGCTGACGGCATGCTTCTGTGAACTGCCGGTGCCCGATATCGCCAGATTGCCGGCGAAGAATGCCGGATAGGCGCTGGAGTCGGCGGAGCCCCAGTAGACCGTTGCCTGGGCCGAGGTCAGCGGCGTCAAGTTGCCGCCATGGATCGTGGGGATCAGCGGGATCTTGCTGCCGCCAAGGGTGAAATCATCGCGGGCGTTGTAGGTCGTGACCCCGGACGAGGGAATATCGGTGAGGGCCGTCGGTATTCCCGCGAAAACCAGTTGCTGGCTACCGGACAGTTCGTACACAAGGAACTCGCTGTCATCGGATAGGAAACCGGTACCCGTGACATCGCCATAGGGCGTGCTGTTGAGGCCGGCCAAGGTAAATTCGCCGGTAGTCGACGGACCCTGCAGGCTATAGGTGCCTTGACTGGATGTCGCGGTGAAGCGGCCATTTACGATGGTGATGTCGCTTAAGGTGACATTTTGTGTGGTGTCTTCGTCCGAAGTGCCAGTTGCGGTGCTGGTGCCGCGTTTACCGCGGCCGAAAAACCCGCTCAGGGTCAGGCCGCCGGTGCCACTGACAAGATCGGTCGTGGTTTGCTGCGAGGCCGTGGTGAGGTTCGCCTTGTTCTCGAGCACGGTCGTATTTTCCTGGGCGGCGATAGGCTGGACGGCGACGCTAGATGCAAGGGCTAGGGGCTCGGTGTTCGATCCCAGCGCCGCCAACTGGCTGTCGGCGACATCTTCGTTGCCAACCTCCACCTCTGCCGCATCGGCTTGATCTTCGTTGCTTTCCAGCGAATTCAGTTCGGTCGCAAGCTGCTGATCGCTGGCCCGGCGCGGCGGGCTGGGCGGCCGCCCGCCCTGGGCACTGATTTGAAACCCCGGGCGGTCGACGGAAATGCGCGCACCGCCGCTTTCCACGCTCATTTCCTTGCCGAACAGGAACGTCGCCGTCACCCCGTTGTCCGTGGTCCGGGCCGTGGCGATGCCGCCACGGATGCCGATAAGCGCCTGCGGCGTACGCAGCGTCACCGGCGTCGTCTTGGAAATCTTGCCGCCGACCAGACGAAACACGCCCTTGGTGGCGGAAAATGCCAGCGCCCCCGACTTGGCCTTCGGGTCGTAGACGAAGCGGTCGATCACCACCTCGGAATTGGGCCCGACGGTCAGGGCCGAGCCATCCAGAAACAGCAGTTGAAGCTTACCCTCCGCGTCCGTGGCGACCCGTTCATTGGCGACGATATCAACGCCGATCCGCAACACGCGCGCTTTCTGGTTGGGCTGTTCGCCCCGGGCCTGTGGCAGGACAGCCGCCGCGACACCGACATTCTGTGCCGCCAGGGCGCCGTCTCCGATAGGAATATGCAGCAAGGGTGCGATCAGAAGGATGCCGCCCAAAACAGAGGCGGAGGCGGAAATAGTACCCCTAGTATTCACTGTCATGATGACCGCCCTGAATCCATGGTTACCGGACTCGCTGCAACTAGCTGCAACTATATTACCAGGAAAACTGGTCTTCAAACCTACTGAAGCTTCAATTGATGCTAATGCACTGGGCCCCGTCGGGCAATGAGTGTCCGATATTTTCATGTGACAAGACGATGAATATTGGCTACCCCTCGCTGGTCTTGCGATATCGATCGGGGATGTAAAGTGGGGAATGGGCGATATGGATCATGCGACGCAGGTGCGGCTGACAAGTGAGGTCTTCACACATTTGGATGCGCGAACCACGGACCTGGCGCCTGAAATTATGTACCACGCCATTTCGGCCTATGATTCGCCCCAGCGCCTGCAACAGGAAAAGCAGATCCTGTTCCGTAAATATCCGCTGTTGATGGGATTGAGCGGCCAACTGAAGGCGTCCGGCGATTTTCTGACCGAAGATTTTTCCGGCGTCCCGATTGTCGTCGTCCGCGATGGCGACGGCGTTGTGCGGGCTTTTTTGAACGTCTGCCGGCATCGCGGTGCGCGGGTGGCCGAGGGCTGCGGCAATACCGGCCGCACCTTCACTTGTCCCTACCATGCCTGGAGCTTCGATCTGACCGGCAAGCTGGTGGGGGTGCCCCATGGCAAGAATTTTACCGGCATGGACAAGGACAGCCGCGGCCTGGTCGAACTGCCGGCGGTGGAACGTGACGGGCTGATATGGGTCGTGCCCACGCCGGCGGCGGATACATCCGTTGATATCGATGACTATCTGGCTGGACTGGGGCCGGAATTGGCGAATTACGGCTTGGCCCGGTATCATCATCATGAGACCCGTATCCTGCACCGAAAGCTAAATTGGAAGATTGTCATCGATACCTTTTTGGAGCCCTATCACTTCGCGTTTTTGCACGCCGATACGGTTGGACCCATATTCTTCCCCAATCTTTGTCTGTTCGAAGGTTTCGGGCCGCATTTACGGGAAACCCTGCCCCGGCGAAGCATAGAAAATCTGCGCACCCTACCTCAGGCCGAATGGGACCTGATCACACATACGGCATTGGTTTATGTCCTGTTCCCCAATACGGTGTTGGTGATGCAGGGCGATCATGTGGAGACCTGGCGGGTCTTTCCAAAGGCTGACAAGGTGGATGAGTGCGTCATGTATCTGGATTTCTTCGTACCTGAACCGGCGGAAACCGAAAGCGCCAGACGGCATTGGGACCGCAACATGGACCTGACCATCCGGACCGTCGATGAAGAGGATTTTCCGGTCGGGGAGGGCATTCAGTCGGGCTTTGCCGCACGGGCGCAAGATGAAATTGTTTTTGGCCGCAACGAACCGGCCCTGGCGCATTTCGAGCGCTCGGTGAATGAGGCGGTGGCGGCGGGATGACTGGTACCCATCCCTCCACCGTTGCCGTGCATCCGGTTACCGGCGGTATCGGCGCCGAAATCAGCGGCGTCGATCTGGCCGGTGAATTGTCCGAGGCAACCGTATCCAAGCTGCGCCAGGCGCTGCTGGACCATCTGGTGATATTCTTCCGCGATCAGGCGATCACGCCGGCGCAGCAATTGGCCTTCGTCCGG
The DNA here is from genome assembly GCA_030747035.1 of Alphaproteobacteria bacterium. GTDB lineage: Bacteria > Pseudomonadota > Alphaproteobacteria. Next base: position 3,571 of record JASLLM010000168.1, on the reverse strand, counting down.
CGCTTTGGCGAGCCCGATATCTACCCTTTCGTCAAGGGTCTGGACGACTATCCGGAAATCACGCCAATCATGAAATTGCCCGAGGAAACCGTCAATTTTGGCGGCATTTGGCATTCCGACACGGTCTATCAACCGGAACCGCCCATGGGCACCGTGCTCTATGCCAAGGAATTGCCGCCATCAGGTGGCGACACACTCTTCGCCAATCAGTATCAGGCCTATGAAACCCTTTCGGCGCCGTTGCGCAATTTTCTCGATGGCTTGAGGGCGATCAACAGCGCCGCCAAGGGGACCGCGTCGAAAACCCGGGCCGACCGCGTAGCGGATGCGGGCACGGGGCTTGCCGAGTCGGTAATGGAGGCGGAGCATCCCGTCGTCCGCACCCACCCGGAGACCGGGCGCAAGGCATTGTTCGTGAATATCGGCCATACGGTGCGTTTCGCCGGCATGACAGAAGAGGAAAGCGCGCCGATCCTGGACTTCCTATATCAGCATCAAATCAAGCCGGAATTCAGTTGCCGCTTCATTTGGCGGCCGGGATCCCTGGCATTTTGGGATAATCGTTGCAGCCAGCACTACCCGGTCAATGACTATCATGGCCATACCCGGCTTTTGCATCGGGTCACCCTGAAGGGCGATAAGCCGTACTAGAACAACGCGGAATTACGCTTTGTATCAGCCTAAGTGTTGAACCGGCATGATGACGCGGTAGGACGGCAGAATAATCTGTACCGTGGTGCCGATGTTGGGTTCGCTGCTGATCTGCAATTCTCCGCCATGGGCTTCGGTCAGTTGCCGGGCCAGGGACAGGCCAAGGCCGGTGCCTTCATAACTGCGCGACAGCGAAGAATCGATCTGGCCAAACGGTTCCAACGCCTTGGGAATATCCTCGGGGCGCATGCCGATGCCGCTATCGCTGACCGCGATAATCATGTCTCCCGATGGCTCCACGCTGGCTGCAACCCGGACATAGCCGCCGGCCTCGGTAAATTTGATGGCGTTGGACAGCAGGTTGATCAGGATTTGCTTCATCCGGCGAAGGTCAAGCATGACGGTCGGCAGATCGGCCGCGATGTCCAGTTCGATCCGAACCTTGGCGGCCACGGCGCGCTCCCGCACCAGGGGCAGGCAGGCCTGAATGACCTCGGCGAAGGTGTTTTCCGATTCTTCCAGTTCATCCTGTCCCTCCTCGATCCGGGAGAGATCCAGAATATCGTTGATAATGGCCAGTAGATGCTGGCCGCTGGCATGGATGTCGCGGGCATACTCGCCGTAATGGGCATCGCCCAGGGGGCCGAACAGTTCCTGTTGAATGATCTCGGAGAAACCTGAAATCGCGTTCAGGGGCGTGCGCAGCTCGTGGCTCATGTTGGCCAGGAACATGGATTTTGCCCGGCTGGCCTGTTCCGCCTGCTCCTTTGCGGCATGCAGATCAGCCTCGGCGCGCTTCAGACCGGTAATATCGCTAACCGCCAGGACCCGTTCTCCGCTGGCCAGCAATTGCACGTTGATCCGCACCCAGGAGCCATCACCCAAAATCATGTCGACGGGGCCATCCGGTTCATGAAACTGCCTCAATCGCTGCTGGATGAACTCCTCCGGTGCGGCAGTGACAACGCCATCGAAATAGCCCGTCCGCATGTTGGCCCTGATGACTTCCTCGAACGTGACGCCAGGAACAATAAGATCAATGATCTTTCGGTTCAGGGCGCGGAAGGCCTCGTTGCAGAACACCAGGCGGTCCTGACTGTCGAACAGGGCCATGGTTTCGTTGAGATGGTCCATGGCGGAGGCGATGCGTTCGCCCTCGGACTTGGCTCGTTCCCGAAACGCGATCTCTCCCGTCACATCCGTGGCAACGCCCCGATAACCGCGAAAAACATTGTTCTGGTCGTAAAAGGGTGCGCCGGAGGTGCGAAACCAAAGAACCTTGCCGTCGTCGAATTTTGGCCGGGTGATCAGGTCCTTGAACGGTTTCCGTTCCGATAGGGTCCGGCGATGGATTTCCTCGCCATTGTCGTTGGCGAATTCGGCGATCAGGTCGAACCGGTTCTTGCCGTATCGGCTTTCCGCCTTGGTGCCCGCTCTACGTCTGAAGTTGTTGGAGAACCAAGTGTAGTTGTAGTTCTCGTCCATTTCCCAAAACCACCCGGATCCCGCTTCGGCGAAATCAAGCAAGCGGCGGTCGCTGTCCAGTGCCGCGGCGGCCGAGGCCTGATGCGTGGATATATCCTGGTAGGTGATCAGAAACCTATTCTCGGCGATCGGCCGTCCGCGCAACTGCAGGCAGCGGTCCTGTGCCCAAACGGGAGCGAGGGACCACTCCCGTGGCACCGCTGCCAGGGCGACCAAGTCATCCGCCGAGCCACAATCTTCGACTTCGGCGAAATCACCCCGTTCGTGGCAAAACCTCAGGGTTTCGGCGAAGTCCCTTCCCATTTCCAGGACTCCCGCCGGCGCTGCCAGGTATGTTTCCAACTGGGCGTTGAGCAACAGAATACGCCGGCCGCCATCCATTACGACCAAGCCCAGATCCATGCCGGTCAGGGCCTCCAGCAGGCAATCGTTTTCCAGCTTGTCTGTCACGTCTTCAACCAAGAATCTCAACAACGTTCCCCATGGCAACCGCGAACCCGGGCGTCATGCCGGCCTATCGCGGTAAGATACACCAAATACCTTCTATCCAATTAACCCAAAAGAAATATCCACATTGGCACGGTGGCGACAGCCAACAAAGTGCTGGCGATGATGATGGTGGCCGACAAAGTGGCATCGCCGCCGAGTTGCCGGGCCAGAATATAGCTGCCGGGCGGTACCGGCATGATGGCGTAGATTAAGACCGCCATGCGATTTAGTCCATCCACCTGAAACAGCCAGATGGCGGCCAGGGCCAACAACGGCATCAGGACTAGGCGGGCCAGGCAAGCCATGGCGACAGCCTGCCCACTACGCCGCAAGGCGCGAAAATCAAGGCCGGCGCCGGCCGCCAACAGCCCCAGGGGCAGGGCGGCCCGGCTCAAGACATCGAAGAAAGGGTCAAGAACCCAGGGCAGGCCGGTACCGCTGAGACTCAGGAGCACACCCAGCAGAACCGCCAAGATCATTGGATTGCTCAGAACCGTCAATACCAATTGCCACTTGCTGGTATTGCCCTCGTTCCTGCCGTAGCGGCCCAGCACGCTGACCGATATCAGATTGGCGAGAGGGGTGACAAAAGCCACGATCACGGAAAATATCGTCAACCCGGCGTCCTGATAGAGCCCCGCCGCAATGGCGAAACCGATATAGGAATTGAAGCGGATCGTGCTTTGCACCAGCGAGGTGAAGGCCGGGCCGTCTAATGATAAGTGGCGGCGCAGCAGCAACAGCACGGCCGTTGCCGTGAGTACGATCAGCACCGCCGCCGCTGCCGCCGGCAGAACATCCAGTTGCGAGACATCAACATTTGCGAAATTGCGCACCAGCAGGGCCGGCAGCAGGATATAGAACACCAGCGGATCCAGCAGACGCCAGAATTCATCGCCGGGAAACCGCCGTAGCCGCAAAAGCCAGCCCAGCCCCAGCAGCATGA
>JASLLM010000167.1 GCA_030747035.1 Alphaproteobacteria bacterium | reverse complement strand
AAACCACAAGATCAATTACGGCAGATAAAACAGTGGGTTAAGCAGGAACAATCGTAGTTATCTGGGTCAGCCCCGAAAATAATTCCATTGAACCACGCCATGCAACACTTGCATAATGGTGCAAGTGATGGCCGGGGCAGGGGTACCTCGTGCCGCCGCAAAATTTGTGTGTTGAATGGGGCGGAAAAATTGTCGAGTAGATATTTCTCTGGTTATCGTAAGAGCCCCGACCCGCTGCAACAGTTCATGCCCGATGCGGATCAGCTTGAATTCGATGGTGTCGTCCAAGTCGCCATCGATCCGGAGAAAGTTACCGAGGCTGATTTTGCGCTGCCCGTGCATCAGTGCATGTTTCGGTTTTGGCAGAAGAATAGAACAGGGGGCGACCTGCCCCCGACAACGGCGGTAAATCCCCTGGCCTTCCCCGAGGCAGTCGGTCACATCCATGTGGTCCAGCCCAACGCGGACTATTCGGATTTCCGCTACCGGCTTTACGCCACCGTGGTGTCCGAGATCGGCGGTATCGATATGACCGGCAGATGGTTTAGTGAGAGCCCGGTGGTGAGCTGGAAATTCTATCGCCGGCAATTGGCCGCCACCGCCAAACTGCGGACGCCGATCTATTCCGAGAACAATGCGGACTATCAGACCTCCGTTCTGATCAAATGGTGCCGCCTGTTGCTGCCCATGGCGGATGCGAACGGCACCGTCGACCGTATCCTTGTCGCCAACGTCCCGGTGGACCGCAGGAACGAGGCCTGACCGGCGCAATAATCCGTTACGCGATAATGGTCTTCAACACATCCTCGAATGCCTCGTCATCCCAGCCCCAGGGGCCTTTTTCGCCGGCATAGGCGATCTTGCCCTGCTGATCCACCAGGAACAGGCGCATGGGCAGACCGATGTATTTTTCGTCAATCTCATTGTCGATGCCGTCGATTAGCATGGGCATATGCAGATCCAGGCCGATCTGGCAGGCCGAGGCAACCTCTGTGCGTTCCGCATCCGTCGTAGGCTCGTCGTAAAGGATATTCTCGATCAGGTTATTGGGCACCTGCCAGCCCCGCGCCGGATGCGCCTCGCGGATATAGATAATGTAAAACTGAACCTCGTCCTTGTAGCTGGCGTAAAGCTCGTTCAGGCGCACGGCCCGTTTGCGAAAGGGGGGTCAGGTGTAGGAGCCGAAGACAAGTCCCACCGGTTTACCCCGCAGATCCGACAGGCGGACCATTTCGCCTGTTCGCATGCGGCTTCGGTCCAGGATATCCGCGGTGAAATCCGGCGCCATCTCGCCAACCCGCGGCACCCCGGCCTCGCGGGCCTGTTGCGCTGTCATGTGGGCCTCGAACTGTTCCTTCGTGATATCGGAAATATCCAGCCAGACCCGGATTTTCCCTTCCCAGTCCAAGGCAGCATATTCCTCCAGGGTGACGGGGCTTTCTTGCACGGTCTCGGTCATGATTGGCTCCCTTCGTATTTGCGGCCCTCGGGCATGACGCCGCGAAACAGCATATCGATCGCCTGGTCGGCGATATCCTGTACCGGCCGCTGGTTGGGATCATACCACTCCACGGTCCAGTTCAGCGAGCCTAGAAGCAGGGCGCGCAGCAGACCCGGGTCCAGGTCCGAGCGGATGGCACCGTCCGCCTGGGCCGCCGCCAATAAATCCTGCCACAGCGTTGTATAATTTTCTCGCAGGGCCAGGCTTTTTTGCTGAAAGGCCTGGGGCACTTCGCCATAGGTCCGGATCGAGGCCGAGGTATAGTCGCCGTGGTTCAACAACGCCGCCAGATGCGCCCCGACCGCCGCCTCGATCCGCCGCAAATGGCCGGCATCGCCGGGCAGGGCGTCGAGCTGATCGCGCACCGCCTCGTACACGGCACGGACCCCGCGCTCCAACACCGCGTCCATGATCTCGTCTTTCGAGGCGAAGTGATAATAGATGCTGCCGGCCTGAATGCCCGCCACCTCGGCAATCCCGCGCAGGGTGGTGTTGCCATAGCCCTGCCGGCGCAACATGCGCGCCGCCGCGTCCAGTATCTGGCCGCGCGAAAGTTCCGATTTGCGGCCCCGCCGTGGCGGCGTCCCCGGTTCCTTCATACCCCTTGTCCCCGATAGCCCTGTTTGGCCGGGAGCTTAACGCAATACGCGATAGTTTTCTAACTAACGTTCGATGGAAATTACGCCTCCGTGGTGTTAGCTTCGACCGCAGGCGATCGCCGGCCACGCGCGTGGCAATGGATATTTTGATTGGGTACAGGCAAATGGATTTCTCACTCAGCCCCGAACAGCAGATGATCTATGACTATGGCTCCAAGCTGGCACAGTCCTATGATCACAAACACTGGCTGGAAAAGGCGCGCAAGAACGAGTTCCCGACGGAGATGTGGGAGCAGGCGGCGGGCGATGGCTTCGCCGGCCTGATGGTTGACGAGGCCTATGGCGGCGCCGGCCTGGGTTTGCTGGAAATGGCCCTGTTGATCGAGGGCATGGGCAACGCCGGCGTGCCGTTGCTGATGTACGTGGTGGGCCCGACCATGTCCCTGGGCCATATCAACATGCATGGCACGGAGGAGCAGAAATCCCGCTATCTGCCCGACGCCGCCGCCGGTAGGACGCTGTTTTGCTTCGCCATCACCGAACCGACCGCGGGCAGTAATTCCATGCGCATTCAAAGCGTCGCCAAGGCCGATGGTGATCGGTTCAAATTGAACGGCTCGAAGGTCTTCATCACCGGCGTTGACGTCTGTGACTATGCCGTGGTGGTGGCCCGGACCACGCCCCATGATCAGGTCAAGCGCAAGACCGACGGCTTCACGGTGTTCATCGTCGATCTGAAGGCCAAGGGCGTGGAATTTCACCCCATCGAGATGAACATGATCCTCCCCGAACGCCAGTTCACCATGTTTTTCGACGATGTGGACCTGGGCCCCGAGGATGTCCTGGGCGAAGTCGACAAGGGTTTTCAGATCCTGTTCGATCTGCTCAACCCCGAGCGCGTGACCGTCGCCGCCATTTGCTGCGGCATCGGCCGTTTCGCCATCGAAAAGGCGGTGGCCTACGCCTCCGAACGGGTGGTCTTCGACGGTCCCATCGGCGCCTATCAGGGCGTGCAGCACCCCCTGGCGGTGGCCAAGACGCAGATCGAAATGTCCTCGCTGATCATGCGCCAGGCGGCCTGTCAGTATGATGCGGGGGAGGAGGCGGGCGCGGCCTCGAACATGGCCAAGTACGCCGGCGCCGAGGCCTCCATCATGGCCGTGGAAGCGGCCCTGCAGGCCCATGGGGGCAATGGTTTTACCCATGAATACGGCATTTATGATCTATATTCCCTGGCCCGTCTGATGCGCACCGCGCCCCTGAACCGGGAGCAGATCCTGAACTTCATCGGCGAACGCGTCCTGGGTTTGCCGAGATCGTATTAGGGTTTGTGCCAGGGGTCGTTATCGAGAAAGGAAGAAGCCATGTCAGATTTTCCGAAATTCGTCGAATTCCACGAGGAAGGGGTGCGTGAAGGCTTTCAGATCGAGCCGGTGATCCATCCCATTGAGCGCCGGATCGCGCTGATCGACAGCCTGAGCGAGACCGGGCTGAAGCAGATCCAGGTGGGCTCCTTCGTCTCGCCGAAAGCCGTGCCGACCATGGCGGATACGGCGCAATTGTTCGAGGGCATCAAGCGCAAGGAGGGCATCGAGTACACCGCCCTGTGGCTGAACAAAAAGGGCGTCATGCTGGCCAACGAGGCCAAGGATGTCGCCATGGACGCGCGGATTTTATTCTACACCACGGATGAATTTTCCCAGGCCAACAACAATTGCACGGCGACGGAAATGCGCGACCGCCAGGTGGAATTCCTCGATATGTACCTGCAACAAGGCCTGGAACCTTCAGGGGCCTATATCATGACCGCGTTCGGCTGCAATTTTGGCGGCCCGGTACCGTTGGAGGCGGTGACCGATCTGGTTAAATGGACCGTGGATCTGTGCGCCGACCGCAACACAGCCCTGCCGGCGATCTATCTCGCCGACACCGTCGGCTGGGCCAATCCGGAGGATATCAAGCGCCGCATCGGCGCGGTGCGCGAGTTGGTGCCCGATGCCCGCATCGGCCTGCATCTGCATGATACCCGCGGCCTGGGCGCGGCCAATGTCTATGCCGCCCTGGAAATGGGGGTGGATCTGTTCGATGCCTCTGTCGCGGGCCTGGGCGGTTGTCCCTTCGCGGGCCATGGCTCCGCCACCTCGGCGGGCAATATCTGTACCGAGGACATGGTGTTCCTCTGTCACGAGATGGGTATCGAAACCGGGATTGATCTTGAGGCCCTGATAGAAAGCGCCCGTCTGGCGGAAGATATCATCGGCCGCCCCCTCAACGGCCGGATCATGCACGCGGGCTCCTTGGACAAATACAGACCGAATTAGGTGTTACATCGCAACTTGCTATTAACCATTCATTAGTTGGAGATGTAGTAAGAAAATCCCACAATTACATGTTAAGCAGCATGGGATTTCGAGGAAGATGAGCTTTTACGGTCCGCCCCGTGAAGAGTTGGGGCTAGTTTTTCGGGCTTGAAGAGCGTGGAACAGGTCTATGAACAGCACGGCCTGACCACCTTCATGCAGGACAATCTGGTCGCGCTGATGCGCAACGAATCCTTCGCGGCGGATACCGCGTTCGTCACCGCTTTCCTGGCCAATGTCGATGATGACAAGGATGCCGCCAAGATGTGGCGCCTGCATACCTTCTGCTGGGCCGCGCGCTCGGCAATGGCGATCGAGGGCGATTTCGTTGAGTGCGGCACCTACAAGGGCCTCTACGCCGGTGTGCTGTGCCAGTATTTGCGGTTTGAGCTTTTGCCGCGGCAATTCTACCTTTTTGATACCTTTGCCGGCCTGCCGCCGCAATGGTCCACGGAACTGGAACGGCAACAGGCAAATCCTGGCTATCAATGGGATGGCGTTCACCAGGCTGTTCTGGATCGTTTTGCCATCTATTCCAATGTCAATGTGGTCAAGGGCGTCGTGCCGGAGGTTTTTGACAGCGTGATGCCCGATCGCATCGCCTTTCTGCATTTGGATTTGAATGCCGGGGCGGCTGAAACCGCTGCCCTGGATCGGCTGATGCCTTGTTTGAGCGATGGCGCCATGGTGGTGCTGGACGATTTCGGCCGCCTGGAGCAGAAAGATTTATGCAAGGCGCATCTGGATTGGTGGGGCCGGCATGGTCATACCGTCCTGGAACTGCCCACCGGACAGGGCTTGGTCGTCTACCGCAAGAACATGTGATCGCTCCGCCGCTGCGGCGTTGCCGGATTTCTGCCATAGTACTTCATGATCTGGCGCTTTTACCCAGCGGTGCTCGCCGCCGCCCTTATTTCTGTTCTTGCCGGTCCCGCCCGGTCCCAGCCCATGAACGATGGCGAGGCCTGTCTGGAAGGCAGCGGCCGGGCCCATCTGGACGAGGCTTATTGCCGCCGCGCCTTGGGCATGCCCGATCTGCCCGGCGTGCAACGGGCCGCGCTGTTGACGGCCCGGGCCGCAGCCCTGGCCAGACTGGGTGAGTCGGGCGCAGCCGAGGCCGAATTAGGCCATGCCCTGGCATTGAATCCGGACTCCGCGCAGGCGTTCCTGCTGCGCGCATTGATCCGGCGTGGCGCGGGAGAGGTACCATACCCTGTCATTCTGGCGGATTTGAACCGGGCCATCGCATTGAACCCCTATTTTGTCCGGGCCCTGGCCCAGCGGGGCGCGATGTATCTGCAGGGCGGTGATTGGGCGGCGGCTTTGGCGGATTTCGATCAGGCGCTGTCGCTCCGGCCGCAATCGTCACCGGCATTGTTTTTCAAGGGCGTTCTGCGCTTTCACCAGGGGCGGTTTGCCCAGGCCGAGGTGCTGTTCCGCCGGGTCCTGGCCCTTTCGCCGGTGCAGCATCCCATCGCGGCCCTATGGCTGGCCAGCGCGGCGGGCCGCCGGGGCAATAGCGGCGCGGCGGCGCTCGCGCATTATCTGTGGTGGTGGCAGGATGGCCTATGGCCGGCGCCGTTGCTGCAACTGTGGACCGGCGCCGCAAATGTTGACGATGTTGCCGCCGCGATGGCCGAAGCAGATGACGGCATCCGTGCCCAGGGTGCCTTCTTTCTGGCCCAATGGTATCTGGCCCAAGGCGACGACAGCGCCGCACGCGCTTGGATGGAGCAAGCGCGGCGCCTGGCCAAGCCCTTCATGCCGGAGGCCATCGTCGCGGGCGGGCCGCACAGCGAGTAGCGCATGTCGGGTTTAACCAAACCCGAACCCATGCGCTAAATCCTTTAGAATAGAGCAACCCGCATTCAATTGAATGCGGGTTGCTCTATGCCCTGTCGCCCACTCAATTCCTCGCCAGTTCGGCTCTGACTTCCGCCCGCAGATCGGCGGCAAGAAAAGGTTTCAGGACCACCGCCACTTCCTTGCCAAGCGCCTTGCGAAGTTCCCACTCGTCACTCTTGTTGCCGGTGTAAACCGCCTTCAATTCCGGTGCCCTGCGCCGCGCGCGACGCATCATTTCCGGCCCCTTCATGCCTTCAGGCAGCATCACGTCCGTCAGCACCAGGTCGACGGCCTCATTCGTATCCAGAACGGCCAGACCCTCGTTCACCGTCCGGGCGACCACTACCTTGTAGCCGGATCGCAACAGCATGCGCCGGATCGTGGCACGGTCATCATCATCTTTTTCAACCACGAGAATCATCTGGCTGGTTCCCGGCACGATGCCGTACTCAAGGATTGTACCGGCGGGCAGGAATATCAGCACGAAGGCAAGTGTCAGCAAGCCGGCGATGCCAGCCATATAGCCGATGTCACGCAGGGCATATCCCTTAACGGTCTGTCGGCTCCTGCCGGCCCGCAGTTTCTCCTCTTGCGCCTCCTCCCAATCGACCCGCATTTGGCGCAGGGTCTTAAGGTCCCTGACTTCGCCGCCTTTTGAGTGTTCGGGGAACAGCCGATCTTGCAATCGTGACAGAGCGACGACGGCAAGGAAGGCGCCGACGCCAATTGATACAACGTAGTAGTAAACCACCACGGAAAAATCGCCCACCTGGGGAACCGCCCATAGCGCCAGCGGCGTGATGACGGCGATGAAACCCACCAGCGTCAAGACGGCTTCGATCAAATCAAAAATAATTTTTGCCAGCGGTCTTCGGCGGATCATCTCGTCTCACGGGCCAAGGCCGGCTTGTGCAGCCGGTCGCCACTCTCCCTATTGAGGTCCCTGAACCCCTGTTCAAGTCCAAAATAACACGCAATTGCCGGTGACGCGAGATTGGACCGCCGAAGAATTGTCTCAAGATTGACACCTGTATGAGCGCGATGCGTCCGCATGGCCGGACTTGCATCAAAAGCAGACGTCGTGACGGGGCCATCCATGGGTGTCGGGGGAAGTTTGCCTATTGTGGCCGATCTCCGGCCATACTTTGCGGCCGCAGCCAGGTGAAAGCGATCCGCGCGCCCAGCATGGCCAGCGCGATATGGCCGAAGGCCAAGCCCCAGGCCATATGGGACGGTCCGCCGGCAAGATCCAGTATCCAGCCCACCGCGATGGGGCCGATGAAGCCGCCGCCATAGCCCAGCATGGAATGTACCGCCAGGGTGGCGCCGCGGCGTTCGGGGTCGGCGTTGCCCGCCGCGCCCGCCGTCAGGGAGGATGAATCCAGCCAGATCACCATGCCGTACAGCACAACCAGCAGGGCAGCCAGGGGATAGTTGAAGGCGCCCAGGAAACCCATGGCCAGGGCAAAGACCATGGACCCCGCCATGGCCAGGCGTACCAGGCGCTGGCGGCCCAGGCGGATCGACAGCTCGTTGCCGCCGACGCTGGCCCAGGTGCCGAACAGGGCCATTGCGGTGGCCATCACCGTCGGGCCGAAGATCGAGGTTTCAACGCCGTCGCGCAGCGCCACATAAGCCAGGAAAGCCACGGCCCAGCCACGCATGGCGCCCATCTCCCAGGTGTGGATGCAGTAGCCGACGCTGTAGGCCATGGCGTTACGGTTGGCGAAGACCGGGCGGAAGTCGAACAGCGCGGGGCGAGGTCCGTCGTCTTTCGGTTTGGGCGTTTGCTTCGGCGCAAAAAATGCCGCGATCAACCAGGCCGCGGCGGCGCAGCCGCCGGCGACCATGAAAGCGCCGTTCCAGTCCCAGATGTTGGCCCAGACGCCGGCTATGACAAAGGACAGCGCGCCGGAGATGCCCATGCTGGTGGCATGCCAGGTCACGGCGCGGGATAGCAATGTGCCCTCGACCCGGTCGGCCAGCAATTTCAGGCCCGTCATGTAGGTCCCGGCCCAGCCCATGCCAGCCAGGGCGCGGATCAGGGTGGCCGACCAAAACCCTTCGGCGTAGAAGGCGAACAGCAGATGCGAGATCACCGTGCAGCCGACGCCAAACAGATAGACACGGCGCGGGTCGATGCGATCGGTAAGGGTGACCAAAACGGGCACGGTCAGCATATAGGTCAGATAGAAACTGGCGGTGATCCAGCCGGCCTGGCTGTAGTCCAGGTCCCAGCGGGGAATGAACCCAGGCAGCAGGGCGGGCCAGGTGTAGGCGCCGATCTGCGCCAGCACCTGGGCGGTGCAGATCAAGGCGACCAGTCGGGCCGCGCCGGGCTTTTCGGCGCTACTCATTGCGCTTCATGAGGCATTCCGTCGTTCATCCCGCTGGCGTACAATGGCCATGGACAGAGAATAGGATTTTTCATGCGCTATCGTATCGTACCCGTAACGCCATTTCGACAGAATTGCAGCCTGTTGTGGTGTCCCGATACTATGGCCGGCGCCGTAACCGATCCCGGCGGCGATCTGGAGTTGATCGAGGCCGCGATCGCCGAGGAAGGCGTGGCCGTGGAGAAAATCCTGGTGACCCATGGCCATGCCGATCATGCCGGTGGGGCGGCGGAGTTGTCCGAACGTCTGGGCGCGCCCATCGAAGGGCCCCAGGTGGACGACGGCTTTCTGATCGATGCCATGGCCAAGCAGGCGCAAAGAACGGGATTGACCGGGTCGCGGGCCTTCACCCCGGACCGTTGGCTGCAAGATGGCGAGACGGTTTCATTCGGCCAGGTCGATCTGTCCGTAATTCATTGTCCGGGGCACACGCCTGGACATGTCGTTTTCCATTCCGGCGACAGCAAGCTGGCCGTGGTCGGCGATGTGCTGTTCCGCGGCTCCATCGGGCGATGCGACGGCCCCAAGGGCGATCACATGGCGCTGGTCAATGCCATTCGGAACAAGCTATGGCCCCTTGGCAACGATACAGAGTTCATTCCCGGCCATGGTGATATGTCGACCTTCGCCTGGGAACGCGCCTCCAACGCATTTGTCTGTGATTTCGTGGAATACTAGACCCAATTTGATAGGTATCGAAATAGATCTACCCGGCGCGGGCTGCGTCCTGGGCCGCGAAAACCGTGCGCTCCGGCGGGAAGGAGATCAATACGGTCGTGCCGTTTCCGGCCTTGCTCTGAATTTTCAGGTCACCGCCATGTTGTCGCATCAACAGACGGCTGATGTGAAGGCCCAACCCGGTACCTTCGCTTTTCCGCGCCTTGGAACTGTCGGCCTGGCTAAAGGGTTCCAGCGCCTTTTCGATCTCGCTCTCCTCCATGCCAATACCTGTATCCGTAATGCGAAGGGTGAGGGCGCCGTCCGCCATCAAGGTGGCGGCAAGTTCGACCGTGCCGCCGGCATCGGTGAACTTGATGGCATTGGAAAGCAGGTTGTTGGTGATCTGCGCCAGGGCGCGTTGATCACAGGTAAGCAAGGGCAGATCGTTGTGAACCAAATTCTTCATGTGAATATTTCTGCCGGGGCTGACCCAGATAACGCCAATGAGGTGTTATTATGGTCCGCATGCGGAAGAGCAGATTGATCCAGGCAAAAC
>JASLLM010000166.1 GCA_030747035.1 Alphaproteobacteria bacterium | reverse complement strand
TGGCGGCGGCATGGGAATGCTGCCCCTTATTGCCCCGCATCGCCGCCGTGGCCGAGGTCACCAGGATCGTGCCCTTGCCGCGCTCCTCCATCAGGGGACAGACGGCGGAGGCAACGCGGAAGAGGGCGAAAGTGGCCATCCGCCAGCCTATTTCGAATGCCTTGTAGGTGGTGTCCTTTAGCGCCCTGTCGCCGGTCTGGGCGCCAAGGTTGAAGACCACAACCTCGATTGGTCCGATATCGGCCTCGACCGCGGCCACCAGTTCCTCGATGCCGTCGGCTTCAACCGCATTCAACAGATAACCCGATGCGCTGCCTCCGTCGTTCTCAATGCTGGCTACCAGTTTATCCAGGCCATCTTGATCAGTACGCCGGCACAGGACAGCGTGATAGCCTTCCTGGGCGAAACGTTTTCCAACGGTGCCGCCGATACCGGCACCGGCGCCGATCACTAAACAAACAGGTTTCATGGTTCCAAATTCCTATGATTATTGCTGGCCACGCAACAGGCAACTTGCACAGCCGTATGGTGGCAGGTCGGGCCGGCGAAGTCACGAACCAGAAAATGGGCCGATGACGACCTCGCAAGATGATGTGTTACACTAGGCATGGTTATTCGCCGCAGCTCACCGTCGTCTGAATGGAGTTCCTTTCATGAATGATTCATCGTCCTACACGCCGCCCAAGGTATGGAAATGGGAAATGGAAAGTGGCGGCCGTTTCGCCAAGATCAACCGTCCCATCGCCGGTCCCACACATGACAAGGAACTGTCCGTGGGCCGGCATCCGCTTCAGCTGTACTCGCTGGGCACACCCAACGGCGTCAAGGTCACGGTGTTGTTGGAGGAATTGTTGGCCCTAGGTCACAGCGGTGCCGAGTACGATGCCTGGCTGGTCAAGATTGGCGACGGCGATCAATTCGGCAGCGGCTTTGTCGCGGCGAACCCGAATTCCAAGATCCCCGCTTTGATGGATCACAGCACCTCGCCGCCGACGCGGGTTTTTGAATCCGGGGCAATCTTGTTGTACCTGGCGGAAAAATTCGGTGCCTTTCTGCCCGGTGACCCCAACTTGCGGGCCGAATGTCTGTCATGGCTGTTTTGGCAAATGGGCAGTGCACCCTATCTGGGCGGCGGCTTCGGCCATTTTTACGCCTACGCGCCGCTGAAGATCGAATACTGCATCGACCGTTATGCCATGGAAGTAAAACGCCAGTTGGACGTGCTCGACCGGCACCTGGCCGACAACCGCTTTATGTGCGGCGATGAATATACTATCGCCGACATGGCCATCTGGCCCTGGTATGGCGCCGTTGTCCTGAATAGGGTCTATGACGCCGCCGAGTTCCTTGATGCCGGATCCTACGCCCATCTCGGCCGCTGGACCCATGAGATCGAAGGCCGGGACGCGGTGCAGCGGGGCCGGATGGTCAACCGGACGTCGGGCCCGCTGGAAGAACAGCTACGCGAACGCCATGACGCAGCCGATTTCGACACCAGGACCCAGGACAAGATTGAAGCCGCCGGCGGCGAGAGCTGACGTTGCGGCGCTGGCATTGACCTTAACCGAGATGCCTTGCTGACAGGGAGGCGGAGGGGAATTCCTTGCGCCCGCCTCTCGTCAGTGCCCTGTGCGCAGGGCGGGGCGCCGCGCCATGCATGGATTTTTCCAGAACGCGTTTGGTTCCGCCGCTTTTTGTGGAGCAAATTATTTACTCTGCAGCAGACGAAGTAACACAAGAATTACAAATATAATAATTGCATAAAGTTCTAGAATTCTTGCAATATATTCATAAATATTTAGTGTTAATAAGATTACTGGAAAATTTAATACTTTTTTATTATATTTTGCGCAATAATCTGTAGGAAAATTCGATAGGAATCTTGTCCAGGGATCGAATTTTTGTCCATCTCCGCGTAAGCGGGGAGTGTTTTGGCTCCAGGTAAATCTCAAGCCGACAATTCCTGCCGGCGCAAAAGCAAGGTTTCAACGTCATGACGAACCCGCAAACGCATATATTGGCCCCTTCCCAGCCGCCGGTCTTGGTGCAATTCACCAGACGCGGCATCCAGGACCCCGCCGAGATGCTGGCTTCGATGCAGGAATGCCGAAAGACTTTGGTGAAGGTGCTGACCGAGCGCACCATTACCGGCCCGGCCGACAAAAAGGCCGAAGAGGTCATTGAGCGCCTGGATGATCTGGTTGAGGAACTGACCGGCAACCGGGACTGCCTTTGGAAGGGTGGTGTGCGCCCCTAGCCTCCGGGCGTTGCGCAGAATTTCGGCCCAATCGCCGAAGAAATCTAGCTTGAGGCGGTAACATATTTGTTTGAGTGGATTGCGAATTACTGTCTGGTCGGCCTGCTATGGGCCGCCCTGTTGCGTTACCGCTATATGCCTGGTGGCGGACAGATGGCTCCGGTCAATTGGCTGCTGATCGTCGCCATTTGGCCCATTACTTTTCTTGCCTTCGTGCAAGGCTGCATTTTCGGCAAGAGCAGCGATTAAGTTTCGTCCTGCCCCGTGGCACGCCCCGTCCGCCACATTTCCGCCACGAATAATTCCAGAAATAGCCCCGTACCGGTCTAACCGCCGCCTTATGGCGGGTGCTCAATCTCTCCTGCATTGCCTTAGGAGGGAGCATCATGACTACTGCCCACGGCCGCCAAACACCGGATCAGCGTTTTGCCGTTTTGATCCTGAATTTACTGGCCGCGCTGATCTTGCTGATCGCCACCGCGTCCATCGCCGCTGCGTCCACGTCCGCCGAAACGCCGTCGACCGCCGGGCCGCCGGTGCGTCCGGAGGAAGTGGGGGAAGGCAGTCTGCTGCTGCGGCCCGTTTCCCCCGATAAGGCGCATGCGGGTGCCTATCGCGCCGCCCTGGTGCAGAAGTCGGAGGTGGAGATCGATGTCTCCGGCCTGGTGGCCCGTGCGGTGGTGCGCCAGGAGTTCAGCAATCGTGCGGATACCTGGATGGAGGGGATCTATGTATTTCCCCTGCCGCACAAGGCGGCGGTGGACAGTCTGCGCCTGACGGTTGGCGAAAGGGTGATCGAGGGCCGGATCGAGGAACGGAAGAAGGCGCAAGAGCAATATGTTAAGGCCAGGCGTCAGGGCCGCAAGGCGGCCCTGGTGGAAGCGGAATGGCCGAATATCTTTACCACGTCCGTGGCCAATATCGGGCCCGGCGAAACGATAAAGGTGGAAATCCGCTATCAACAGACCGTGGCCTACAGGGACGGCGAATTCCGTCTGCGCTTCCCCATGGTGGTGGGACCGCGTTATGTGCCCGGCGCGGTGCAAATCGCACGCTTTGGCGCCAATGGCTGGGCCGCTTCCGCTTCCAGTGGCCCAAACGCCGCCGTACAGACCGATGCGCAGCGTATCAGCCAGCCGGTGCAAAGGCCCGGTGCCAACGGTGAACGCTATCTGAACCCGGTATCCCTGATCGTGCGCCTGAATGCCGGCGTCCCCCTGGCCGAGGTCAAAAGCCATCATCACAAGATCAATCTGGATGCTGCATTGGAGGGCCGTCGCACCATTACCCTGGACCAGGGCAATGTGCCCGCGGACCGGGATTTTGAGCTAACCTGGCGGCCCAAGCAGGGCGCCGCCCCCCGGGCCGGGCTGTTCATAGAGACCGACGCGCCCGTGCTGACCGCGCCCCGCGTCCGCCACGCCCTGTTGCTGCTACTGCCGCCTTCGGCGGAGGCGATTGAAGGTGCCAGGCCCGCGCGGGAGCTGCTGTTCGTGCTCGATACCTCCGGCTCCATGGGCGGGGAATCCATCCGCCAGGCCAAGGCGGCCCTTACCCGGGCCCTCGCCAGCCTGCGGCCGGGCGACTATTTCAACATCGTCGAATTCAACAGCCAGCACCGTGTCCTGTACCCGGTTTCCATGCCCGCCGATGCGGGTAATCTTGCCCATGCCAAGTCTTGGCTGGGCAATCTGAATGCCGGCGGCGGCACCGAAATGGCGCCCGCCCTGGCCGCCGTCCTGCAACAGGTTGGCAGACCCGGACTGTTGCGTTAGGTGGTGTTTCTGACCGATGGCGCGGTGAGCAACGAAGCGCGGTTGTTTGATTTGATCGGCAAGTCCCTGGGCACGGCGCGGCTTTTCACGGTCGGCATCGGCTCCGCCCCCAACAGTCATTTCATGCGCGGCGCGGCCCAGGCCGGCCGCGGCAGCTTTGTCCATATCGGCTCCACTGCCCAGGTTGGCGCGCGGACCGATGAACTGCTGCGCAAATTGAGCCATCCTGCCCTCACCGATATCGAAGTCCGTTTCGATGGCGCCGTGGCGGAGCTGGCCCGGGATCCGGTGCCTGATCTTTATGCCGGCGAGCCCCTGATGGTGACCGCGAAGCTGACCGGCAAGGCCCATACGATGCATGTCGCTGGGCGTTGGGGCAAACATCGCTGGCGCCAGGACATGGATCTGCAGGGCGGCCAGGTGGGCAAGGGCATCGGCAAGCTGTGGGCCCAGCGCAGGATCACCGCCTTGGAAGACAACCCCGACAAAAGCGAAAATCCCGGCGAGTTGGATGCCCGGGTTCTGGCTCTGGCCATGGACTATGGCCTGGTCAGCCGCCTGACCGCATTGATCGCCGTGGACAAGGTGCAGTCGCGGCCCGACGAGGATTTTCTGGGGCACGAGGACATGGCCGCCAATCTGCCCCAAGGCTGGCGCTACGAGAAAGTTTTCGGAAAGTCCGGCTCGCCCCTTCGGGAGGCTGCCCTGCGCCGCAAATCGACCCAGGTTAGCCGCATATTACAGGACCGGGCCGCAAAGGTCCCTCTGCCGGCCACCGCCACGCCGTCCGACCTATTCATCGCTGCTGGCCTGATCCTGCTGTTGTTGGCGCTGGCCCTGTTCGGCTGGCGCCGGGCGGAGCCGCTCTCTTGAGGACAGCCCCTCGATCAAAGGGTGGTTCGGCCCCGGCCCGCCGCGCGCGGCGATTTGTGCCCGTCGCCGCGGCGGGTCTGCTCTTGATCCTTGGCCTGGGGTTGCTGGCCCAGGGCCTGTGGATCCCCATCAAGGCCCAGGCGGCGCAATTCCTGCTGGCCCGGGCCTGGCAGCGGAGCCTGGCCGGTGATCCTGCCCCGCCCTGGCCCGGCGCCGATACCACCGCCGTGGCGGAATTGAGCCTGGCCGGCAAGACCTTCGTTGTGCTGACTGGCGGCAGCGGCCAGGCGCTGGCCTTCGCGCCCAGCCATCTGCCGGGCACGCCGCTGCCGGGGCAGCCGGGCCTGTCCGTCATTGCGGCCCATAGGGATACCCATTTCGCGGCCCTGGGGGAATTGGCGCCGGGCCGGGTCGTTGGGGTGCGGCGTCCGGACGGCAGGCGGTACCGCTTCCGCATTACCGGGGCCGGATCATGGATGTCCGTGCCGCGCGGCTGACCGCCCGGGGCGGGCCGCCGCGCCTGGCGTTGGTTACCTGCTGGCCCCTGAACAGTCCCGTGCCCGGCGGCCCGTTGCGTCTGGTGCTGTTCGCCGATCGGATCACCGGAACTGCAGAACCTTATCAAACAGAAG
This sequence comes from Alphaproteobacteria bacterium, assembly GCA_030747035.1. Lineage (GTDB taxonomy): Bacteria > Pseudomonadota > Alphaproteobacteria. The sequence goes on along the minus strand of JASLLM010000166.1, from coordinate 4,421 downwards.
CGATGGACACAGAATCGTCATAATTCCGCCCTTGCACAGCCTTCATTGACCAACAATATTGAAGACAGATGTGGCCTGGGGAGGTATTGCACATGACCGTTTTTCGTTACGCGGCCCGCGCCGCAAGTTATAACCCCTACGATCCCCATGAGCGGGGTGCGCTGTTTCCACTGGTCCTGGCCGGTCTGCTGGGTCTGTGGGCCCTGATCGCCATGGCCATTGCCTGCAATCCGAAATTGATGGCCGAGGGCGAAAGCCAGGCCGGAGCAGCCTATGTCTCGTGCGAGCCCGCCGGGACCAGGCAGCCGGGACAGTTATTGCGCTGTACCCTTGAGACGCCCGCGACCGGGGCACGGGATATTTGAGCATGCGTGCACGGTATTTGTTGCTCGGGCTGGTTCTGAGTGCTCTTGCCGCACCGGGATGGACCGCCGAGGCGGCCGGTTCACACAAAAGCCACCGCGATGAGGCCAAACAAACCTCTCATCATGCTTCCCAGGGCATGCGGCGGAGCATCGCCGTACAGGGCCTGGGCGTGGTCAGCGCCCGGCCGGATATGGCGATCATTCAGGCCGGCGTGACCGGCCAGTCCGCGACGGCCAAGGCGGCGCTTGACCAGCACAACGTGGCAATGGCGAAATTGCTGGCGGAATTGAAGGCGTTCGGTCTGGCCCCGCGCGATGTGCAGACCCGGCAGGTCAACCTGCGGGCCATCTACCCGAACCGCCGGCGCGAGGAGGCCGTGCCGGTCCCCTCTGCATTCCGGGCCACGGGCAATGTACGCATCCGCCTGCGCGAGGTGGCCAGGCTTGGCGACCTGCTGGACCGCATGACCGCAGCCGGGATCAATAATCTTTCCGGCCTGCATTTCACCATTGCGGATCCGGCGCCCCTGCAGGACCAGGCGCGCAAACTGGCGATCCGGGATGCCCGCCGCCGGGCGCAACTATACGCGGACGAGGCCGGCGTCAAACTGGGCGACGTTCTGCGCATTCGCGAGGGCGCCGCGGCCGCGCCCATGCGGGAATTCCGGGCCATGACCGCCAGGTCGGTGCAAAGCCCCATCGCCGCCGGTGAAAATGACATCCGCATCGGCGTAACGGTGCTGTTCGCCCTGGAATAGACTGTTAGGTTTCGGAACCTTCCGGCAGGGGCAAACGGCCCTTGATGATCTTGCGCGTCGGGGTCATGGGCATTTCGTCCATTAGAACCAGATGCTCCGGCAGCTTGGTCTTGGCGATGCCGTGTCCCAGCAGGTAGCCGCACAATGTCTCCAGATCGATGGCCGGATTGGTCGCCACGGCAAAGCAGCAGGCCCGCTCGCCCAGGACCTTGTCGGGCATGGGCACGATAGCCGATTGCGCGATATCGGGATGGCCATCCAACAGATCCTCGATCTCGCGGGGATTATATTTTACCCCGCCCCGGTTGATGATGTCCTTGATCCGCCCGGTGATGGCGATATTGCCGCTATCATCCTGTCCGGCCAGATCGCCGCTGCGGAACCAGCCGTCCTCGGTAAAGGCCGCCCTGTTGGCATCCGGGTTGTCGAAATAGCCGGGGAACAGCAAGGAGCCGCGCACCTGCAACTCACCCTCGTCGCTGATCCGCGCTTCAGCGCCAGGGGCTGGCCGGCCGGCGGAGGTTGCGGCGGTCTCGATGCTGTCGCCGGGGCGGCAGTACAGCCCGCCCTGGGTTTCCGTCATGCCCCAAAGCTGGTTGATGGCGCAATTGGGCAGCTTTTGGTCCACGGCACGGGCCATCTCGCCGGGCACCGCGCTACCCGAAAGGATGGCGAGGCGGAGGGAGTTGCAATCGTGCTTGTCGAACAGGCCCATGCCAAGGCAGGCCGCCATGTGGGCCGGTGCCGCAAACAGCGCCGTGGCCTTGCCGGCCTCGATAGCGGCGGCCAGATCGGGTGGCGTGAAAGCTGGCAGCAACAGATTGGCGGCGCCGGTGTAGAGCGCCAGATGGAAGGAATACAATGCGAACAGATGCCCGAAGGGCGGTGCTGACAGAATGATATCGTCCGCTCGCAACTGGTGTTCCCTTGCGCCCAGGCGGGCGTTGCCCAGCATGGTGTGGGAATTGTGCGGTACCGCCTTGGGCGAGGCTGTGGTGCCGGAGGTATAGAGCAACAGAAACGGATCAGCGGCCACGGGCAGCGGCAGATCGAGTTTGTCCGCGCTGGCCGTGCCATTGGCCAAATCATCGAACGGTACTGCGCCCGCCACCGCCGCGCCGATGGTGATCACCGATCGCAGCTTGAGCAGGTCCAGATCCAGTGCTGTCCGGGCAGCGGGGAAGCCGCCGGCGTCGCTTAAGCAAATCAGCGCCCGGGCCCGGCTGTGGCCGAGCAGGGTTTCGAATTCACGTGCCCGGTGCGGCATATAAAGCGTCGTCATCACCGCACCCAGGCGGGCAATGGCCAGATAGCTGACCAGATAGTCGGCAATGTTTGGCAATTGCACCGCGATAACATCGCCCGCACCCAGGCCCAGGCCGTGCAGACCACCGGCCAGACGGTCCACGCGCGCGGCCAAGCCGGCGTAGTCCATGACCGTTTCGCCAGCAATGATCGCCGGGGCATCGGGGCGTTCGGCCACATTGCGTGCCAGCCAGCCACTCAAGGTATCGTCACCCCACCAGCCCTGTTCGGCGTAATGCCGCGCCCGCTCCGGATCGAAGCTCATGGCATCGCGAAGAGCAATGGCGTCGTCGTGGTATTGAAAGCGGTCCTCGTGGGGCATGAATCGTTCCTCCCGAAAGCGCTTGCCGCCGCCTAGGCCCAGCAGGCGCTGGAAGTGGTTGGTGTGAAAGCGCCGCCGTTCCATCATGGTGCGGATATACATCACCTGCATTTCGCTCAGGCCGATGCGATTGGCGATCTCGCCGTCGCTCATGCCCCGTTCGTGGCGCGACGCTTCGATCGCGGCGAAATCCAGCTCCCGGATCGGATCGCCCCGGCGGCTCTGCCTGTTGTGGCTCATTTCGAATATCAGCTCGCCGTAGCTGTCGATCATGGCATTGGTAACGCCGATCTGCCGCCGGTTCAGGCCCCCTGCCACTTCAGGCCTCCGCTTTTGCCAGCGAGCGGCGGATCGGGTCCGCCAGGGGCGCCTTGGTGGCGATGGGGCAGACGCGCATGCATTCGAAACATTGCGCCAGCAGGCCGCCCGATCCCACCGACATCTTGTACCAGAGCATCTTGTTGTCGGGATCGAACAGGGCATCCTCCCGGCCCTGGGCATCCTCCGCCGCCATTGCCCGCTCCAACAGGGCGGGCACGGCCTCGTACTGCTGGCTCATCTCGGCGCAGGCGGCCATGTCGTAGTGCATCTCCGCCTGTCTGCCATCCTCGCCAATCTCGCCGGAGAGGCATTGCACGGGGCAGAATTTCTGGCACGGGGTGCGCCCGATCTGGCGAAACATGGAGACGCAGGAAGGCGCCGGGCACGGATTTTCCGCCATGGGCCGGTCGGGGGGCAATTCCAGCTCGGTAAAGATGGAGGCGAAGTACATATAGCCGAATTCGGGATGCAGCAGGATATCTCCCGCCATCGAGCGGGCGCCGATGCCGGCGACCTCAGCATGCAGTTTCAGGCTTTGCAGGGGCACGCGGGGGCCCTTTTCATTGTCCATGTCGGGGGGGCAGTAGATCGCCGGTGTTTGGTATCGCCCCTCGATGAAGAACGCCGCGCCATAGGCGATGGTATAGGCTCGGGTCTCGGTGGAGCCGAAGTAGCCCATGGCCTTGGCGGGCACTGCCCAGGCCCCCTGGGTCTGGCCGCCGACGCCGAGAGAGATCACCGATTTGACCTTCGGCATGATGTCGGAGGGTCGATGGCCGGGCGGGGCGATTTGCTCCAGGGCAGCCAGATCAGCGACACCGGCGGCGAGCGCGCCCTTGCGCAGGCAATAATCCAGAATTGCCCCTTTTGCTTCGTCTGCGTCGATTCTTGACCTGTCCGCCACTTATCTTCTCCCTGACCACCGCGCAATCCTAAGGTGCTTCGCGGTCGTAGGAAAGATGAACCTGGGATGAACGGCAGCCTCAGAAGCCATTCAGGCGGGCCGTGGCATGGTGGCATCATCGAAAAGGCAAACCGGAACAGGAGACCGCCATGAAAACCGCAACCCGCACCACCGCCGTACTCGCGGCAACCGCCATGTTGTTAAGCGCCTGTATCACCGCCGAGGCCCCGAAACAGGGTGCTGGAACCTTGCTGGGCGCCGTCGGCGGCGCCTTGGCCGGCTCCCAGATCGGCAAGGGCCGGGGCCGGTTGGCCGCGGTCGCCGCCGGGACCTTGTTGGGGGCTTTCGCCGGCGCCGAAATCGGCCGTTCCCTGGACCGGGCCGATCGCATCGCCCTGGCCAATGCCCAGGACCGGGCCCATTTCGTGCCGATCGGGGAAAGCATT
>JASLLM010000165.1 GCA_030747035.1 Alphaproteobacteria bacterium | reverse complement strand
TGATCAACTCGACCTGATCCTCTGGCACGTAAACGTAGGAGCCCGGCCGAAAATCATAGCCCAGGTCACCCAACAGGCGCCGTTGCCTCTGTGTACATTGCTCGATTACGTCCGAGGCAATAGCGTAATCGTAGGGACGTATGAACATCTGGCAGTAATTATACAACAGGGTCTTGCGCGCCTTGCCGGACAGGTTGATGCCCGGTCCGTGCCACAGGGAGTGGGAGAACAGAATGCAATCCCCCGCCTTGCCCATCAGCGGCACCGCACCCGCTGTCGTCGGCGTCACCAGCGGCTCGTCCAGTTCGGGAAACGGACGCATGTGGCTGCCCGGAAAGACGGTGAAGTTGGCGCTGTCGGGCTCCAATACATCCGTCAAAAGATACAATGCCTTCATGGCCAGGGGCCTGCTGGTCTCCGTCACCCGGACCCGTCGCAGGCCTTCACCGCCGTCGGTGTGGGTATAGCCCAAAAAGCCGGGGTCCGAGGGGCGCACGATGGCCTGGGACATGGAAAAAGCCAGATAAGGGCCCATCAGATCGACGATCAGGTCGAACACGCCGGGCCGGTCGATCAGATCCCTGAAAGCTTGGTGATAGGACAGCAGGTCACGGCGGTCCATGAAGCTTTCCGTGTCAGGGTTGCCATGTTCAACCCAGCCATAATGGCCGCGCGGCAGGTTGGTCGGCTCCCACCCCGGTTGGGCCCGCAGATCATCGACCCGGTCACAGAGAAAGGCCGCTTCCTCGGCATCGAAGACGCCTTCGAGATGGATATAGCCGTCGATTTCCCAGGCGCGGCGCTGTTTCTTGCTCAATGTCTGCATGCTGGTCTCCTCCCCTTCATGTCCATGCTCCCAAATTGCCCCAACGAACACAACCATGTTTGCGTCTTGAATTGCCGGCAAATCTGACACCTTATGTCTGACAATATCGGACAAGCGGGAGGATACCCATTGGCCACGCAAGATATGTCGAGCTGGCGGACAAGCATTTCCCAGGTGATCAGCACCGAGGATGAAGAGGAAATCATGGTCCGCGGCCACCGCCTGAGCGAGCTGATCGGCAAGATATCATTCGCCGAAATGATGTTCCTGATGCTGCAGGGCAAACTGCCCACCGGCGCCCAGGCACATGTCCTGGATGCGTTGCTGGTCGCCTCGGTCGAGCACGGTATCGCGCCGCCGTCCATGATCAGCCGCTGTTTTGCCTCCTACGGCACCTCGATCCAGGCGGCGGTGGGCGGCGGCGTGCTGGCGTTCGGCGACCGCATGGGCGGCCTGGGTGAACAATTGGGCCAAACCATGGTGGCGCATCTGGCCGCGCACGATCCCGCGAACAACACCATTGATGACGCAATCCTCGACGACGTCGCGGCCCGTATCGTTGGGGAAGCCGGCGAAGCGGGGCGGTGGGTGCCGGGCTATGGCATACCCCTGCATGGCGCCGATCCGCGGGCGCCCGGCGTTCTGGCGGTGGCGCGGGCGCAGGGCACATATGGCAACTATTGCCGCCTTGGCATGGCGATCGAGACCGCGCTGGCCGCCCAGCGGGGCGGCAGGGCCGTGCCCATGAACCTGGATGGCGTCGGCGCCGTGGTGATCCTTGACCTGGGCTTCGACTGGCAAAGCACCCGGCTGTTTCTGTTGACCCCGCGCTCCGTCTCAATGGGTGCACATTATCTAGAGGAGAGGCAACAGGACAGCACCTGGCGCCATATTCCCGCCGAGCAAATCAGCTATGATTGATCACGATATCAATTCAGGAGACAGCAGATGCCTTTCAATGCCAACTACGCCTTCATGGTCAGCATGGATGTCGATGCCGACAAGGAAGCCCTGTTCAACGAAGTCTATGACGACGAGCATATTCCCGCCCTTTTGAAGGTGCCGGGCGTGATCGCGGTGTCGCGGCTAAAAACCGTGCCCGCCACTTTGGCCATGGGCGGTGAGGAGCATGCGGTCACCGGTGAAGGGTTACCCCACTACATCGCGATCTATGAAATCGAAAGCCCCGATGTGCTGAACAGTCCGGCCTGGGCCGAGGCGGTGGAAGAAGGCCGCTGGGGCGGACAGGTACGGCCCTATACCACCAACCGCCAGCATGTGTTGCGCAAACTGATCTGATTGGTCACAAAATAGTGTAGGCCCGGGCTGGACTTATGCGGCAGTAGACCTAGTTCATTCGGCGTGAGGAGAATTGTTCCAGCACGTGGGGGTGCTGCATGTCTAAGCCGAAGGACGTATCCAGGGCAGTCTCGACAGGCACGGACGCCATGGATCAGCCGTCGCCCCAACCTCGGGACAGTGCTCAGGTTGCGCGGGATTATCTGCAGGATTTCGCCGTCGCCATGGGCGGCTGGTTTTGGGAAACCGATGCCGAGCTGCGTTTTACCTACTTTTCGCCCAGCGTCGAGGACATTACCGGCGTACCGGCGGAATGGCATTATGGCAAGACCAGGGAAGATTTCAGTATCCCGGAATCAGTGGCGCCGGAAGTATGGGAAGCGCATCTGGAATGTTTACGCCGGCGCGAGCCATTTACCGACTTCGTTTTTCAGCGCCGTGCCACCGACGGTGTCAAATGGATGCGAACATCGGGCCTGCCGGTATTTGACGAGGCGGGAGAGTTCCAAGGTTATCGTGGCGCCGCTTCTGACATCACGGCGGAAATGGAAGCCAAATTGGCTAGCGATCGCCTGATCAACGCCATCGAAAATCTGCAGGAACTGTTCGTTCTTTGGGGCCCGGATGACAGGCTGGTCGTCTGCAACCAGGGATTCCGCGAAATCAATGCCAAGGTGATCGAAACCGTGCAGCCCGGCCGGTTGTTCGAAGATCATATCCGCACGGCCATGGCCGCCGGCCTTTACCCAGGCGCGGCCGGGCAGGAAGAGGCTTGGATCCAGGACCGACTGGAACGGCATCGTAATCCCGGCGCGCCGTACGAGATGCAGCGCCAGGACGGACGCTGGATTATGCTGGCCGAACAGCGCCTGCCCGATGGCTCCACCACGACGATTTCCACGGACATCACCCAACGCAAACGCGCTGAACAGGCCTTGACGGAAAAACACGAAATTCTCGAAACCGCCCTGACGACCATTCCCGACGGAGTGCAGGTCCTGGACAGTGACCTGCAGCTCGTAGCGTGGAATGACCGCTTGTTCGAAGTCCTGGAACTGGACCGCGACGCCATTATTGGTACGGCGAACCCCGGTCAGGCATTGCGCCGCGCCCTCGCCGAACAAGGCGAGGATGATGTGCAGACCGCTATCGAGGCCCAGGAAGCAACGGCGCGGACAAGCGCGCCAATCCAGTATGAGCAAAGACTAGCCAGCGGAAAATGGATGGAGTGCCGGGGTCATCCCATTGCCTCCGGCGGCTACCTGGCGGTCTATCGCGACATTGATGAAAGCAAGCGGCTGTATGACCGCCTGGAGTACCTTGCTACCACGGACGCCCTGACCGAAGTCGCCAATCGCAGAAGTTTTCTGGATCGCGCTGAAGCCGAGTTCGACCGCGCCAAGCGCTATCATAGAAATGTCTCGATCCTGATGATCGACGTGGACCAGTTTAAGACAGTGAACGATCAACACGGCCACGCGGTCGGCGACGACGTCTTGTCCTGTACGGCTGCGGCGTGCCGAGAAGCGCTGCGGGATTCAGATATCCTGGGCCGGGTCGGCGGTGAAGAATTCGCCGCACTTTTGCCCGAAGCCGGCGCGGAGACGGCCCATCTGGTAGCCGAACGTCTGCGACTGGCCGTGGCCGGACTGTCGATAAAAGGCAACGGCGGCGCAATATCGGCCAGTGTCAGCATCGGCGTCAGCACCGCCGCCAAAGCACGCGGAAATCTGAATGAGATCATGGCTGAAGCCGATGAAGCGCTTTATGAGGCCAAACGCCAGGGCCGGAACAGGGTCGTGCACTTCAGCGGTTCGGACATGGGTGTGCGTTAGGGTCTTTTTAGGCCGTATCCTTGAACAGTTCCCGGCCGATCAGCATGCGGCGGATTACGGAGGTGCCAGCGCCGATCTCGTACAGTTTGGCGTCACGTAGCAGTCGTCCCGTGGGATATTCGTTGATATAGCCGTTGCCGCCCAGGGCCTGTACCGCCTCCAGTGCCATCCAGGTGGCCTTTTCGGCCGCATACAGGATGGCGCCGGCGGCATCCGCCCGCGTTGTGTCGCCTCGGTCGCAGGCCTTGGCCACTGTGTAAACATAGGATTTAGCCGCGTTCATGGTGGTGTACATATCGGCGATTTTGCCCTGCATGAGCTGGAATTCGCCGATCGGCTGGCCGAACTGCTCCCGCTCGTGGATATAGGGCATGATCACATCCATGCAGGACTGCATGATGCCCAGCGGCCCGGCGGAGAGCACCAGACGTTCGTAATCCAGGCCGCTCATCAAAATCCGCACGCCCTCGCCCACCGCGCCAAGGACGTTTTCCTCCGGCACGGCGCAGTCCTCGAATACCAGCTCGCAAGTGTCGGAACCGCGCATGCCCAGCTTGTCCAATTTCTGCGCCGTCGAGAAGCCGGGAAAGCCCTTTTCGATCAGGAAGGCGGTAATGCCCCTGGGGCCGGCGTCGGGATCGGTCTTGGCGTAGACCACCAGGGTGTCAGCCTCGGGCCCGTTGGTGATCCACATCTTGGAGCCGTTGAGGATATATTGATCGCCGTTCTTGTCGGCCCGCAGGCGCATGGAGACCACGTCCGATCCCGCGCCCGGCTCGCTCATGGCCAGGGCGCCCACATGCTCGCCGCTGATCAGTTTCGGCAAGTAGCGGTTTTTCTGCTCGGCACTGCCCTGGCGGCGGATCTGATTGACACACAAGTTGGAGTGGGCGCCATAGCTGAGTCCGACGGAAGCGGAGGCACGGCTGATTTCCTCCATGGCGACACAATGTTCCAGATAGCCAAGGCCGGCGCCGCCGAACTCCTCTTCAACGGTGACGCCCAGAACGCCAAGGTCGCCAAGCTGGGGCCAAAGATCCCGGGGAAACTGGTTGGAGGCATCGATTTCCGCCGCCCGTGGCGTGATCTTGTCGGCGGCAAAACCGGCGACGCTGTCGCGGATCATATCGGCGGTTTCGCCCAGGCCGAAGTCAAAGGCTGGCAATGCGTTGGGGATCATGGCTTTGTCCTTTGTCCAATCATCTTCGCTGCCAGCCTTGATATCGCCGGACGGCCCGGAAATCTATAGCTTGATCCCGACCCAGCCGCGGCGGCGCCACAGGACCACGAATATCATGGCCTGAAGTATGCGATAGATCGATTGCGTCACCCAGACAGCAAACAGGCCAAGGCCGAAATAGGGTCCCGCCAGCCAGGCCAGCGGCAGGCCCAACAGCCATTGCGTACCCACAGCCACCACCATGACCTGGCGCACCGCGCCGGCGCCAAGCAATGCATGCAGCAGCACCAATCCCATGCCATCTATGGCAATCGCCGCCCCCATCAACCGCATGGAATTCCGCGCCATATCGATCACCGCTTCATCACGAGTGAAGCCCATGACAATCTGATCGGGAATGAGCAAGGCCGGCAAACCCAGTAAGCCCAGGATTACGGCGGTGACCTTGACCACGTCCCAGGCCCAGCGCGATGCCTCGTCCGGATCGTTGCGCCCCAGGGCTTCGCCAACCAGGGTCAGTGCCGCCAGGCCGAGGCCGACCGCCGGCAGGATGGCCACCAGGACCAGATTGATCAGAATGTTGGTGGCCGCGACTTCCGCCGTGCCCATCAGGCCGACAATCCAAAAAATAGCGGTAAAACCGGCGGCGAATAGAAATTCCTGAATTGCCGCCGGCACCGATAATTGCAGCATGGTGGCCATGGTTTCGCGGCGCGGGATACGGCTGAGAAAACCATTCCGCCGCGCCTTTTTCCAGCCAAGAATGAAATACAACGCCGTGCCCAGAAACAGGGAAATCGTGGTCCCCAGGCCGGAGCCTTCCGTGCCCAGTTCCGGAAAGCCGAACTTGCCGAATATCAGGACGTAGCTGATCACCACATTCGCCACATGAATGACCAGCAGAGTATGCAGATAGCGCCGGCTTTGCGAAACGCCGGTCCAGTAGCCGCGAAACGCGAAATTCATCCCGACCGCGACTATGCCCAGAAGACGCGCGTCAAAATAGGGCAGCCCGGCGTCTATCACGCCCTGATCGCCATTGATGAATGGAAACAGCGTCGAGGAATAGATCAAAAGGACGATGGTCATGGGCAGGCCGATCAGCAGGGCCAGGACCAAACCGCCGGTCAGGGGCACCGCCGCCTCGTTGGCCCGCCCTTCGCCAATGCGCCGGGCCGCCATGGCCTGAACCCCCGACGACAGGCCCATGACCACGGCCGTCGCCATGAAGGCGGCAAAGCTGGCTGTGCCGACGCCGGCCAGGGCCTCCTTGCCCAACACGCCTACCATCGCGGTATCGACCAGGTTCAGGACAACCTGAGACATCATGCCGCCGACGATGGGCAGGGCCAGGTAGCTGATCCGATTCAGGCGCTGCCGGTCCATGGGTTAGCTTGTCAGTACCTATCGTTCGGGACTATGGAGAAGCCGGGACCATATACATTGCCGAGGCAGAGAAGAAGCCGGTAATGTCCACGGCGGACCATATGCCGCAGGGCTGCATCCGAGAGAGCCCCTGGACGGCCTGTGCAGGCCGCATGCGCAAGCCTTTGACTGTTACAGCCTGGGCAGGTTCTCCTCCGCCGCCAGCATGGCGACCGCCGCCTCGTATGCCGCCACCGTCTGCTCCATGTCGGCCTCATCGTGGGTCGCCGAGATCACGCCGGCACCGGCGCCGTTAACGTCAACACCGCCGATCAGCAGGCCTAGGCGCAGCTTGTTCAGCAATTCCGGCGGCTTGGCCTTCAATTCCTGATAAGGCACGGACAGGGGATCGAAGTTTCTCGGATCGATGGCCCGCTTGGCACTATTCATGAAGACGAAGAAATTAGCCTGCTGGCCATAGGCGGCCCAGGCCACGCCGGCGCGGGCGAACCCATCATTCAGTTTTTGCCGCAGTTCCTCGCCAAACGCATCGGCCCTAGCGCAGGCGTCGCTATTGGCGATGATCTCCAAGGTCTTGGCGCCCGCCGCCGCCGACAGGGGGTTGGCATTGAAGGTGCCGGGGTGGTGGATCTTTTCGAAATCCTTCTCCGCCGCCGCCTTGAAATCCAGATGATCAAGGATATCGGCCCGGCCAACCACGGCGCCGCCGGGCAGGCCGCCAGCAAGGATCTTGGCCAGAGTGGTCAAATCCGGTTTCACATCCAGCAGGCCCTGGGCACCGCCTGGGTGCACGCGAAAGCCGGTGACCACCTCGTCCATGATCAACAAAACGCCGTGCTGCTCCGATATTTCGCGCAGCTGTTTCACGAAGCCGGGGGCCAGGGGGATCATGCCGCCGCTGCCGCCCGTGGGTTCCAGAATCACGGCGGCGATATCGCTGTCGGCCTCGAAAGCCTGGGCGACACCGTCGATATCGTCGGGGTCCAGCAGCACCACCTGCGCCGCCACCTCCGGCAGGACGCCCGGCGTTGCGGTGCCATCGAAATGACTGGCCACGCCAAAGGTCATGTGATCGTGCCAACCATGAAAATGAGTGCGAAAACGGGCCAGTTTGTTCTTGCCTGTAAAGGCACGGGCCAGCCGCATGGCCATCAGGGTCGCCTCGGTTCCCGACGACGTGAAGCGAATGCGTTCGGCCGATGGCACCAGATTTTGCACCGCCTCCGCCCAGGCGACTTCAAACCGATGGGACGAGCCAAAATGGGTGCCGGCCGCCAATGCTTCCTGAATGCAAGCCTCCACCTCATCATTGCGGTGGCCCAGCATCAGGGCGCCGTGACCGCCAAAATAGTCGACATATGAGTTACCGTCGGCGTCCCATTTCCGCGCGCCCTTGGCCGTGTCCACATAAATGCCATAGGGCGTGGTATGGCGGGAATCATGGGTGATGGCCGAGGGGAATTGCTTTTCAGCCCGTGCCGCCAATGCCTGACTGGTCGGAGTCCGGTCCACATATCGGTTCACGATGGGGGAATTGCTCAACATCTCAACACTCGCCTGCTGTTCGCTCCAGAGCTCACGATAGCACTACCAGCCAATCTATCGGGCAATAAATCAACCACCCGGGTGCCAATCGTCAAATCTTGATGGATATCAAGACCGCTCCGGCAAGGCGTGCTAGACTGAGCCCATGGAAATTGTCTTCTTCACGATAACGGCGGTGGTTCTCTACATCGTCTCCGACCGGGCGCTCAACTATATCGAGATGCGCCGTGGCGCGCGGTTCGAACATCGCAGCTTCATTTTTTTCACCATTCTGGTGACCCTGGCTGTTATCAGCTTCGGCCTGATCCAAAAGTTCGCCGGGGTCTGAAGCCTCGTCCCACCGATCGCCACGTTTCTCGGCAACCGAATAATGGGCACCAGATGGGCGCTGACGCACGCGCGCGACCCCACTGCACAGGAGAAATGAATGTTGGACTATTTCGCATGTTGCCAATACCGACAAACGTGTCCTAATTAGATAGATGAAATAAAACACTCGCCTTAATTGTATTATAGTATATCTATTTCTTGAAGTTTATGGGGTAACTTCTGAATGACATCAGATGATATTGAAGAAGGCAGCAACAACACACGCGCCATCAACTATGACGAATCCTTGGCGATCACCCGCGAGATCCATTGGGTTGGTTTCTTGGAGGAGGGTAGCCGCCTGCGCTGCAACCCATATCTGTTGATCGATGGCAAGGGAGACGATGTTATCCTATTCGATCCGGGTTCGATTCCGGATTTTCCAAAAGTCATGCGCAAGGTCATTGATTTGGTGCCGCCGCAAAAGATCACAGGCATTGTCGTGTCGCACCAGGATCCCGATGTCTGCGGCAACTTAGCGGTGATTGAGGATATCGTTGAAAACCCAAACCTCAAGATTTACGCGCACCTCAACACGATCCGCCTGATCGCCCATCTTGGCCTGGTTGGACAATTGCAGGACATTGCCAAGATCGACAATCGGCTGACGCTATCGAGCGGCAGAATTCTGGATTTCATTCCGCTGCTTTACCTGCATTCTCCGGGTGCCATTGCTACATTGGACAGGCAAACGAAATCCCTTTTCAGTGGTGATGTTTTCGGCGCCATCGGAACCGACAACGATCTGTTTTCCGCCGACGATTTTCCGCACAGCATGGATAGCTTTCATCAGGCCTATATGCCGTCCAACAAAGTTCTGCGCCCGGCGATGGATATGCTCTCCGGCCTTCAGATCGACCGTATCCTGCCCCAACACGGCGCGGTGCTGGAAGGCGATGATGTCGCCATCGCCATTGAGCATTTGCGAAGACTGCCTTGCGGCGTCGATCTGATGGAAGTCTAGGCCGTGTGCGCGCGTCGCATCAGCGACATCGATCAGGTCGCCCATGTCGTCGCCACCAACCGGCAGATGCTTGAAAAAGCGTTGCTGATGCGTGCGCAAAGCTATCTGGCCGACGTTAAGGCGCAACTTCTTACCGGCGTGATCTATGAAATCGACAGCAGCCGGAAGCGGCTTCTCACCGCGCACGAGCGGCTGAGATCATCCATGCACACGTTGTCTCTGCAAAAAGAACTGTTGGCGATGGAGGTCAAACAGCGTCACGAGTCCGAGCAGTCGGCCCATCGCGACCGTCTGCAGGCGGAATTGGCGAACCGTACCAGAGCAAGATTTCTTGCCAATATCACGCACGACGTATTGACCCTGTTGAACGCCATCAAGGCCCATGCGGAAATGATCAGTCGTGAAACCCTAGGGCCGCTTGAGCCGGAAGGGTACAAGAACTATGCCAATGATATCGGATTGGCCAGCGAACAATTGCATGAACTAATCCGTTCGCTGCTGGAAACGGCCAGGGTTGAAGCGGGGCAATTATACCAGTCGTCTCAACTGCTGACTCTTATGGCGGGTTTTCATGAGCTTGCGGGTGTGATTCTCTTAACCAC
>JASLLM010000164.1 GCA_030747035.1 Alphaproteobacteria bacterium | reverse complement strand
GCCGGCATCTGGAACTGGTGGCGGCCTTTCAGCGCTAAGGCTGGACAACTTCCCTCACCTGGCGGAACATGTTGATCAGGCTGGGGAAGGAGAGAGGCAGCAATGGCCCTGCCGAACTTTGTGCGCCGTGTTCTGGGGTTGGAGCGGCGCAAGCACACGCGTTATCGGCGCCCGCACGTACGTGTGCGCTATCGCGACCGAAAGGTTCTGGCGCTGGATTGGTCCCTGGGCGGCTGCCTGCTGCCGGTGCCGGAGCCGCCGCTGGATCCACCCTTGCGCATCGGCGATACCTTTGAAGGGCGGATCAGCGGCATCGGCCTGGGCAATTCCGGCGATTTTCTGGCCGAGGTGGTGCGCCTCAGCAAGGATGGCGAGATCGGCCTGCGCTGGCTGGAATTGGATTCTCATGTATTTCTGATACTTTCAGGTTTGAACGTCAAATAAGGGAGGGCACAAATGGGAAGTATGATCGAATTCGCGCGGCCCGATGGGGGCAGCAGCAAGGGCTATTTGGCCACGGCGGGCGCGGACCGGCCGTCCATGGTCGTAATCCAGGAATGGTGGGGTCTGAACGATCAGATCTGCGGCGTCGCCGACCGCTTCGCCCGGGCCGGCTATAACGCCCTGGCGCCCGATTTGTACGAAGGCCGGGTGACCCAGGAGCCTGACGAGGCCAACCATCTGATGAGTGGCCTGGATTTTTCCGGCGCCACCCATCAGGATCTGCGCGGCGCGGCCCAGCATCTGCAAGGCATCGGCGGCAAGGTCGGTGTGGTCGGGTTCTGCATGGGCGGATCGCTAACCATCGCCGCCGCCGTACATGTTCCGGAGGTGACCGTAGGGGTTTGCTATTACGGTATTCCGCCCAAGGAGTTCGCCGATCCGGCCAATGTCGCCGTACCCCTGCAATGCCATTTCGCCAATCAGGACGATTGGTGCACGCCCGAGGCGGTGAACGAATTGGACGCAGCCTTGCAAGCGGCCGGCGCCAACGCCGAGATCCACCGCTACCAGGCGGCGCATGGTTTCTTTAATGAAACCAGCGAGGCCAACTACGATGCGGCCTCCGCCAACCTGTCCTGGCAGCGCATGAGCGATTACCTGGCGGCCAATTTCTGAGTGGACGGACCCGTCAGAGTCCCAGCACCCGCTTGGAAATAATATTGCGTTGGATTTCGTTGGAGCCGCTGTAGATCGAGGCGGCCCGGAAATGCAGGTATTTCGCCACGGCCGGAATGCCCGGTTCCGGCATGATGGGCGTGACATTGCTGCCCGGCCTGCGGCTTTCCGGCTGGTACGGCGCGGCGTAATATTGCAGGGCCTCGACCGATAGTTCCGTGATCGCCTGATTGGTTTCCGAGCCCATGATCTTCATGATGGAGGATTGGTGGCCGGGCCGGCCGTTTTTGGTGATCTCGGCGATCACCCGGTGCTCGGTGAATTCAGCGGCCTGTTGTTTGATCGCCGCCGCCGCCAGCTTGTTGGCGAACAACGGGTCGCCCGCCACACCAGTCGTTGCCGCGATTTCGCGGGCCTGAGCCAGCGAAGCGGCCACCATGGCGGCAAAGGCGCTGCCGCCACGTTCGAATTCCAACAGATATTTGGCCACGGTCCAGCCATCGTTCTCCTCCCCGACCCGGCTCGACTTCGGCACCCGCACATCATCGAAGAACACCTGGTTAAAGCTGTGTTCGCCGGCGATATTGATGATCGGCTTGATGGTGATGCCCGGCGTGTCCGTGCGGAACAATAGGAAGCTGATGCCTTCCTGGCGTACTTCCGTATCCGCCGTGCGCACCAGACAGAAAATATGATCGGCGTAGTGGGCACCGGTGGTCCAGATCTTGGTGCCGTTGATGACGTAATCGTCGCCGTCCGATACCGCCCTGGTCTGCAGCGAAGCCAAGTCAGAGCCCGAGCCCGGCTCGGAATAGCCCTGGCACCAGATATCCTCGGCCGAGAGGATGCGGGGCAGAAAATGGTCCTTTTGCGCCTGGGTGCCGAACCGCATCACCACCGGTCCGACCATGGAAATGCCCATGTTGAAGAAGGTCGGCGTGGCGGCCTTGGCCGCTTCGGTGCTGTAGATATAACGCTGCATAGGCGTCCAGCCGCAGCCGCCGTATTCCACCGGCCAGGAGGGCGCGGCCCAGCCCTTTTTGTAGAGCGCCTGATACCAGCGCTGGCTGAGGGTGAAATCCGAGAATGAGCTGGCGCTCAGGCGTCCGGCCTCGCGTATTTCCGGGGTCAGGTTTTCAGCCAGAAATTTCAGCACTTCCTCGCGAAACGCCAGATCATCGCTGCTCAGATTCAGATGCATGATGGTTTCACTCCCTACTCTTCCGGCTTCGCCTCCGGACTGGCGGCGAGACTTTGCCGCACCGCCTCGGGTATGACCGCTGTCTCGGCGCCGTTTAGAAACACCATAGTGGAATGGGCGGTGGCAAGACAGCGGTCCGCCATGAAAATCCCGGCGCCCAGGGTCACGGATTTGCTGCCCATGCGCACCAGCCGGGTGCCGATGCGAACCTGGCCGGGCGGCCGCCCCTCGGCCCGGAAATCCATATCCAGATGGGCGATGACCCATCGTTCGCCGCCCGACCGTTGCTGCATGGCCGTGCGCAGGCGGGAGACCCGGCCACTTTCAACATAGGCCGCCAGCGCCGTGTTGTTGATGTGACCGCCCATGTCCGTGTCGGCGATGCGGACGTTTTCCGTGATCCAGTACTCAAAACTCGCGGGATCGGTCAGATCCACATCACTATCCGTCATTATTCGGACGCTCCCGGTACCAGGCGATGATAAGCAGCACGGCGGCGCCAATGGTGCAGCCGAGGCCCGCAAGGGCCGGCGCCACGGTTTCGGTGAATATGTACAAGGCACCGCCGCCGATCAGCAGTAGGGCCGCCAAGCCATGCAAATGATGACGGGTCATGAAGCGGGCGGGCCGCCATCCCCGATTTGTGCCGCCGCTTGCGCGCCTACCTGAGCGCGGTGGCGCAGCATGTGATCGGCCAGGACGCAGGCCATCATGGCCTCGCCCACCGGCACGGCGCGGATGCCGACGCAGGGATCGTGCCGGCCCTTGGTTACGACCTCGGTCGCGGCGCCGGATTTATCGATACTTTGCCGCGGGATCAGGATGGAAGAGGTGGGCTTGACCGCGAAACGCACCACGATGTCCTGACCGCTGGAAATACCGCCCAGGACGCCGCCGTTGTTGTTGGCGCTGAATTTGGGGCCATCGTTACCGGGGCTCATCTCGTCCGCCCCGTCCTCGCCCCGCAATTCGGCAGCGGCAAAACCGGCACCGATTTCCACGCCCTTGACCGCGTTGATGCTCATCATGCCAGCCGCCAGGTCCGTATCCAGCTTGCCATGGACCGGTGCGCCCCAACCGGCGGGTACGCCGGAGACATGCACCTCGACCACCGCGCCAATGGATGATCCGGCCTTTCGGATATCGTCCAGATAGCCCTCCCAAACCGCTGCCATGGCGGGGTCGGGACAATTGAAGGCATTGCCGCCCACCGCCTCCCAGTCCCAGTTTTCATCGCTGACCCGATGCTCGCCGATCTGCCTGAGGGCGCCCCTGATCACGATGCCGTCACCCAGCACTTTCCGCGCCACGGCGCCGGCGGCGACCCGGCAGGCGGTTTCCCTGGCCGAGGCACGGCCGCCGCCACGGGGGTCCCGAATGCCGTATTTGGCGTGATAGGCATAGTCCGCATGGCCGGGCCGGAAGGTATCGGCGATGGCGCTGTAGTCCTTGGAGCGTTGATCCTCGTTCTCGATCAGCAGGCTGATGGGCGTGCCCGTGGTCTGCCCTTCGTAGGTGCCGGAGAGTATGCGCACCTGATCGGCCTCCTGACGCTGGGTGACGAAACGCGAGGTGCCGGGGCGGCGGCGATCAAGCCAGGGTTGGATGTCACTTTCACTCAGCGCCAGCAGCGGCGGCGCGCCGTCGATGACACAGCCGATCGCCGGCCCGTGGCTTTCGCCCCAGGTCGTGACCCGAAACAGTTGGCCGAATGAGTTATGGGACATCTTCTCTTCACGAAAGTCGGGTTAAACGGTGGTGATATCAGGCGCGTCCACCGCCTTCATGCCAATAACATTATAGCCGCAGTCCACGTGATGGTTCTCGCCCGTGACGGCCTTGCCCAGATCGCTCAACAGATAGATGGCCGCGCCGCCGACTTCGTCTATGGCCACATTGCGGCGCATGGGCGAGTTGTATTCGTTCCATTTCAGGATATAGCGGAAATCGCCGATGCCGGAGGCGGCCAGAGTCTTGATCGGTCCAGCCGAGATGGAATTGACGCGAATATTGGCCGCACCCAGATCAGCCGCGAGATAACGCACACTGGCCTCCAACGCCGCCTTGGCCACACCCATGACATTGTAATGGGGCATCACCCGTTCGGCGCCGTAATAGGTCAGGGTCACGATGGAGCCGCCGTTGGACATCAGCTTTTCCGCCCGCTGGCACAGGGTGGTGAAGGAATAGCAGGAGATATCGACCGAGCGGGCGAAGTTGCCCGCCGTGGTGTCCACATATCGGCCTTTCAATTCGTCCTTGTCCGCATAGGCGATGGCGTGAACCATGAAATCCAAGCCGCCCCATTCCTCCTCAATCCGGGCGAAAACCGCATCCATACTGCCGTCGTCGGTGACATCGCAGGGCATGACCATTTCTGAACCCGCCGATGCGGCCAGGGGGCGCACCCGCTTTTCCAAGGCCTCGCCTTGAAAGGTGAAGGCCAGTTCGGCCCCCTGTTCGGCGGCCGCCTTGGCGACGCCCCAGGCAATGGAGCGGTCGTTCGCCACACCCATCACCAGACCGCGCCGGCCCGCCATCAATCCTGCCCCAGACATCCCTTGCCTCACAAAAGTGCGAAATTCGCTACGTTCTCAAATGCTTGAGCCATTCTACACCAACCGAACCTTGGGGCAACTCAGCAAAATACGCGGCCCATCCGGTTGCTATCTTGGCTTTGGGGATCAAATTCCTGATGGCTTAAAGGTCGTTCTTGGGGCTAGCGCATGTCGGGTTTAACCAAACCCGAACCCATGCGCTAAACCTATAGAATAGAGCAACTTATCCGCATTCAATTGAATGCGGGTTGCTCTAGGGGCACAAGGCCGGCCGCCCGATCTATTCGCTGTCCGCGTCC
This sequence comes from Alphaproteobacteria bacterium, assembly GCA_030747035.1. Classification (GTDB taxonomy): domain Bacteria; phylum Pseudomonadota; class Alphaproteobacteria. Next base: position 4,833 of record JASLLM010000164.1, on the reverse strand, counting down.
GTTTCGCTTGCCGGCTCGCTCTGGTTTTTTGCCCATTTTTCCAACACCGCGGTCAGCTCCGGATCCGGGGGATCGGGCAGGGTGACCTGCAGATGGACATATTGATTGCCGGCCTTCTCGGCCTTGGGCGGTTTGATGCCCTTGCCCTTCAGGCGCAACACGCGGCCGCTGTTGGTGCCCTTGGGAATGGTCATGGTGACGGAGCCGTCAATAGTCGGCACCTCGATCTTCGCGCCCAGAACCGCATCCGCCAGTTTCAAGGGCAGATCCAGATGGACGTCCGTGCCCTCGCGGCGAAATTGCTTGTGGCTCCGCACGCTGACTTCCACCAAGGCATCGCCGGCCCCGGCGGGTCCGGGGTCGCCCTGGCCCCGCAGGCGGATCTGCTTGCCGTCCTCTATGCCGGCGGGAATGCTGACATCCAGCATCCTGCCGTCGGGCAGAGTTATGCGTCGGGTCGAGCCCTTGGCCGCGTCGAGGAAATCCACGGTGATTTTGTAGGACCTGTCAGGTCCTTTTTGTTGTCTTGCCTGGCCGGCGCGGCCGCCGCGCATGGAGGAGAAAAATTCGCCAAATATATCCTCGGCATTGAAGCCGGCACCGCCCGGTCCACCGCTGAAACCGCCGCCAAATCCGGCACCCGGGCCGCCGCTCCTGCCGCCGGCATATTCAAAGCCATAGCGGGCCTTTTCCTGACCATCGGGGCCAATTTCGCCGTTGTCATAGCGTTTGCGCGTGGCCGGATCGCCCAGCAGGGAATAGGCCGCCGAGACTTCCTTGAAACGGTCGGCAACGACGGTATCGTCCGGATTCAGATCCGGGTGCAGTTCCTTGGCCAGGCGGCGATAGGCCTTCTTGATCTCACCATCGCTGGCACCCTTCGCCACACCCAAGACACTGTAAGGATCACGCATGATCACCTATTCCCAAAACACTATAGAAAGCAACTGACATGGATAGGCTACGCCCGTCAATGCCGCCCATTCTAATATGGTTACGATAGGGAATGGTTAACAGGTCTGAAAGCATGACGATCAGCGCAAAAGGTGGCGAAAACGGCTAATCTGCCTCCCGCAACAGGTGCCGCGCGGCCAGGTGTTCCTCGGCACTCATTATGCTGTCCAGTGCCTTCTTTCTGATCCTCGCGGAAGTATGTTGCTGCGCCGCCGCGCGGCTTAGCCAGAAAAAGCCCGTGGGGCGGTCGGCCTCGGAAAAATCGTTGTGCAGGTATAACTTACCCAACTGATACTGGGCCTCGGCGTGTCCATTCTTGGCCAACGGCTGCCAACGCTGTTTGGCGGCGCTGTAGTTGGCGGCGTGCAGCGCTACCAGGCCGGCGGCGAAGTCACGCCGGGCCGCCGCCACCGGGTCCTTGCCGGACTGTTCACCGCGCAGCCCTTCGGCGGCATTTTCCGGGCCGCTTTCTTCTTGGCCAGGACCGGGCTTTCCGGCAAAGAAGGCGAAGATTTCAGACCAGGTAATTTCGTTGCCGCTGTCCAGCCTGCCGGCCGCCACGGGAGCTTCGGGAATTTCTTTCTTGGTGGCGGTTTCAACCTTTTGGCTTTTGTGGGGCTCTGTTGTCTTTGGTTCCGCTTGCTTTTCAGATGCCGGCACCGACTTGGCGGCAACGGCCGGTGGCGGCTTTGACACAGCGGGCGCCGTGGTCGGCGGTTGCTGGGATTTCGGCGGATCCGGTGGGCCGGCGGGGCCGGAAATCACCGCCACCAGGTTACCCAAGGCATGAATTGCCGGTTTGTGCCCGGCCTTGGCGGCCCGATACAGCCATCCGGCCGCCTTGGCTTCATTGCGCTCCACCCCCTCGCCGCGAAGGTAAAGCAGGGCCAGGTTGTATTGTGCCAGGACGTGGCCATTGGTTGCCGCGGCGGTGAACCAATAGGCGGCCTGGCGTGGGTCTTCCTCCAGGCCCTGGCCGCGCAGGTACATGCTTGCCAGATTGGCTTGCGCCCGGGCCAGGCCGCTGTCCGCCGCCAATCGGTACCAGGCCGCCGCCTGAACGAAATCCTGCGGCACGCCCAGACCCATCCGGTAGATGTGGGCAAGGTTGCGCTGGGCCGCGGGGTCGCCGCGATGGGCGTGCGTTAGCCAGATTTCCCGCGCCTTTTCATACTCGCCGCGGTCGAACGCCTCGACGCCGGCACTAAAGGGCTGGCGTGGCTTTTCGCCGGAGGTAATCTGCGCCGCGCCCCGTTCCTCGGCCCAGGCCGGTCCTGCGGCCAGGGCGAACAGCAGGCAAATGAACAGCAATGCCCCGCGCGGCGGCATCATCCTCAGGCAATGAATGTCAGCAAGCTTAGCCGTTGACGATTTTCCAACTGCCATCCGGCTGTCTGCAGGCCGTTCCATAGGCCGTCTCCGTCCTGCCGTCCACGGTGATGGTCTGCTCGTACTCACGGCAGTACTGGCCGGTGGCATTCTGGTAGGAAGGCTGCGGCGTGACTGTTCCGGAATGGCCGCTGTCAGGATTGCGCCAGCTGACCGTATTGCCCGACGGTGTGGATTCCAGGCCTCGTTGCGTGGTTTGTTCCATGGCGAGGCGATCGGCCCGGTCCAGGGATTTGCCGATCTCGCTGCCCAGGAATCCGCCCAACAGAGTGCCGGCGGCCACCGCCACCAATTTACCCCGGCCCTTACCGACCTGACTGCCGGCAACCGCGCCGCCAACGGCGCCCAAAAGGGTTCCAAGGGTCTGTTTCTGGCCGCCTTGCTGGCAGGCGGCCAGCCCCAATGCGAGGAGCCCGATGGCTAGGTAACGTACGCATCGTATCATCGTCGTTTCCATTCGCTATATCTCTAAACGCGTTGCGGCAAGGCGCCGCATGAACACGGCGCGCCAATGACACATATATATAGGATGATTATGCTACATCACTAGAACAGATTTATGTGCCGGCCGACACACATTGGTTGCATTTATTGCCAGCCACATTCGGTATAACGCGCATCAAGGTGTGGGCAGTGGTATGATCAACGCTGAAACCGGACACAAGCCGGAAAATGGGGGCGAAAACGTGGACGAGCATCCAAATGCCGGGCTTTTGCGGCTGGCGACCTATGCCGCCGTGGCGGTGGCGGGGCTGTTGATACTAGCCAAGCTGGCTGCCTGGTTTCTGACTGATTCCGTCGCGATCCTAAGCTCATTGATGGATTCGCTTCTGGATGCGGGTGCCTCCCTGGTCAACATGTACGCCGTTGCCCATGCCCTGGTGCCGGCGGACCGGGAACACCGCTTCGGCCACGGCAAGGCGGAGGCATTGGCCGGCTTGGCGCAATCGGCCTTTATTTCCGGTTCCGCGCTGTTCCTGCTGGCGGAGGCGGGGCAGCGCCTGATCGAGCCGCGGCCAATTGTCCGCGACGAGATCGGCATCGCCGTGATGGTTCTGTCGCTGGTGCTGACGATCGCCCTGGTTTTGTTCCAGCGTCATGTGGTCAAGCGCACCAATTCCGTCGCCATTGCCGCCGATTCGGTGCACTACCGGGCCGACATACTGGCCAACGCCGGTATTATCGCCGCCCTGGTCCTGGCCGGGCGTTATGGCTGGATTTATGCCGACGCCATCGTCGCCATCGTGGTCGCCGTCTACATTCTGTTCGGTGCCTGGAGCATCATTCGCGGCGCCCTGGATCAGTTGATGGACCGGGAACTGCCGGAAGAACAACGCGCCCGCATCCGGGAAATTGCCCTGGCCCACGAGCAGGTGGTGGACGTGCACGATATGCGCACGCGCTCTTCGGGAATCCAGAACTTCATCCAATTGCACATGGAACTGGACGGTGAACTAAGCTTGCTGAAATCCCACGAGATCGCCGATGAGGTGGAGGCCGCCATCTGCCAGGCCTTTCCCGGCGCCGAGGTTATTATTCACCAGGATCCAGCGGGGCTGGAAGAATGGCATCGCGACTTTCAGTCCTGAACCAACGGGAAATCGTCGATTTCCTGAAACGCCCCGAAAGCTACGGGCTGGCCGGCGGGAACGAAGTACGCTGCATTGAAACCCACGGCGCCCTGATTTTCCTGGCCGGCCAACATGCCTATAAGCTGAAGCGCGACGTCTGCCTGCCATATCTTGATTTCTCAAGCTTGGAAAAACGCCGCCTGGCCTGTGAAAACGAACTGCGCCTGAACCGGCGCACCGCACCCGATCTTTATCTCGGAACCGTGCCGGTCCTACGCTCCGAGGATGGCGCATTTGTGATCGGCACTGATGAGGAAGGCTGCTTCGATGGTGCCGAAATTGTCGACTGGCTGGTGAAAATGCGGCGGTTTCCCGATGATGCTCTGTTGAGCCGGGCCGTGACCAAGGGGCCCTTGTCGGCGCAAATCGTGCATGCTTTGGCCGACATGATCGCGGATTTTCATCAAAGGGCCGAAAAATCCAGTACCTGGGGCGGGGCCGATGAATTGGCGCGCATCGCCAGGGGCGATGCGGACAGCATGGCCCGCTTTACTCCGGATCTGTTCGCGCCCGGCGTTGCGCGGGAGGTCGCGGACGGCATGATGGCGGCGGTCGAGGCACAACGTGAAGTGCTGGAACGGCGCCGCGCCGACGGCTTCGTCCGCCATGGCCATGGGGATCTGCACCTGGCCAACATCTATCTCGACGATGGCCGCCCCAGGCTGTTTGACGCGATTGAGTTCGATGACCGGCTGGCGCAGAACGATGTGCTCTACGATTTGGCCTTTCTGTTGATGGATCTGTGGCACCGGGAGCTTCGCGGCGAGGCCAACCGGGTCTTCAACCGTTATCTGTTGCGCACCGCTGATCTGGGCGGCCTTGGTGCCATGCCATTGTTCCTGTCGCTACGGGCCGGGAT
>JASLLM010000163.1 GCA_030747035.1 Alphaproteobacteria bacterium | reverse complement strand
AGCCTTTGATCTTCGCTTAGCCCGAACTCCATGGCCCTAGCCCCGCCCCGCCGGAACCTGCGCCTTGGGCTCTCTGGGCATACCCAAACCCCGCTCGGAGATGATGTTCTTTTGGATCTGCGAGGTGCCGCCGCCGATAATCAGGCCGATGTCATACATATAATCGATCTGCCAGGTGGTGGCGGGATCATCCTCGGCCACCTCATGAGGATCGTAGGGCAGACCGGCCTCCCCCAGCACATCGACAGCCAGAGCGGACAGCCTGTGGTTCAACGTGGTGGCGAAGTATTTCTGGATCAGGCCGACCACGCCCGGCTCCGCGCCTTGGTCATGCAGGGTCAACAGGCGCATGTTGTGGTATTTGGCGGCCAGCACTTCCCCCTGCAGGCGCAGCAGGCGGTCGCGGTATTCCGGCATCTCGATCACCGCCACGCCGTCGATCTTCGTTTCCTGCATCAGTTCGCGAATAGACTGAAAGCGCTTTAGCTGCTTGTTGGGATCGCCCAGCATGACACGTTCGTGTTTTAGGGAGGCAATGGCGACCTTCCAGCCGTCGCCCCGGCCCATGACGATCTGGTCGGTGGGCACGCGCACATCGGTCAGAAAGGTCTCGTTGAATTCCGGCCGCTCGGTCATGGTCACCAGGGGCCTAACTTCGATGCCCGGGCTGTCCATGGGCAGCAGCAGATAGGACAGGCCCTTGTGCTTGGGCGCCTCCGGCTCGGTGCGGCAGAGCAGGAACATCATGTCGGCGAAATGCGCCGAAGAGGTCCAGATCTTCTGGCCGTTGATGACGAATTCATCCCCCTCCACCACCGCCTTGGTCTTGGCGTTGGCCATATCGCTGCCCGAGCCGGGTTCGGAATTGCCGATACACCAAATGGTCTCGCACGTCAGGGTGGTCCTGACCCAGCGTTCGCATTGTTCCCTGGTGCCCAGTTCCAGCAGCGACGGCACCACGATCAAGGCGCCTACATCCAGATAACCGGGCGAGATCCCGGCCTTGGAAAATTCGTCGGCGATGATGGCGTTTTCCAGCACGTCCGGCTCGGCGCCGTAACCGCCATACTCCCGGGGCACCGTGCGGGCGATATAGCCCCGCTGCAGCAACAGGGCCTGCCAATCCAGCCGCTGTTGATCCGGCCGTTTGCGGCCGCCGCCGAAGCTGGGCGAACGGTGACCTTCCCCTTTTATGAAGGCGCGGATCTCGGCCTGCAAATCCTGATGTTTCCTGGAATAGGTCAGGTCCATATCAACGGCATTGCCCCAAACTCAACGAATTTTGGCTGGAATAGTAGCTTCGCCGTGAGCGCGTGAATAGACGAAATCAAACGTCGTGCACATCCATCACGCCGGGGATCGCCTTCAGGGCGCCGCGCACCTGCGGGGTGATGGCGAAACCGCCTGGCAGCGCCATCTCCACCTCGCGCCCCTTTTCGGCCAGTTCCAGCAACAAGGTCACCTGGCCGCGGCCCTTGTGATCCTCCAACAAATGGCGCAGGGAGGCCAGGGGATCGGGGTTCTTCAAGAAGACCTTGATGCCGCCCGCCACGGTCTGGCTGGCGGTATCGATATCGGTGATCTGGCTGGCGATCAGGCGCCGGCCCTTGTCGCCGTCGCGGACATCAACGGTCATGACGATGGAGGCGCCCTTGATCAGCAAATCCCGGCTGGCCGTAAGGTCATCGCCGAACACCGCCACGTCGAAGGTCCCGGTCTGGTCGGACACATCCAGGAAAGCAAAGGGATTGCCCTTGGCACTCTTGCGTTCGTTCACGTCTTCGATCGTCGCCGCGATGCGGAAATGCTGCCCGCCCTGATCCGCGCGGGCCTCCAACTCGGCAAAGTCCACCATAGACTTCCGCGCCAGCAGGCTGGGATATGATTCCAGCGGATGGGCCGAAAGGTAAAAGCCAATGGCCTGGGCCTCGTTCGCCAACTTGTCCAGTTGCTGCCATTCGGTCACCACCGGCAAGGGCGGTGGCGCGGCATCCGTGCCCGCGTCATCGAACAAACCTCCCTGTCCGGATTCTTTGTCGGCCATCACAGCACCCGCATGGCGAAGTAGAGTTTCCGCCGCCGCCAGGACCTGGGCCCGGTTCGGGTTCAAAGCGTCAAAAGCGCCTGCGCGGGCCAGATTTTCCACCTGCCTTTTGTTGACCTGATGCGGATCCAACCTTCCGGCAAAGTCCCAGATATCCTTGAAGGGTCCATGCGCTTGCCGTTCGGCGATCACCGCCGCCATGGCCTCGCGGCCGACATTCTTGACCGCGGCAAGGGCATAGTGGATCGCGCCCTTGTCATCCCCACCACCATCCCCACGGTCATCTTGGGCCACGGTGAAGACGACGTCGGACTTGTTCAGGTCGGGCGGTAGCAGGATGATGCCCATGCGCTTCACTTCCTGCTTGAACTGGTTCAACTTGTCCGTATTGGTCAGATCCAGGGACATGGTGGCGGCCATGAATTCCACCGGATGGTTGGCCTTCAAATAGGCCGTTTGATAAGCGATCAGTGCGTAGGCGGCGGCGTGGCTCTTGTTGAAGCCATAGCCGGCGAATTTGTTCACCAGATCGAAGACGTATTCCGCCCTGTCACCATCGATGCCGTTGGCCACGGCGCCCTCGACGAAGCGGGAGCGCTGGGCGTCCATCTCCGCCTGGATCTTCTTGCCCATGGCGCGGCGCAGCAGATCCGCATCGCCCAGGGAATAGCCCGCCATCACCTGGGCGATCTGCATCACCTGTTCCTGGTAGACGATGACGCCATAGGTTTCGGTCAGAATGCCTTCCAGGCAGGGATGCAGATAATCCGCCTGCTCGGCGCCGGACTTCACATTGCAAAACCGCGGGATGTTGTCCATGGGGCCGGGCCTGTACAGGGCCACCACGGCGATGATGTCCTCGAAGCAATCGGGCTGCATCTGGCGCAGGGTGTCGCGCATGCCGGCGCCTTCCAACTGGAACACGCCGACGGTCTCGCCCCGGGCGATCAGATCGAAAGAGGCCTTGTCGTCGAGGGGAATGTGGGCAAGATCGAAATCAGGTACGCGGCGGTGGATCATCTCCACGGCCCGGTCCAGCACCGTCAATGTCTTGAGGCCGAGAAAGTCAAATTTAACAAGGCCGGCCGGCTCCACCCATTTCATGTTGAACTGGGTCACCGGCATGTCGGAATGGGGATCACGGTACAGCGGCACCAGTTGCTCCAACGGCCGATCGCCGATCACCACGCCGGCGGCGTGGGTGGAGGCATGGCGGTACAATCCTTCCAGCTTCATGGCCACATCGAACAGCCGGTCGACGCCCGGTTCCTCCCGCATCACCTGTTTGATACGCGGTTCCGCCTTCAGGGCCTCTGGCAGGGTGGTCGGATTGGCCGGGTTATTGGGTACCATCTTGCACAGTCGGTCGACCAATCCGAACGGCATTTCCAGCACCCGGCCGACGTCGCGCAGGGCGGCGCGGGCCTGCAGCTTGCCGAAGGTAATGATCTGGGCCACCTGGTCGTGGCCGTATTTCTCCTGCACATAGCGGATCACCTGGTCCCGCTTGTCCTGGCAAAAGTCGATGTCGAAGTCAGGCATGGATACCCGCTCCGGATTCAAGAACCGTTCGAACAGCAGGCCAAATCGCAGCGGATCCAGATCGGTGATCTTCAGGGCCCAGGCGACGACGGAACCGGCACCCGAACCACGCCCCGGGCCCACCGGAATGGCCTGTGCCTTGGCCCACTGGATGAAGTCGGCGACGATCAGGAAATAGCCGGCGAAGCCCATGTTGACGATCACGTCCAATTCGAAGGCCAGGCGTTCCTTGTATGGCTGCGCCTGCTCGGAAGCCAATTCGATGCCAATATCGGCCATGCGTTCCGCCAGGCCCTCTTCGGCCATGGCCCGCATGACGGCCTGTTCATCGCCGCCCTCGCCAAAATTGGGCAGGATCGGCTCCCGCATGGGCACCCGGTAGGCACAGCGCCGGGCGATCACCAGGGTATTGTCCAGCGCCTCCGGCAGGTCCGCGAACAGGGCCCGCATCTCCCGCGAGGAACGGAAATAGTGCTGCGCGGTCAGGCGGCGGCGCTCGGTCTGGCTAACCGTATTCTTCTGTGCAATGCACAACAGGGCATCGTGGGCCTCGTACATATCCGGGTCGGCGAAATGAACATCGTTGGTGGCCACCAGGGGCAGATCGAATTCATAGGCCAGATCGATCATCGTCCCTTCGCAGGCGGCCTCCTCGGGCAGTCCGTGGCGCTGCAACTCAATATATAACCGGCCCGGAAAAGCCTCGTTCAATTCCCGCAGCAGCGCCCGCCCCTGCTCCGCCTGGCCAGCACGGAGCAGCCGGCCCAGCGGCCCGTCCGCGCCGCCGCTAAGGCAGATCAGTCCATCGCTCCACTGGCGCAGGTCGCGCAGATCAATTTGAGGCGTCGCGCCGCCCTCACTCTCCAGATAGGCCTTCGAGGACAGGCGGGACAAGTTCTCGTAGCCGGCTTCCGATTGTACAAGCAGGATCAGGCGGTCGGGCTCCGTATCCACGGCACCATGTCTTGCGCCCGCCTCCCCCTCGCCCGATCGCAAGGCCATGGCGGCGCCGATGATCGGCTGGACGCCGGCATTGATCATGGCTTCGGAGAATTCCAGGGCGCCAAAAAGATTGCCCGTGTCGGTGATGGCCAGCGCCGGCATTTCGCCATGGCGGCAAAGCTCCGCCAAATCCTTGATATGAATGGCGCCCTCCGACAGGGAAAACGCGGAATGGACACGAAGATGGACGAAATCGGCGTGCGGCATGGCTGCTTCTCTATGCTCGGTGTCTCGGGGAATTCATACCTCGAGAATCACCCGAATCCTTCCACGCCAGCGCGGCACTGTCGACCAAACTATTGCGCCGCAGGTGCCCCCATTTTCATGATGGACCGGAGGTCAAGATCTCTTACGACAAATGTCATCAGCTATATTCAGTATGCATAACCTTTTGATTAATTAGGATTTTCTTAATCTACGCGAGAGTATTGTCGCCCAGTTATTGCACGTCCGACGGAAATTTTCTGAACCGGCCAGAGAAGGACGTTTATCAAAACTAATTTGGCCGCCCGCAAGGGCATGACGCCAATAGGAGGAGAATCGAAATGTCGTGGAGTATCAAGACAAGATTAATAGTTTTAGGAATTGTTGCGGTGGTTGGCGCGGTCACCATCGGCGGCATTTCCGTCTACACCAACCGGGTGCTGACCGATGCGGCGGCACAGGCCAATGAGCGGCAATCCCAGCTCGCCACGGTCTTCAAGATGCGTTACGAAACCCTGGTCATCATGCTGAACGCGATGGATTCCATTGTCGATAAGCAGGAAGGCCATATCGATGCCGAACGCGGCAAGGCGATGGCGGACGGCTTCGAGGTGCTGAAGCAGTTAGCCCCGACCCTGCAGGCGCTCGCGGACACGGCCGAGGAGCGGGAACTCGCCGAAGCAATTCCAGGGAAAATCACCGGTCTTGAAAAAGGCATCTTCGGCGATCTGAAATCGGCCATCGAAAACAATGCCGACGGCGAGACATTCGAGAAGATCGACGATGTGCTTGACGCCAATGGCGCCGCCATGACCGACGATTTGGGCCGTATTGAAACCTCCGTGCTCGGCGAGATGACAGAGGCCTCCGAGGCGCAGACAGCGGCATTGGATTTTGCCACCAATGTGATCATGGTGGTCTTCGCGGCTCTGCTGGCGGTCCTGCTGCCCATGCTGTACTTCATCATCCGTTCCATCACCAAACCGCTAACCGGGCTGACGGACACCATGGGCGTGCTGGCGCAGGGCGAATACGAGCATGATGTGCCCAATACCGAGGCCAGCGACGAACTGGGCGAAATGGCCCGTGCCGTCGAGGTTTTTCGGCAAAACGGCCTGGAAGTACAAAAGCTGCAGGCCAATCAGGCCGAGCAGGAGAAACGGGCCGAGGAAAAACGCCGCCAGGGCATGATGAAACTGGCGGACGATTTCGAGGAAAGCGTCTTGCACGTGGTCGGCGCGGTCAGCTCCGCCTCGGACGAAATGCAGGCCACGGCGGGTACCATGTCGGGCCTGGCCGAACAGGCGGCGGGACAATCGGATTCAGCGCTGCATACTTCGCAAGGCGCGACGGAGAACGTCCATGCGGTGGCCTCGGCTTCCGAGCAGTTGGCCTCCTCCATCGCCGAGATCTCGCGCCAGGTGGCGGAATCTTCCAGCATCTCGCGCGGTGCCGTGACCGAGGCACAGCGCGCCACTGAACAGATCCAGGGTCTGGTGGAAGCCTCGCAAAAGGTCGGCGAGGTGGTCGATCTGATCAACGACATCGCCAATCAGACCAATTTGCTGGCCCTGAACGCCACGATCGAGGCGGCCCGCGCCGGCGAGGCCGGCAAGGGCTTTGCCGTGGTCGCATCCGAGGTCAAGAACTTGGCCAGCCAGACCGGCAAGGCGACCGAGGAGATCGGCGGACAGATATCCTCGATCCAGGACGCCACCGGCTCCGCCGTGACGGTGATCGAGGGTATTTCGAAGACCATCACTCAGATCGACGAAATCGGCACCGCCATCGCCTCCGCCGTGGAAGAACAAAGCGCGGCGACCTCGGAAATCACCCGCAACGTGCAGGAAGCGGCCAGTGGTACCGAGCAGACCAACTCCAACGTGTCGCAGTTGAAGGAGGCTTCCGCCGAGACAGGATCCTCCGCCCAGGAAGTGCTGTCGGCGGCGGGCGAGTTGTCGCAACAGTCCATCCGCCTGAAGGACGAGGTCGAGAAGTTCGTCGCCGACGTCCGCGCTGGCTAGACCACGCAGGTGATCCGGAACGGCCCGGGCCCGGCCAGACTGGTCGGGCCCGGAGTCCGTCATGCAGCCGGCCGCGCGGGGCGGCAACGGAACGGCCCGTGCGCCAATCCATCCATCGATGCTTCCCTTCCCGGCTGGAATGCGGCAGATTTGGGCCCGCCAGCGAGGAAAGAGAGGCGGCGGTATGATTGAAGTGCAGGGCCTGCGAAAGAGTTTCAGCAATGTCGAAGTGTTGCGCGGCGTGGATTTCACCGCCCGCGACGGCGAGATAACCGGCCTGATCGGACCCAATGGCGCCGGCAAGACCACGACATTGCGCATGCTCTACACGGTGTTGCGGCCTGACAGCGGCCGGGCCCTCGTGGATGAACATGACGCCAGCATCGAGCGCCTGGAAGTACAGCGCAGAATTGGCGTATTGCCTGATAACCGGGGCCTTTACCCCCGCCTGACGGCGCGGGAACATGTCCGCTATTTTGGCCGCTTGCACGGTTTGGGCGGGGCCGAATTGGAAGCACGCATCGGCCGTCTGATCGAACGCCTGGGTATGGAGGAATTCGCCGACCGGCGGTCCAAGGGCTTTTCCAAGGGCCAGACCCTGAAGGTCGCCCTGGCCCGCGCCCTGGTTCATGAACCGGCCAATGTCATACTGGACGAGCCGACCAATGGCCTGGACATCGCCTCGAGCCGGGCGGTGCGTGATCTGATCCGGGAGATCCGCGACCAGGGCCGTTGCGTGCTGTTCTCCAGCCATATCATGGGCGAGGTCGAGGCCCTGTGTGACCGCATCGTCGTTATCTCGGACGGCCTGATCGTCGCCAACGGAGAGCCGGAGGAGTTGCGCCAGGCCACGGGCAAAGGCGATCTGGAGGAAGTATTTCTGGCCACCATCACCCAGGCCGAGCTGGCCGACCTTGGTGGCGGCCGTGCGTAATATCTGGGTTGTTTTCGCCAAGGAGAGCATCGACAACCTGCGTGACCGGCGTAGCCTTTTCCTGGCCCTGATCTATCCGGTCATCGGCGCCCTGCTGCTGGGACTGCTCGTGAGTTTCGTGGGCGGCATGTTTCGCGGTCAAAGCGACAGCGCCCTCTTCCTGCACGTGGCGGGGGCGGATGAGGCGCCCGAATTGATGGCCCACCTGACGCTTGAGGGTGTTGCCATTCGACCGGCCCCCGTGAACCCACAGCGCGCCGTGCGCACCGGGTTGGCGGATGCGGTATTGGTCGTGCCCAACGGCCACGCCGACGAGTTCGCCGACCAGCGTCCCGCGCCACTGAATATGGTCGTCAACGCAACCCGTCTTTCCACCGTGATCAAGGTCAGCCGCGTGGTTGAAATCCTGCGCAACTTCAGCCGCGACGTGGGCCAGAAGCGTTTGCGCGACCACGGGATTAACCCGGACGTGGCCTCGCCGCTGGAAATCCGCTCCATCAATGTCGGGCGTTCGCGCAATCTGGCCGGATTCTTCCTCAATATGTTACCGCCCTTCATCATTTTCACGATCTTCGTCGGCGGTGTCTACCTGGCCATCGACACCACCTCGGGCGAACGGGAGCGTGGTTCGCTGGAACCCTTGCTGGCCAATCCGGTGGCCCGCTGGCAATTCATGTTGGGCAAGGCCCTGGCGACCTTTTTATTCACCCTGACGGCGGTGGTGGTGCAATTGCTGGCCTTCAAGATCATGTTCGAGGTCATCGCGGCCGGCGAATACGGCATCAAGCTGAACCCAGATATATCCGCGTTTATTTCCGTTGCCTTGATCTGCCTGCCGCTGATCGGCTTCGCCGTGGCCTTGCAGATCATCGTTGCCACGGTGTCACGCAGCTATAAGGAGACCCAAACCTACCTGGGCCTGCTGCCGCTGCTGCCTTCCCTGCCCGGTATGATTTTGGTCTTCGTGCCCATAAAGGCGCAGATTTGGATGATGATGATCCCCACGTTTGGCCAGATCCTGTTGATCGGGCGCCTGATGCGTCAGGAACCTCCGATCTGGATGCATATCGCGGTATCGGTAACGGCGACCAGCCTGGTCACGGCGATCCTGCTGTATGGCGCGGCCTATCTCTACAATCGAGACCGAATGATATTTGGCGGCTAGCCGCACGGCGACAACAATAGTAAGCTGGCCTGGCCGCAAAGGGCAGGTCTGAGAGGGCGAGAATCGTGTCGAGCACACAGAACGGCCGTCTGGCAAATATCGGCTTGCTGGAAGGCATTGGCGACGAGGGCAAACGCAATCTGGAAAAGCGCTGCCGCTGGCGCCGCTACAAGTCAGGCGAGCAGATCCTGGACAAGGACAGCAGCGACCGCGATGTCTACTTCGTCTCCGAGGGCGCCGTGCAGGTCGTCAACTTCTCCATGACGGGACGGGAAATCGCCTTGGCGCGTCTGCAATCAGGCAGCTTTTTCGGCGAACTGTCCGCGATCGACGGCGAGCCCCGTTCGGCCAGCGTCGTGGCCTTGGAGGACTGCCTGCTGGGTTCTTTGTCGCCGCAACTATTCATCGACCAGATTATCGGCCATCCGGATTTGGCAGTGCGCGTACTGGGCCGCCTGGCCGGCATCGTGCGGAGTTGCGATGAAAGGATCATGGATTTGTCCACGTTGGGCGCAGTGGATCGGGTCTACCGCCAATTGTTGCTCCTGGCGGAAGAAAGCCCGGTCGATCCGGGCAGTTGGCTGATCCGCAATCTGCCCACGCACAAAGCCATCGCGGCGATGGCATCAACCACGCGGGAAACCGTTGCCCGTTCAATCTCGCAACTGGCTGCCGGCAATATCGTGGAACGCAAGGGCCGCATACTCTATTTGCGCGACCGGGACCGCCTGGAAAAACTGGCGGGCGCCCTGGACGACGCCCTGGAAGAGGATTTCTCCCGCTAACGGCCCGCCCTGGTCAATCAGCCGTCGCTGCCAGCCAAGGTAGTCTGAACGATTTCGAACAGGTCGATGATTTCCTCGCCGATCGAAAAGATGGCGGCGATGATGGCGACACCAATGCCAGTGCCGATCAAGGCATATTCCATGGCGGTTGCGCCGGAGGGATCCGCCAGCCCTGAACGCCTCAAGATATTGCTCGCGGTTGCCGCGGTCTTGGCCCACATAATTCGATCCTTTTGCTTTCAACGCCGCGCTTCCGAACAAACAAACTCGAACGCGGTGCGCTGGATCCCTCCCTCGACCCTATATTGGCTATCATTACGTAAATAA
>JASLLM010000162.1 GCA_030747035.1 Alphaproteobacteria bacterium | reverse complement strand
TCTTCAAACCAGAGGAATGCTGGAACTTCTTCGCCGAGGATGGCTATGCTCCAAAATAATCCGGAAACGCTCTAGCGCGCCGGACCGACGCCTCCCGACAACTCCCGCAATGCGCCCGGAACCAGTTCGCAGGCTTGAAAACGGCCATCTTCCACCGGCTTGGGCAGCGACAAGCCAGCGGCCAGATCCGAGGAAAAACCAAAGGGCTGGTAGTATTCCGGATCACCAATTACCAGGACAACCCCGTGGCCAAGGGCCTTGGCCCGGGCCAGGCTGTGGCCGATCAGGATTTTTCCCAGGCCGCGTCCACGCCAGGCCTGCCCCACGGCCAGGGGGCCCAACAGCAGGGCATCGCGCCGGCCATCTATGGCCACCGGCCAATAGCGGATCGAGGCGCAGAGAAAGGCGGCACCGCGCATCACGAAGGATAGTTCGGGCAGGGGTGGAACATCTCCGCGCAGGCAATAGGCGGTCAATCCCTGCCGCGCGGGGCCGAATGACTGATCCAATAGTTTTTCGATCGCGGGCCCGTCACCGGGCTTTTCGAGGCTGACTTGAAACATTGTGGAACTTCCGGATTGGCGAAGCGTTTGAAACGCGTCTGCTGGTGTTGTTTGCGCCGGGTCCGGATTGCCGGCGTCGACTGGCCCTAGCCGAGCCGGAGCAACGCGCGGCGTATCAGCCCGGCGCCCGCATTGTCTTGGGAGCGTCGGCTGCTACGTCGTCGTCGGTGCTCAACGACTTGAATTTCCAGCCAAATCCATTTTGTCATGGGCGTGCTATAGCAGGGACGGCAGGACAATGCTAGCGTTGAAGTCAGAATCAAAACAAAACCAGGCGGAGGACGCAAAATGGGTATCATGGATGGCAAGGTTGCCTTGGTAACCGGCGGGGGGCGCGGTATTGGCCGCTCGGTCTCGATGAATTTGGCGGCGGCCGGCGCCAAAGTCGTGGTCAACGATGTTGGCGGCGATTTGTATGGCGGGCCGACGGACGAGACGCCGGCTGATGATGTGGTGGCCGAAATCAAGGCCGCGGGCGGCGAAGCAGTCGCCAACCAAGGTTCGGTGGCCGAGACGGATGGTGCCGCCAGTATGGTGCAGACCGCCATCGACAGCTATGGACAGATCGACGCCGTCGTAAATGTCGCCGGCATCCTGCGCGACGCCTATTTTCACAAGATGACGGCGGAGGAATGGCAGGCCGTCATTGATGTGCACTTGACCGGTACCTTCAATGTTTCGCGTGCCGCCATGGATCATTTCCGGCCGCAGAAATCAGGTGCCTTCGTGCACTTTACCTCCACCTCCGGACTGAACGGCAACGCCGGCCAGGCCAATTACGCGGCCGCCAAGCTGGGCATCGTCGCCCTGTCGCGGGTTATCGCCATGGAGGGCGCGCGGGCCAATGTCCGTTCCAACTGTGTCTCTCCGTTCGCCTGGACCCGGATGATCGAGGCGATACCCGTGACCTCGGATGAAATGGCGGAGGCCTTCGACAAGATGCGTGAGACGCAGACCGCCGACCGTATCGCCCCGGTGGTTACCTATCTGTGCAGCGATGCGGCGCATGCGGTAAGCGGCAATATCTTCGGCGTGCGCGCCAACGAGATCTATCTGATGAGCCAGCCCCGTCCGATCCGCACCCTGCACAAGGGCGACGGCTGGACGCCGGAGGATCTTGCCGCCACCCTGGAGCCGGCCCTGCGCAACGACCTGTACGGCCTGGATGGCAGCGCCGAATACTATTCCTGGGATGCAATTTAAAGGAACCGCCCAAGCATGTATTTTGACCCCAAGGACGGCATGAAGCCACCGCCGTTCAAGCATACGGTTTATAACGCCCTGGTAGTGCCCCGGCCCATTGGCTGGATTTCCACCGTCAATCCGGAAGGCGTGATCAACCTGGCACCCTATAGTTTCTTCAACGCCCTGTGCGGCGATCCGCCGTGTGTGATGTATTGCCCGAACGGTTACAAGACGGGTACGACGGAGCCCAAGGATTCCCTGACCAATGTGCGCGAGACCGGGGAGTTCGTCTTCAACATGGTCACCACGGAACTGTTGCAGCCCATGAACGCCACCTCGATCCATGCGCCCGCCAGTTTTGATGAAATGGCCGAAGCCGGGTTGGAGGCCGCGCCGTGCGAACAGGTCAGGCCGCCTCGGGTAAAAGATTCCCCGATCGCTCTGGAATGCAAGGTGTTGCATATTGTCGACCTGCCCGAGACCCGTACCGGCGTGCCCAACACCATGGTGGTCGGCCAGGTCGTCGGCATTCATATCGACGATGACGTGATCGTTGACGGCAAGATCGATTCCGCCAAGGTTCAGCCTCTGGCCCGCCTGGGCTATCTGGACTATGCGGCAATTTCGCCGGACAGCATCTTCGCCGTGCCTCGGCCGGACTGATCCCAGACATGGCCGGGGGCAGTCACGACTATCTGGACGATCCGCGCAACGGTTCGATCCTGATCTCCATCAACGGGGAATTGTTCCCCCGTGATGAAGCCAAGGTTTCGGTTTTCGATTCCGGCTTCATGCTGGGCGATGGTGTTTGGGAGGGCATCCGCCTGCATAACGGAAAACTATTGTTTCTCGATGCCCATATGGAGCGTCTGTACGAGGGCGCCAAGGCCATCGATATGGATATCGGTCTGAGCGCGGGCGAAATGGTGGCGCGCATACAGGCCGTGCTGGACGGCAACGGCATGGCAACGGATGTGCATATTCGCCTGATGGTCACGCGTGGCATTAAGTCAACACCCTACCAGCATCCCAAGGTAACGATCACGCCGCCGACCGTGGTGATCATTCCTGAATACAAGGTGGCGATAGAGGGTGCCGGTCTGCGCCTGGCCACGGTGCATGTGCGCCGGGGCGCGCCGGATGTTCAGGATCCGCGCCTGAACAGCCACAGCAAGTTGAACTGTATCCAGGCCTGCATTCAGGCCGACAAGATGGGCGCGGACGAGGCCCTGATGCTGGATCCGCACGGCTTTGTCGCCACCTGCAATTCGACGCATTTTTTTATTGTGCGCAAGGGCGAGGTCTGGACATCAACGGGGCGCTATTGCCTGGCCGGCATTACCCGCGCCAAGGTCCTAGATCTGGCCAGGGACAACGCCATCACTGCGTTGGAGAAGGATTTCAGTCTGATCGATGTTTATGGCGCCGATGAAGCTTTCGTTACCGGCACCTTTGCCGGGCTGATTCCCGTGCACGAGATCGACGGGCGCCTGATTAGTTCGGAAAAGGGCCCGGTGACCCATCGCCTGCAGGGTCTGTACCGGGATCTGTGCGAGCGGGAAGCCCAGAGGTGAACAGGTGATGGTTCAGGCGGCGGTGCGCATCGCCATGTGGTCGGGTCCGCGCAATATTTCCACCGCCATGATGCGGGCCTTTGAAAACCGGGCCGATGCCGTGGTTTGGGACGAACCGTTCTATGGCCACTATCTCGCCGAAACCGGCCTGGACCATCCGATGGCGGCGGAGATCATCGCGGCCTACGAGAACGATTGGCGAAAGGTAGCCGAACAAGCCACGGGACCGCTACCGGATGGCAAGGCGGTGTTCTATCAAAAGCACATGACCCATCATCTGTTGCCGCACATGGGCATTGACTGGCTGGACGGTCTGAGCAACGCCTTTCTGATCCGCGATCCCGCAAGGGTTCTGGCCTCGTACATCGAGAAAAGGGCCGAGGTGACGCTGGAAGACCTTGGCCTGCCGCAACAGCAAAGGATTTTTGATTGGGTCCGCCAACGCTGGGGCAGGATTCCCCCGGTGCTGGAGTCCGATGACGTTCTGGCCGATCCGGAGGGAATGCTGCGGGCCCTGTGCCAAGCCACCGGCATCCCCTTCGACCCCACCATGCTGTCCTGGCCGGCGGGGAAGCGGGACAGCGACGGGCTGTGGGGGGCGCATTGGTACGGCGCGGTGGAGAAATCAACCGGTTTCGTGGCTTCAGGCAAGGCCGCTGTGCGGGTGCCGGAGCATCTGCAAACGCTGTTGGCGGCGGCCCAGCCATATTACGAGGCCCTGCGCCCGCATCGTCTGACGCCGATTTCGGGCTAGCCGGCATGCGCGTTCTGTTGCTGATCTTCATGTTTTTGGGCGCCGTTCCGGCTGTTGCCGATACGCCAAGGGTCGTCGTGACCCTGAAGCCGGTGCATGCTCTGATTGCCGATATCATGGCCGGCCTTGGCGAACCGCACCTGCTGCTATCCAGCGGTGCCGACCCGCATCATCACGCTCTGCGCCCGTCCGAGGCGCGGGCACTGGCAAAGGCCCAGGCGGTGTTCTGGATCGGCCCGGCCCTGGAAGGGTACCTGCAAAAGCCACTGGCCAGTCTGGCATCCGGCGCCAGCGTGATCGCTCTGTCCGAAACACCCGGCCTGCGCCTGTTGCCCGCCCGCGAGGGCGGCCTTTGGCGGCAGGCGGCAGATCATGATCATGATCATGATCACGGTCACGACCCCCACATCTGGCTCGATCCGCGCAATGCCCAGGCCATGGTGCGGCAGGCGGTGGGAGCGTTGACCGAACTGGACCCCGCCAATGGTGCCGGATATCGCCGCAATGGCGATCGGGTAATTGCCGGGTTGAGCGCGCTCGAGGCTGAAATTCACAAACTTCTCGCGCCGGTGCGGCCCTTGCCATACCTGGTGCTGCACGATGCCTACCAGTATTTCGAAAGCCGCTTCGGCACCAACGCTCAGGGTGCCATCGCCATTGCGCCGGACCGCAAGCCAGGCGCCCGGCGTATCTCGGCCATTCGCAAGCGTCTGGCCCGCAGTCAGGACGGGGGCCGCATACGTTGCCTGTTCGGCGAGGCGCGGTATCCGGCCAGGTTGCTTGAGACTTTGACCGCCGGCCTGGATGTTCGGACCGCCAGCCTCGATCCCATCGGTCTTGCCATCGCCCCCGGCCCGGATGCCTATGGGCGGATATTGCGGCAATTGGCAGGCAGCATAGAGAATTGCCTCAGTTACAGTATCGGCCCGTAACGAGCCCTTAGGGGGCCCATTAGGAGATTGTGATTTGTCGGAACAGGACCTGATCTTGACGTGGCGGGAGGACGGCATTGGCTTTCTAACCTTCAACCGCTCCAACAAAATGAACGCCTTCAACAATCAACTCATGCAGGATGCCATGGCGGCCATGGATGATTTCGCACAGGCCGATGATGTGCATGCGGTGGTTGTCAGTGGCGCGGGACGGACGTTTTCGGCGGGCTTTGACCTGATGGCCTCTGGCGAACGCAAGCTGGACAGTATCGACAAGGTGCGGGCCCAGATGGCGTTGCAGTTCGATTTCATCATCAAATTCTGGGACTGTCCGAAACCAACCATCGCCGCCGTGCACGGCTATTGCCTGGCCGGCGCCTTCGAGGCTTCTCTGGCCTGCGATATTACCATCGCGGCCGACGATGCCATCTTTGGCGAGCCGGAGGTGCGCTTCGGCACCGGTGCCGTGGCCATGCTGCTGCCCTGGATCACCGGCCCGAAGCAGGCTAAGGAGCTGATGCTGACCGGCGAGGATCGCCTATCCGCCCAGGACGCCCTGCGTATGGGGTTGGTCAACCGCCTTGTCCCAGGAGAAGAATTGCAGGCCCAGGCCCGCGCCATGGCGGTCAAGATCGCGCGCTCAGCCTCCGTTTCGGTGCGGCTTTCCAAACAGGCGATCAACCGCAGCTACGAGATCATGGGCATGCGTCAGGCGCTGCTATCCGGCCTGGATATCGATGTGGAGATCAACGCCACGCCGTCCTGGGAAAAGCAGGAATTCGCCCGCATCCGCAAGGAACAGGGCGTCAACGCCGCCATCGCCTGGCGTGACGGCCGTTTTGCCGACGGTGCTTGAACGTCCCTACATGCTGTACCGCACGTTCAGGGTCAGCGCGGTGGCCGAGACATCGGCATCGGAAGTGCCGATGTAGCGGGCGTCGACCCCAGCGCTCCAGGTCTGGTTGAATTCATAGGCGGCGCCGAGCATGATCTGAAAGCCCAACTCCGTGGCATCCTTTTCCGTTGCGGTCAGGGCACCGATGGTCGCGGCCGTGCTTTTCAATTGCGCCACGCCGATACCGGCCCCAATGTACGGCACGAATGATGATTCCAAATGTATGTCGTAATAAAGATTGCCCATGGCCGTGGCGATCTTGATATCGCCGCTCGGTGTCACGGTTGTTCCAGCGGCGGAGGCCTGATCGTAGTCCGCCATGCGGTAGGCGACTTCGCCCTCCAGACGGAAATTCTCGCCGATATGGGCGCCGATGGCGCCCTGGGCGGCGAAGCCGGGATCGAATTCAATGGTATATCCGGCGGTGGTGGATGTACTGCCGTCCAGATCGGTCTGCATGCCCAAGCCGCCGCCGGCGGAGATATACAGGCGGTCGAACCAGCCTTCCATTATGCTGTCATCAAAGAAGCGGTAGGGCGTCGACGAACTGCCCGTGGCGCTCGCCTGGGCGACAGGTTTGGGCGGCGGGGTGTAGCGCAGGGTCGGCGAAGGCGGCGCAATGGGCCGCATGACACGGGCGGGCGGCATGGTCGTCGGTGCCCGGCTGTAGCTGGGTGAGGCGAAGGGATGCCCTTCGTTGATCATGGCCCGCATGTCGTACAGGCCACCCTTGGTTCCAGCATTTGCAGACGTCGCCGCAATCAGAACCGCCAGGGCCGCACAAGCCCCCATGCCAATCCACGTCTTTCCGGACACCATCGCCGCCTCCTCCACCAGAATCATTCAAGCAGAGAATAACCCTTCAGCGCCATCCGTGCAGCCGGAAATCCATGCCGCGTCTCCATGCCATATCCCTACGCCACCTTCTTGAGCCGTTCCCGCTCCGCCGCGATCAGGGCCGCCTTGCGCTCCAGCCCCCAACGGTAGCCGCCCAGGCCGCCGTCGCCCCTTACCACGCGGTGACAGGGAATGATCAGGGATACCGGATTGGTGGCGCAGCCCCGGGCCACGGCGCGCCGGGCCGAAGCCTTGCCGCTGATCTGCTCGGCCAGTTCGCTGTAGGTTCGCGTCACGCCGGCCGGTATCTGCATCAACTCCTGCCAGACCCGGCGTTGAAACGCCGTGCCCTGCACATCCAGGGGCAGATTGGGATGGGGAATGGCGCCTTCCAAATAGTCCACCACCGTGCGCACCCATTCGCCCAGCACGATCTCGTCCGCGACGATTTCCGCCAGGGGATATTCCCGATGCAATTCGGCGATGAGATGCTCGTCTTCGCCCAGGGAGAGAAAACAAACCCCCTGTTCCGTGGCCGCCACCATCAGACGGCCCAGGGGCGAGGGGCTAATGGCATAGCCCATGCGCGCGCCCTTGCCGCCCTTGGCATAACTGGCGGGGGTCATGCCCAACTGACCGTTGGAACGTTCATACAGGCGGGAGGCAGCACCATAACCCGCATCGTACATGGCGTTGGTTACGCTTTCGCCCTGTTTCAGGCCCTGTTTCAGGCGGATAAGGCGGCGGGCATCGCCGTATTGTGCCGGCGTCACGCCCATCAGACGCTTGAAAGTACGCTGCAGGTGGTGCGGGCTGCCGCCGACCGCCTCGGCGATGGCGGCCAGGGAAGGGCTGCCGTCGGCGCCATCGTCCAGTTCCCGGTCGATGAAGCGGCAAATGTCCCTTACCTTTTGCACACTCGCATCCGGGCTGGTGCTTTCCGTCGGCTTGCAGCGTTTGCAGGGGCGGAAGCCTTCCTGCTCGGCGGCTTCGGGCAAATCGAAAAATCGCACATTGCGGCGCAGGGGCCGGCGCGAGGCGCAGGTCGGCCGGCAATAAATACCGGTGGATGTCACGGCGTAGACGAAGCGGCCATCGGCGGCGTCATCGCGCCCCTGTACGGCCTGCCAGCGGCTTTGATCGGTCATGGTGCTGTTTCCATTATTTGTCATCGGATCTGTCTTCAACACCCCCGTTGTAAGAAGTTGGGCGGATCGCCGCTATCCGCTGCTTGCGGCCAATATTATAGTCGATTCCGGCACCAGGCGGTATGTTGTCGGGGATGTCAGGGCCGAAACTGGCCGGATGGAGTGGAGGCGATGTTATGAGTGAAATGGTCAAGATCAAGGATGAGAACCGGGTCCGTCTGCTGACCCTAAACCGGCCGAAGGCGCTGAATTCCTTCAACGATGCTGTTTATGACGGGGTTACGGCGGCCCTCAGGGAGGCGGCGGCGGACCCTGATTTGGCGGTGGTCGTGATAACCGGCCAGGACCGGGCCTTTTCCGCCGGCCAGGATTTGGGCGAGATGGGCAACCCGCGGGTCCATGATGACGGCTTGCGCCACGGTTTCCCGCCGTTCATCGAAACGGTGGAAGCCTTTCCCAAGCCCCTGATCGCCGCCGTCAATGGCATCGGTGTCGGCATCGGCCTGACCCTGCTGCCCCATTGCGATCTGGTCCTGATGGCTGACGATGCACGTCTGAAGGCACCTTTCGTGGATCTTGGCGTTACCACTGAGGCCGGCAGCAGTTTTCTTCTTCCCGCCATGATCGGCTGGGCCGCGACGGCGCATATCCTCTACACCACACCCTGGATCGATGCGGATTGCGCGGTGGAGATCGGCCTGGCCTGGAAAAAGGTGCCAAGCGACCAGCTCATGGCCGAGACCATGGCCTTGGCCGAAGGCATCGCGCAAAAGCCCATACCTTCGTTGGTCGCCACCAAATCGATCCTGCTGGCGGCGCGCCTGGACGCCACCCGGCAGGCGCGCCAACGCGAGACGGAGGCCTTTTCCCATTTGATCGGCGCGCCAGCGAACCGCGAGGCCATCGCCGCCTTCAAGGAAAAACGCCCCGCCGATTTCACCAATCTGCCGGCGGCGTAGCGTTGATGGCCGCGCCCTGCCAGGCCGGCATACCTAATTGCGCGGCCGGCATAACAGGTCGCGCGGCTGATCCGTTTCGTTCGGATCAAGCAGACTAAGTGCCGCCGTGCGGGCCCGGTTGTTGAACCGAGGCACGACCGCGACGGCCCTGCCAAGGAACTTGGCAAAAGTCATTTCCGAGCGCCGCAATTGCCGCGCCAGGCCGGCCCGGTTGTCGGTCAGAAACAGCCGCAGCACATCCGTGAAATCCATCGCCGGATCGTCACAGATGGTGTTTCTCCGGGGCCGGAGACGGCCCCGTGTCACATATTTGACGGTGCCGCTGAAGTCATAGCCCGAGAGACGCGGCGTGATCAGCAGATTGAACAGCGATATCCAGCCCCATTCGTGACGCTCCACCTCATCGAGCGATGAGAGACCGTATGTATTGCCCAGGTAGGCGCGGTTTTGGGATTTTTCCCGAACAGGCGGCGATAAACCTCCTGATAGGCCCACTCCGCGAAACCTTCATGAAAGGCAACCCAGGTGCGGTTCACCAAACCATGGGTGTCGCCATGGACAATCAACTGCCAGGCCATGCCCTTCTCGCGCCGGCTATGCTGATAGGCCCAGATATGCATCAACTCGTGCAGCAGATAGTCGATCCGGGCATAGTCGTCGTGGACCGAATTTTCGACGATATAGATCATGTAATTTTCAGGATTAGCGTAGGATGCCTCTATCCTGTCGCCCAGCAGCGGGTTGTTGTGGGGATATTTGATGGCGACTTTTTTCTTGAAGCCATAGTCCCGTCCGAAGCCGTCGAACAGCGCGATAACCCGTTGATAGAGGAACCAAAGTTCCGCCTGGCGGCGGGCGACCCGATCACCAAGATCATCCATTGCATTGGCGCGAAACGTCAAATCACCGAAATCCACTACCCCAGGTTCGCGGCCCCGATTCATTCGGTCGACGCGGATGGTATGCCAATCGGCCTGATACGGTATGCGGGTGAAATGCTGCAACAGCTGATCCAGGATCAGTTCCGCACCCAGGCTGCGCAGTGCCCGCATCCGCAAGGCACGGGACACCTGTCGCAGCAGGCCGCGGTTGGCACCGAAAATTACCAGATCCGCGCTTCTGAACTGTACCTGCACCCGGAATCGGCGGTTTTGGCTCGATTTGATCTTGGAGATCTGAAAGGCGCCATCGTCGCCCGGCAGGATGATGATCTCGTCCCA
>JASLLM010000161.1 GCA_030747035.1 Alphaproteobacteria bacterium | reverse complement strand
AATTGCAGCTCCGCCAGCCGGTCGCCGACGCAGCGGTGAATACCGGCGCCAAAGGCAAGATGGCGGCGTGCCTTGGGGCGGCGGATATCAAAAACGTCCGGCGCCTCAATGACCTCTTCATCCCAATTGCCCGAGACGTACCACATGACCACACGATCGCCTTTGGCAATGTGCTTGCCGGCAAGTTCGGCATCCTTCAACGCCGTGCGCCGCATGTGGATGATGGCGGATTGATAGCGGACAATCTCCGGCACCAGGGTCCTGATCAGGCCGTGATCGGCGCGCAGGGCGGCGAATTGGGCTGGGTTATCACACAGCGCCATCAGACCGCCGCTCATGGAATTACGCGTGGTGTCATTGCCGCCAACGATGAGCAGAACGGAATTGGCGATCAAATCCATGTGGTTCATGTCTTTGGTATCTTCACCCTGGGCCAGCATGGAAATCAGGTCGAAGCCGGGTTCGCCCCCATCTTGCACCTGGGCCCGCTCCTGCCACAGGTGGGCGATGTAGGCGCCCATCTCCTTCAGCACCTCCATGCGTTCCTCATCCGAACGCACGGGGGCGTCCGGAGCATCGAAATTCGCGGTGGAGACATCCGACCAATAGGTCAGCAAGCGCCGATCCTCCCAGGGGAAATCGAACAGCGTGGCCAGCATCATGGTGGTCAGTTCGATGGAGACCTTGTCGACCCAGTCAAAGGTCTCGCCCCGGGGCAGGGAATCCAGCACCATTTGCGTGCGCTCGCGGATCATCGCCTCCATGTTGCGCAGATTGCCCGGCGCCACGATGGGGGCCACGGCCCTTCTTTGCCCGGTATGTTCCGGCGGGTCCATGGCGATGAAGCTGGCCATCTCCTTACCGAACGGATTGTCCCGGATGGTAATGCCGCCCAGATGCGAGGCCGAGGAATAGGTTTCGTGATCCAGTTCCACCTTCATGATGTCGTCATATCTGGTCACGGACCAGTAGGGACCAAATTCGCTGTCGGCGCAGTAGTGCACCGGATCTTCCCGGCGCAGGCGCTGGAAATAGCCGCGAAAGTTATCATTCTGGTAAATCGCCGGATCGCTGACGTCGATCTGGTCCAGCGGCAGCCTGCTGATTTCGTCCCCAGACAATAGTTGGGCCTGTTGCATTGGATGACTCCCCATATTCACCATTATACCCCGGTACTCACGGGCATCAGATGAGCAGAAAAATGTTGCCAATGGCAACCCAAATCATGCCGGGGTACGTCCCCGGCTTATTCGTGAAAAAGCACCGGGTCGGTGAAGACGAACAATTTCGGGTCGAGTTTCTGGTTGACCCGGATGTCGGTCAGGGACAACGCCGTTGTGCCGCCCTGGGCATCCTTGATTTTCCACTGCCGCAGCAGCAGCGGCGGCTCGGTGAAAGTGATGCCCATCCAGCCTTCGTCGGGCAGCTCCCGGTCGACGATCTTCAGGCGCAGGACGCCCGGGCTTTCATCCACTTCCACGACCTCGACCCGTTCGCGCAGGTTTACCGGCTCGTCGACCAGCACGCCCAGGGGGGTCTCGTAAAGGGGAAAGCGGTTGACCTGCTCCAACTCCCGGTCATAGAGGACCAGCCATACCCCATCGGCGACCAGCAGCAGGGGCGAGGGGGCATCGTATTCGAAGCGCAATCGACCCGGCCGGCGCATATAGAGTTGGCCGTGCACCACGCTGCCGGCGGAATCCACTTGCAGAAACCGTGCCGAGAGGCTTTTCAGACCATTTAAATAGGCCTCGACCCGGCTTATGACCGCATCGTGGTCGGTAAGTTTGGCGCCCAGGGCAGATTGCAGCGCCAAGCTGTGGACCAGCGGCACGGCACCCAGGGTGAGCGCGCCATGCAACAGATTGCGGCGGCTGAGAGCTTGCCGCGGCATATGACGATTAGCGGCAAGGGATGGCGGCTTGGCCAAATCAGTTGTCCTCGTCGGGATTTCTTACCAGGATTTCGCGCTTGCCCACGTGGTTGGCGCGTCCGATCACACCTTCAATTTCCATACGGTCGATCAGATCGGCGGCCCGGTTATAGCCGATTTTCAATTGCCGCTGCAAAAACGAAGTTGATGCCTTTTGATTGCGCGCCACCACATCGACCGCCTGATCGAACAGGGTGTTGCTGCCGTCGTTCGCGGGCTGCACCATATCCAGTTCGGCGCCGCCCTCGTTATCCTCGGTCACCGCATCCAGATACTCCGGACGGCCCTGGCGCTTCAGGTGGTTGACCACCGATTCCACTTCCTCATCGCCGACAAAGGGACCATGCACCCGGCTGATCCGTCCGCCACCGGCCATGTAAAGCATATCACCCATGCCCAACAACTGTTCCGCGCCCTGTTCACCCAAAATGGTGCGGCTGTCCACCTTGGCCGTGACCTGAAAGCTGACCCGGGTTGGGAAGTTGGCCTTGATGGTGCCGGTGATGACATCGACCGACGGCCGCTGCGTGGCCATCATGACGTGGATACCGGCGGCCCGGGCCATCTGTGCCAGGCGCTGCACGGCGGCGTCGATTTCCTTGCCCGCCACCATCATCAGGTCGGCCATTTCGTCGACGATGACGACGATATAGGGCATCGGCTCGGTATCAAGCAGCTGATCCTCGAACACCGGCTGGCCGGTCTCGGCGTCATAGCCGGTCTGGACCGTGCGCTTCAGTTCCTCACCGCGCTTTTCCGCCTCGGCCAGACGCTGGTTGTAACCGACGATATTACGGACGCCGAGGCTGGCCATGGCGCGATAGCGGTTTTCCATCTCGCGCACGGCCCACTTCAGGGCCATGATGGCCTTGCCCGGATCGGTGACCACCGGGGTCAACAGATGCGGGATATCGTCATAGACGCTCAATTCCAACATCTTCGGATCGATCATGATCATGCGGCAGCGTTCCGGCGGCAGACAGTAAAGTAGCGACAGGATCATCGTATTGATCGCCACGGATTTGCCCGAGCCGGTGGTACCGGCGATCAGCAGATGCGGCATCTTGGCCAAATCGACCAGCACCGGCGCGCCGGAGATATCCTTGCCCAGTGCGAGGGGCAGGATCAGTTTCGATTTCTCATAGTCGGCGGTGGAAAGCAATTCGCGCAGGTAAACCGTCTCGCGGTCCCGGTTCGGCAATTCGATGCCGATGGCATTGCGCCCGGGCACCACGGCGATGCGGACACTGCGCGCGGACATAGAGCGGGCAATGTCGTCGGAAAGGCCGACCACGCGGGAGGTCTTGGTGCCTGGTGCCGGCTCCAATTCATACAGGGTGACCACGGGTCCTGGGCGGACCTGGACAATCCGGCCGTGCACGCCATAGTCGTCCAACACCGTTTCCAGCATGCGGGCGTTCTGTTCCAGCGCGCTTTCGTTAATGTCCCGGCCCTGTTGCTGGCGCTCCGGCGTGGCCAGCAGATGCAGGGCGGGCAACTGGTAATCTTCCCGTTCGGAGAGGGCCAGGGCCGGTTGCTGTTCCTTTTGCGCCCGTCGGCT
Source organism: Alphaproteobacteria bacterium (assembly GCA_030747035.1). GTDB lineage: Bacteria > Pseudomonadota > Alphaproteobacteria. The sequence goes on along the minus strand of JASLLM010000161.1, from coordinate 6,695 downwards.
TTTCTTTGTCGCGCGCTTGGGCTTGCTGACCCGGGCCGCGGTTCGCTCCGGCGTTATCCTCTCACCCACATCAATGGTCAGCGGGCCAGCCTCCACCGTTTCGTCATCCGCCATCATGCGTGGCTCGCGCCGAAACATGGGATGGGTCGCGGCCTGACGCCCCAGCCGTTCTGCCGTATTAGCGGCAAATCTGGCGGCGCCGATGGTGTGCATCAAACCGGACAGACCAGCCCGCGCCAGGGCCAGCCACTCGGTCAACTGAATGCCCAGCAGATACAGCAGCAACAACAACGCCGTTATGGACAATGCCGCGGTCACCAGCGGTGAATGGGGCGTCAGGCTCAGCAGCGCCAGGGGCGTCGCACCTGTCCGCAACAGCCAATCCCCGCCGTAGCCGCCCAGGCCCGCGACCTGCGGCCATTGTTCAGGGGCCGTAATAGTGGCGGCGCAGGCGGCCAGCAAAAGCAGGCAGGGCAACGCGAGGACAAGCCGCAAACCGTACCAGGGCAGGCCACGGTGGGAGGCGATGCGCCAAGCCCAACAGGCCATGACGCCGACCACCGCCGTGCTCGCCAGGCCCAGGCCTTGTAACAGCAGATCCGCCGCATAGGCGCCGGGCACGCCCAGCCAATTGGCTGGCTCGCCGGTGGTGGCGACGTTCAGGGAGCCATCGTCTGGATGATAGCTGGCCAGCGCCAGGGCCAGGGCCGCGGCCAGGGCGAACAGCGCCAGACCGGCCGCCTCCACCGCGCGCCGCTGCATGAATGGCACCGTCCCCGGCGGCAGCAGGGCGATCTTGCGTGGCGTTCCGCTATGCTGTGACATCTCGATCTTCCCTCAAGAATCCCGTCATGGTTGGCTTCCAGGATTTAGGCACCATTTCCGCCTCACAACGTCTCGGCGATACGTGCCAGGGCATCTTCCATAACCGTCCGGTCATGCACCATGGCGACGCGGATATATGCTTTGCCGGGGTTTTCCCCGCCGCCGCCTTCGGCCGCCAGATAGGCCCCCGGCAGAACGCGGACGGCGGCGCGGCGCCAAAGCTCGACCGTCGCCGCCTCTCCGTCGCCGACATCCAGCCACAGGAAAAAGCCGCCCTCGGGACGGTAGAAACCGAAACGGTTGGACAGTACCCGTTCCGCCAGGTCGAATTTCTCCTGATAAAGGGCACGGTTGGCGACCACATGTTCTTCATCGCGCCACAAGGCCGCGGCGGCGGCATATACGGGCAGGGGCGATGGGTTGCCGCCATATTCGCTGAGCCTGCGAAACAGCGTCAGCAGATCCGCATCGCCCGCGACGAAGCCGGAGCGCAGACCGGCCACGTTGGAGCGCTTCGATAGCGAGTGAAAAACCAGGATTCCCGACATATCCCCACTATCCACACAGACCTGCAGGGTGCCGGGCGGCGGCGCGTCATTGTAGATCTCGGCATAGCATTCATCCACAACCAGGGTGAAATCGTATCGCCGGGACAGGGCGGCAAGATTTTCCAGATAGGCCAGATCGGCGACGGCACCTTGCGGATTGCCAGGGGTGCAGAAATAGACCAGGGCGGTGCGGGCCAGAATATTTTCATCCAAACCCGCGAAGTCGGGAAGGAAACCGTTTTCCGCCAGGGCCGGGACAAAAATGGGTTCCGCGCCCGCCGCGATCGCCGCGCCGGCATAACATTGATAGAACGGATTGGGCATCAGGACGGCGGGCCGCTGCCCGGCTTTGCTTGGCGGCACGGCCATAAAGGCGGTGCGAAACAGCGCTTCCCGGGTGCCGGCGCAAGGTGCGATGTGCCGGTCCGCCTCGATCATTCCCTGCGGCAGATCATAGCGGCGGGTCAGCCAATCGGTGACTGCCCGGCAGAAGTCCGGGGTGCCGGCGACAGGCGGATACTTGCCGTAGAGATGGCGGTTGGCATGCAATATCTCGCCGACGAAATCTGGATAGGGATGTTGCGGCTCGCCCAGGCTTAGCGCGATGGGATCCAGGTCCGCGGGCGCCCCCAGCGGGTCGAGCAGACCGCGCAGCCGCTCGAACGGGTAGTCGGGTAATTCGGCCAGGCGTGGATTTACAATCTGGCGATGCCCCGCTACGGATACGGGGGAGCGGTTGGGTTGATTCAACGTCGTCACGATCAGCGGGCCCGCCTTAGAAAGTTATCCACAAGACTCACAGGTGATTCGCAAGGTGATTCGCGAATCAAGAACATAATATAAACGAATAATAGATAATGTAGAGGCCTTTCTATGTGTATACAAGGACTTGCGTCGATAACTTATCATTTGATCATAACTGCGGTCAGGTCTCGAATCGGGTTTCGCCTTTTGTTCACGTTCGGATGATACGTGACGTCAAAAGCAAGGGCCCGGAGGCTGCAACCTCCGGGCCCATGTCCCTTAAGTCTATTCGCTTTTGAAGTGGCCTGTTAGGCGACGCTCTCGCCATGCAGGCTGGTATCGAGGCCCTCGCGTTCCTCGTCTTCTTCGACGCGCAGACCCATCACCGCCCCAACCAGTTTGACCAGGATAAAGGTGACGATGGCGCTGTAGACGATGGTTACGCCGATGCCGTAAAGCTGCAGGCCGACCTGGCCGGCATTGCCTTCCAGCAGGCCGGGCGTGCCGCCTACCGCTTCCGCCGCGAAGACGCCGGTCAGGATGGCGCCGATGATGCCGCCGACGCCATGCACGCCGAAGACGTCCAGGGCGTCGTCGTAGCCCAACTTCCGTTTCAGCCACATCACCGCGAAGAAACAGCCCAGCCCGGCGATCAGGCCCAGGACCAGGGCGCCGCCTGGCAGGACGAAGCCAGCGGCCGGGGTAATGGCGACCAGTCCGGCGACGGCGCCCGAGGCGATGCCGAGGACCGAGGGCTTGCCCCGGGTCATCCATTCCGCGAACATCCAGGCCAGGGCGGCGGCGGCGGTCGCGATCTGGGTCACGGCCATGGCCATGCCCGCATTGCCGTCGGCGGCCAGTTCCGAACCGGCGTTGAAGCCAAACCAGCCGACCCACAGCAGCGAGGCGCCGATTATCGTCAAGACCAGGTTATGGGGTGCCAAATTCTCGCGTCCGTAGCCGACCCGCTTGCCCAACACGATGCACAAGACCAGGGCCGCGACGCCGCTGTTGATATGGACCACGGTGCCGCCGGCGAAATCCAACACGCCGGCGCCGCCCAGGAAGCCGCCGCCACCCCAAACCCAATGACAGACCGGGGCGTAGACCACGATCAGCCACAGGGCAAGAAACACCATCAGGGACGAGAACTTGATGCGCTCCGCCACGGCGCCGGTGATCAGGGCCGGGGTAATGATGGCAAAGGTCATCTGGAACATCATGAAGACCGACTCTGGTATCGTGCCGCTCATGGAACCGACGCCAATTCCCTTCAGGAACAATTGGCCCAGGTCGCCCACGAATGGCCCTTCACCGGAAAAAGCCAGGCTGTAGCCGATCACCATCCAGATGATGGTGGCCATGCAGCAGACCGCGAAGCTTTGCATCAAGGTCGCCAGAACGTTTTTCTTGCGCACCATGCCGCCGTAGAACAGGGCCACGCCGGGTATCGTCATCATCAGCACCAGCAGGGAGGAGGTGAGCATCCAGGCGGTGTCGCCGGAATTCAACTCGTCCGCCGCCAGGGCCGGTTCGGCCAGGCAGAGAGACGCGGCGGCAACCGCGCCGGCGGAACCGGCGATGCGTGCGATGGACGTGGCGCCGTTGGTTTTCAGGCACCGGAAGGGGTGAAACATGGAAATTCTCCTGATTGGATCAAAATCAAAGGGCATCGGAGCCGCTTTCGCCGGTGCGGATGCGCACCGCGGTGCCCAGGTCCCAGACAAACAACTTGCCGTCGCCGATCTGGCCGGTCTGCGCCGTGTTGCAGATGGTCTCGATCACCCGGTCGGTCAGTTCGTCGGGTACCGCCAGTTCCAGCTTCAGCTTGGGCAGATAATTCACTTCATATTCGGCGCCACGGTAGATTTCCGTGTGGCCCTTCTGCCGCCCGAAACCCCGTACCTCGGTCACCGTCACGCCCTGGACACCCAGTTCGGTCAAGGCATCGCGTACTTCGTCTAATTTGAACGGCTTGATTACCGCCATCACCATCTTCATCCGTTCCGACTCCTGTTAGATTTCTTGGCCGCGCAAGGCATTCACATGCCCTGTCAGACAACTGTTATCCAAGAACCGTGCCGGTTTTTTCAGTCTTCGGGTAAGTCCTTGAAATCAATAGAAAAGAAAGTTTTTCGAAGGCGTCTTTCGCGACATCGAGGACAGGCAATTGGGCAAAAAGTAGGCAAATCTTGGAATTTGCCGATTTATTAGGCAATATTATTTGTGCCACTTTGCTTCAATAATTTGGTTGCTGACGCCAATGTACTTGACCGTTTTGGTTGTGGCGCGCAAACTGCCGACATGGACAAGAACATGGCAAAGGACGGCGGCCTGACGGCGGCGTCGCGGTTGGACTGGTTGCGCTTGATCCGGAGCGAGAATGTCGGGCCGGTGGTGTTTCAGCAGTTGCTGGCGCGCTTTGGCTCGGCCGGCGCGGCGCTTCGGGCCTTGCCTGATTTGGCCCGGCGCGGCGGCCGGAGGCGTATCAAACTGTGCACGGCGGCGGTGGCGGAAGATGAACTGGCGGCTGCTGCTGCCGTCGGTGCCCGGCCACTGGCCAGTTGCGAGGCCGCCTATCCGCCGCGCCTGGGCGCCTTGCCCGATCCGCCGCCCTTGATCTATGTGCTGGGTGATGCGGCGTGCCTGGCTGATCCGGCGGTGGCTATTGTTGGTGCGCGCAACGCGTCTGCTTCCGCCGTCCGCTACACCCGGGGCTTGGCTGCTGATCTGTGCCAGGGGGGGCTGGTCGTCGCATCCGGGCTGGCCAGGGGCATTGATACCGCGGCCCATGACGGGGCCTTGCAGGCCGATGCCGATGGCGGCACCGTTGCCGTGCTGGCGGGCGGGGTCGATGTGGTCTATCCGGTGGAAAATCAGAAATTGTACGAGGCGATCGTGGCGCATGGCGCGGTGATATCGGAAATGCCGCCTGGAACCCGGCCCCAGGCTCGGCATTTTCCCCGCCGCAACCGTCTGATTTCCAGCCTCGGCCTCGGTGTCGTGGTGATCGAGGCGGCGGAACGTTCCGGCTCGTTGATTACGGCGCGCTTTGCCTTGGAGCAGGGGCGAGAGGTGTTCGCGGTGCCGGGCTCACCCATGGATCCTCGTTGCCGGGGCTCCAACCGATTGATCCGTCAGGGCGCCACATTGATCCAGAATGCCGATGACGTATTGGAAGTTGTTGGCCCGATGATCGCGCGTCCGTCATTTTGGGAAGACCCCACGGAGCAAGCGGGGATATATGCGCCGACGCCCGGGGAATCACATGATTCGGATGCTGATCACCAACGATTGACCGCCCTTTTGGGGGCAACACCGGTGGATGTTGACGAGCTAATCCGCCTCTCCGAGTTGACACCGGCGCATGTCATCACCATTTTGCTTGAACTTGAGCTAGCAGGTCGTTTAGACCGTCATGCTGGAAATCGAGTATCAATATCTTAACCATCATCAGTCTGTATTAGTCCCTGTTCGTTGCGCCAATCGTTGCGTGGCCTATCCGAGTGTCAGCTAAAGGTGAGTCTTTCCATCATGGACGTAGTGGTCGTCGAATCCCCGGCCAAGGCCAAAACTATCAATAAGTATCTGGGCGATGATTTTGTCGTGCTGGCTTCGTACGGCCATGTGCGCGATCTGCCGTCCAAGGATGGTTCGGTCGTTCCCGAAGACGATTTCGCCATGACCTACGTCACGGACGAAAAATCGGCCAAGCATGTGAAAGCCATTGCCGAGGCTATGCGGGGCGGCGACAATCTCTATCTCGCTACCGACCCGGACCGGGAAGGTGAGGCCATTTCCTGGCATGTCATGAAGGCCCTGGCCGATGACTACGGCATGCGGGACATCACCGCCAGACGCGTCGTATTCAACGAGATCACCAAGGGCGCGGTAATCGACGGCATCAACAATCCCCGCGACCTGGACATGGATCTGATCAATGCCCAGCAGGCGCGTCGGGCCCTGGATTATTTGGTCGGCTTCACGCTTTCACCGGTGTTGTGGCGCAAACTGCCCGGCGCCAAGTCGGCCGGACGGGTACAATCGGTCGCCTTGCGGCTGATCTGCGAGCGCGAGATCGAGATAGAGGCCTTCAAGGCGCGGGAATATTGGTCCGTCGAGGTCGATTTCAAGACCGCCGCCAATGCGCTGTTGGTGGGCCGCCTGACGCATCTGAACGGCGTCAAGCTGGACCGCTTCTCCATCGCCGACGCGGAAGCGGCGGAGGCCGCCAAACGTACGCTGGAAGCAGGCGAATTCTCCATATCGAAGGTCGAGACCAAGCCGACCCGGCGCAATCCCGCACCGCCCTTCACGACCTCGACCCTGCAACAGGAGGCTTCGCGCAAGCTGGGCTTCGGCGCCAAGCGCACCATGCAGATCGCCCAACGCCTGTATGAAGGTTTCGACATTGGCGGCGAGACCGTCGGTCTGATCACTTATATGCGGACCGATGGCGTGCAGATGGCGAACGAGGCCATTGCCGCCAGCCGCGACGTGATCGGTCAGGAATTCGGCGCCGACTATGTGCCGGGGCAGGCGCGGGTCTACCGCAGCAAGGCGAAAAACGCCCAGGAA
>JASLLM010000160.1 GCA_030747035.1 Alphaproteobacteria bacterium | reverse complement strand
CCTTTCACAATGCCTATGGCCATAACTGGTTGAAACATTACTACAACGCGGTAATGGCAAAGGGTGACCGGGTGATCGCCATTTCCGATTTCGTGGCCCGGCATGTGCGCGAGACCTATGGCGTTTCCGACGACCGGCTGGTGACGATCCACCGGGGCATCAACACGGAGATATTCGATCCCAGCGCCATTAGTGCCGAACGGATGATACAGATTTCCAAGCCCTGGCGTCTGGATGACGACCGTCCGGTGATCATGCTGCCCGGCCGTCTGACCCGGTGGAAGGGGCAGATGGTGCTGATCGAGGCGCTGACGATCCTGGGCCGCAAGGATATTTGCTGTGTCATGGTGGGCGGCGAACAGGGCCGCACCGCCTATCGCCAGGAGCTTGAGGATCAGGTGCGCCGCCGTGGCCTGGAACCGGTGGTGCGTATCGTCGGTCATTGCAACGACATGGCGGCAGCCTACATGCTGGCCGACGTTGTTGTTTCCGCCTCGACCCATCCCGAAGGTTTTGGCCGCGTCGCGGTCGAGGCCCAGGCCATGGGCCGCCCAGTGATCGCCACCGACCATGGCGGCTCCCGCGAAACCGTTTGGCCCGAAGAAAGCGGCTGGCTGGTGCCCCCCGGCGAGCCGGAGGCCCTGGCCGCCGCACTTGACCGGGCCCTTGATCTGAACCAGTCGGAACGGGAGATCATGGCCGCCAACGGCCGCGACAATGTAGAGCAGAATTTCACCGTGACCTTGATGTGCGAACGCATCTTGGCCGTCTATAAATCTTTGCTGGATTGAGATGACGGGCGAAAAGATCCTGGTCATTCGCCATGGTGCCCTGGGCGATCTGGTGCAATCCACCGGCCCGTTCAAGGCGATCCGGGCACATCATCCTGGTGGTGAAATTACCCTGCTGACGGCGCCCGCGTTCGGCTTGTTCATGCAGGGCTGCCCATGGTTCGACCAGGTTTGGCACGACCACCGTCCGCAGTGGCACCAGTTCGCGGATTGGCTGCATCTGCGCCGACGCCTGCGTGATGGCGGCTTTACGCGGGTCTACGATCTGCAGACCTCATCACGCTCCAGTCTGTATTTCCATGCTTTTTCGCGCCGCCGGCGCCCGGAATGGTCGGGTATCGCGCCGGGCGTCAGCCACCCCCATGACAATCCGGGGCGCGATCTGATGCATACCCTGGACCGCCAGGCGGAACAGTTGGCCATGGCCGGGATCGCCGATGTGCCGCCGCCTGATTTGTCATGGGTGGAAGCCGATACGGGACGTTACGAATTGCTGCATCCCTATGCCCTGGTGGTGCCTGGCGGTTCCGCCCATCGCCCGGCCAAACGCTGGCCGGCGGACTATTGCCTGGCGCTCTGCCAGCGCCTGCTGGCCGCGTCGATCCAGCCGGTGCTGATTGGGGGGCGGGACGAAATTCATCTGACCGGCGTCTTGGCGGAACAATGTCCTGGTGTCCGTGATCTGGCGGAGCAAACGAGTATCGAGGATCTGGCCGTGTTGGCCCGTGCTGCCGAACTTGCCGTGGGCAACGACACCGGCCCCATGCATGTGGCAGCGGTATCGGGGGCGCCAAGCCTGGTGCTGTTTTCAGCCCAATCCGATCCTGATCTCTGTGCCCCGCGCGGCGCTAATGTCAGCACCTTGCGCGAAACTGATCTGGCGGCACTTTCGGTGGAGCGGGTCTGGGAACAGCTGGGAAAATCCTAGCCGCAGATTTTCCGCAGCGCCCGCCATGATGACGCATCAAGTGCCGCCGGCCGTCGTGCGGCGGTTTCATCTTCGCTTGCGATACGGGCGGCCAGTGGCGGGTGGCTGCTGAAATAGCCCGCCAGCGAATTTCCCGATGCCGCCGGTGCAGCCTTGCGCATGCGGTTGAAGAAGTTCGCCATGGCGTCCGTGGAAAGTTCCGCCTGCCGCAACAGCGCCCGGCCGGCGGCATCGGCCTGATGCTCCATGTCCCGGCTGTAGCTGAGCAGCAGCAGAGCGCCGCCAAGCTCGCTGATCGCCTCGACAATGGTGGAGCCGTCACCGGTCAGCAGATCGGCAATCATGCCAATGCCAAGAACACGGATCGCCATCTGTGTCGGGTGGCGTTCGCTGACATGGCCAATTTCATGGGCTAGCACGGCGGCCACTTCATCCGGCCCCCCGGCCTTTTCCAGCAGGCCGCGCAGCACGACAATATGCCCCCCTGGCAGCGCGAAGGCATTGACCATGTCGCGGTCGGCGACCACGACGGTGAGCGGCGGCGGCGCCTCCATCGCGGCGATCAGGCGATTTGTCAGCCGCGACAGGGCCGCCGTGCCTGGTTCGCCGGTGCAGATCCCGGCGCCGGAAAGCAGGCGTCCGCGAAATTTCAGCCCAAGATCGTACTCCCATTCCATGGGGATCAGCCGCGCCAGGGGAGCCGATATGCGGGGCAGGCCCTGCCAGAGAAAAAGCCCCAGCGCCAGCAGCACCAGAATTATGATGCCAGCGTTTCGCCGGACGTTCGGGCGCCCCAGGCCGGTTTGAAACAGCTGCGGCGCCCTCTGCCGCAGTTCACGGACGACGCCCGGGTCGGACAGAGCCAGCCGGGCGTCGGGATCGGCTTGGGAGGTGAGGCGAAATGGCGTCCCTTCGCGCGGGGGATCAATGGCCCGCATCGCGCTATAAGGCCAGTGCTTTGTGATTTCGGCGGCGTCGGAGGTTATGCGCAAACCGGTTGCATCGAGCAGCACGTCAACCTGATGACGGGCCGCTGTTTTGCCGTCGCTGAAATGGCCTTCGCCGCCCATCGAGGTCTAGACCGCGCCCAGGTCGAACGCGTCCGCCAGGCCTTCGCCCATTGTGGGCTGCGCGGCGCTTGTCTGCTGGACCCAATCGACATTCAGCTCTCCGATGATCGTCAATTGGTTGCAAACGTAGCGGAAGGTTCGAAGTTGTGCGAAGGGCTGGCCGAAACCCAGGGTTAGCAATACGATCAGACCGTTGATGCAAACAAGCCCCGCCAAATTCAGCACTGTTGCATCCATTTTGAACGTCATGGTCATGAAGGATGTGCCCGACGCAAGGTGCCGGAACTCCTGCGCCTTGTACCACGGCAGCCAAAGCAGCAGGGAGAAGAACCAAAGCACGGCAAACAATACGCCGGCGGACAGCAACAATATTGCGGGCGTTGCCTGGATGTCCGATGATCTGGCAAAGCCCCGGCCGAAGCCCTCGAAAAAATCATGGTATACCGAGGGTTCAAGAACCATCAGAACAGCCAAACCCGCCGCCACGGTTAAGAACGACCCGAACCAGCATGCGGCGAATTTGCGGTACAGCGGGCCCGCCGCCGCCGTCACCCGAAAGGCACGGTCGCCGAAATTCGTCTCGGACATGATGCGCCGGAACAGGCTGATGCGCATCCATGGATAGGCCCAGCCCAGGGAAAGATAGGTTAGGGCCCAGAAAACGACATAACGAATAGCGTATTGCAGGGAGGACCCGGCCATGCTGCCCCTGATGCCGCGCCAGCTTGTCCGGCTAAGGCGATAGCGCCGGGCACGGTAGAGGGCCATTCCAATCAACAAGAATATGACGATGTAGGAGACGGCGGAAAAGGCGGTGAACGCAAAACCGTCCGGGTCCAGATAGGCGCTGGCCAGATTGCTGATCACACCCAGCGGCAGCAGGACCAGGAAGAACACCGCCAGGAAGCCTTTGAACAATTCGCCCCCCGTGCCGGTATATTCAAACGGCTCGCCCATGAAGTGGCTGTGGCGCCACAAATACTGGCGGATCCGGGTTTTGCCCCAGAAACGGTAGATCGACAGGGTGATAATGTTCAACAGGGTATTCAATAATACGATGGGCGCGAGTTCACCCGCCGATCCGCGCTGTTCCAGCTTCAGCGCAGCCGGTCCCAAAGATTGCACAAAATCGTCACTCATGATCGGATTATTGGCGCGGGCCGGTCTGGATTGCAAGCCGTCGCTTGACAGCAGGGCCATTCCGCCTAAGTTGCGCTCACACTGCTTGCCAGGCGGTAATTTGACCTTATTGCACGGAATGGTTTGAACATGGTTGCCATCTCATTACCCGACGGAACGGTGCGCCAGCACGATGGCGCCGTGACGGCGGAACAGGTTGCCAATGACATTGGTCCCGGCCTGGGCAAGGCCGCGATCGCGGCCCGCATTGACGGTGCCTTGACGGACTTGCGTCTGCCCATCGAAGCGGATGCAACGGTTGAAATCATCACCCGGCAGAGCGACGAGGCGCTGGAGATCCTGCGCCATGACTGCGCCCATGTGCTGGCCGAGGCGGCCAAGGAGTTGTGGCCCGATCTACAGGTCACCATCGGACCGTCCATCGAGGACGGCTTCTACTATGATTTTTCCAAGGCCGAACCCTTCACGCCGGAGGATCTGGAGACCCTGGAAAAGCGCATGGCCGAAATCATCGCCCGTGACGAGGCCATCGTGCGCGAGGTCTGGGAACGGCAGGCGGCGATCGACTATTTCAAATCCATCGGCGAGCATTACAAGGCCGAGATCATCGGGGATCTGCCCGAGGACGAGCCCATCAGCGTCTATCGCCAGGGCGAATTCATTGATCTGTGCCGGGGGCCGCATCTGACCTCGACCGGCCAACTGGATGCCAAGGCTTTCAAGTTGATGTCGATCGCCGGCGCCTATTGGCGTGGCGACAGCCGCAACGAGATGCTGCAACGCATCTACGGCACCTGCTGGCGCAACAAGAAGGAACTGAACGCCTATCTGCACCGCCTGGAGGAGGCCGAAAAACGCGATCACCGCCGCCTGGGCCGGGAGATGGATCTGTTCCATTTCCAGGAAGAGGCCGCCGGCATGGCCTTTTGGCATCCCAAGGGCTGGAGCCTCTACCGCGGCCTGGAGCGCTACATGCGCAGGCGCCTGGAGGACGGCGGCTATGAGGAGGTCAAGACGCCGCAACTGGTGGACCGGACCCTGTGGGAAAAATCCGGCCATTGGGAAAAGTTCCGTGAGCATATGTACACCACGGAATCCGAGGAACGGATCTTCTCCCTCAAGCCCATGAACTGTCCCGGCCATGTGCAGATCTATCGCCAGCGCCTGAAAAGCTACCGCGATCTGCCCCTGCGCCTGGCGGAATTCGGCTCCTGCCACCGTTACGAGCCGTCGGGCGCCCTGCACGGCCTAATGCGGGTGCGCGCCTTCACCCAGGACGATGCGCATATCTTTTGTACCGAGGACCAGATCACTTCGGAAAGCAAGATCTTCTGCGATCTGCTGCTCTCCATCTACAAGGACCTGGGTTTCGAGGAAGTGCACGTGAAGTTCGCCGACCGCCCGCCGGTGCGGGCCGGCGAGGATGCGGTCTGGGATCAGGCCGAAGAGGCTCTGATGATTGCGCTGAAGGCGACCGGCTTGAGCTACACCATGAATCCGGGGGAGGGCGCCTTTTATGGCCCGAAGCTGGAGTTCGTGCTGCGCGATGCCATCGGGCGGGAATGGCAATGCGGCACCCTGCAGGTGGATTTTGTCCTGCCCGAGCGCCTGGATGCGACCTATGTGGGCGAGGACAACGCCCGCCACCGCCCCGTGATGCTGCACCGGGCCATCCTTGGCTCGTTCGAACGCTTTATCGGCGTCATGATCGAGCACTATGCGGGCCGCCTGCCCATGTGGCTGTCGCCGGTACAGGTGGTTTTGGCCACCATTACCAATGATGCCGACGGCTACGCGCAAGAGGCCGCCGAAGCGATGCGGGCTGCCGGATTGCGGGTGGAACTGGACCTGCGCAATGAAAAGATCGGCTATAAGGTGCGCGAGCATTCCCTGGCGAAAGTGCCAGTAATCGCCGCCGTGGGCCAGCGCGAGGCGGACGAGGGCACGCTTGCCCTGCGCCGTCTGGGCGACAAGGGACAGCAGGTGGTCGCCCTGGCCGACGCCATTGCCGCATTGTCAAAGGAAGGCGCGGCGCCCAATGCATGAGGCTGTCGCCGGCGCATGCTCGATTATCGACTTGATCGGCGGGCGCAATGGGTGCTTTATTAACCAAGTGATTACCATTATTAAGCCATAGTTACGTGCTAACGTGACTGGGGTGTAACGCCGTGGCGGTTGGGTTTCCGGCCGCCGGGTGAAACCAAGCAAAAGGAGATTACGACAATCGCTCGCCGATTTTATCCGAATACACCGCCCGCCCAATCCGGGCCGCGCATAAACGAACGGATCGAGACTGACTCTGTTCGACTGGTTGACGAAACGGGAGAGAACGTAGGCGTTGTCAGTATTGATGATGCCCTGGACCGCGCGGAGGACGCCGGTCTCGACCTGGTGGAAGTCGCGCCGGAAGCCAAACCTCCCGTCTGCAAGATCCTCGACTATGGCAAGTACAAGTACGAGGCGCAGAAAAAGGCCAACGAAGCCCGCAAGAAACAAAAAGTGATCGACATCAAGGAGATCAAGATGCGCCCGAACATCGATCATCATGACTATGATGTGAAGATGCGGGCCATGAACAAGTTTCTGGGCGAGGGCGACAAGGTCAAGGTGACCCTGCGCTTTCGGGGCCGGGAAATGGCGCATCAGAACTTGGGCCTGAAGGTTCTCGAACGGGTGCGCGATGACCTGGAAAGTGTCTCCAAGGTGGAACAATTCCCCAAGATGGAAGGCCGCCAGATGACCATGGTGATCGCGCCGCGTTAGGAGTTGCTCTGGGAGTTCCTGGCCAATGCCGAACCATGATCAGACAATGATGTGGTGATGCTGCGGGTAGAGGAACTGACCCGGTCGGGCCAAGATCCAGATCTGGGCCCGCTATCCGTTCATATTGAAGCTGGTGAATGCCTGGCGCTGACGGGACCGTCGGGGGCGGGCAAGTCGTTGTTGCTGCGCGCGCTCGCGGACCTTGACCCGAATCAGGGAGAGGTGACGCTGGCGGAGCGGCGGCGAAGCACGTTCTCGGCGCCGGCCTGGCGCCGGCTGGTCAACTATCTGCCGGCCGAGCCTGGCTGGTGGGCCGAGACGGTCGGCGAGCATATGCCCGATGGCGTGCCGGGCCGCGATCTGTTGACCGCGCTGGGCTTCGATGACCCCGAAGCGGTCTTGTCCTGGCCCATCGCCCGCCTTTCCACTGGCGAACGCCAGCGTATCGCCCTGGCCCGGGGGCTGCGCCTGGGCGCGAAGGTCCTGTTGTTGGATGAGCCCACGTCGGCCCTGGATGCCGGCAACCGTGCCCTGGTGGAAGAACTGCTGTTGGCCCGCCTTGAGCATGGGGCGGCGATCCTCCTGGTCAGCCACGATCCGGCTCAGACGGCGCGCCTGGCCAAGCGCGGCCTGCGTTTGGAGCAGGGCCAAATAGTGCCGCCCCCATGACCGGTTACATTGAATTATCCTACCTTGATCTGGCTGCCGTGGCCTTGCTGCTGCTGTTCAACGCCGGCCTCTCGCTGGCCCTGGGCCTGCGTTTGGAAAAGCAGATGCTGTGGGCCGCCTTGCGCATGACCGTGCAGTTGCTGCTTGTCGGTCTGGTGCTGCAGGCCTTGTTCAACACCGTCTCGCTATGGCTGACCGGCTTGGTGGCGCTGATCATGGCGCTGTTCGCGGGGCGGGAAATTCTGGCCCGGCAGGAACGCCGAATGGCGGGCTGGTGGGGCTATGGCGTCGGTTCGGCCACCATGCTGCTGGCCGGGATGGTGGTCACGATCCTGGCCCTGGGCGGGCCCCTGCGGCCCGATCCCTGGTACGATCCACGCTACGCCATCCCCCTGTTCGGCATGATCCTGGGCAATGCCATGACCGGCATCTCCCTGGGCCTGGACGGCCTGACCTCGCTGGTCGGCCGGGAACGGGCCAGTATCGAGGCGCAATTGCTCCTTGGTGCCTCCCGCTGGCAGGCCATGCGGCCCGTGGCCCAACGGGCCCTGCGCGCCGGCTTTACGCCGATGCTGAATTCCATGGCCGCCGCCGGCGTGGTCTTTCTGCCCGGCATGATGACCGGGCAGATTCTGGCCGGGGTGGCGCCCGAACAAGCGGTCAAGTATCAGATCCTGGTATTGTTCCTGATCGCCGGTGCCACCGGCCTGGGTGTTCTGACGGCGGTCATGGCCAGCGTCTGGCGCCTGACCGACGACCGCCACCGCCTGCGCCTGGATCGATTGAGGTGACGTAATCGTAGTTGCTTGCTTGGCCAGCCCTCTCCCCCTCCCGGACACCCACGGGATCATACTCATTGAGTGGCCGGGCGGGGGAGAGGGCCGGCGATGCTCCAATGACAGTTGGAAACAATTCAGCGCCGGTCGGCCAGTCTGGTCAGCGGTGTCGTTGCCGCGAACTGCTTCGCCGTTTCACCGCGTACGCCCTGGAAGCGTGCCAGCTCTTTCCCTTTCAGCTTCTTTCCCGTGGGCAGTTTCAGCCCCAGGGGATTGATGCGCCGGCCATCGACCAAAATCTCGTAGTGCAGATGCGGCCCGGTCGATCGGCCGGTGGAGCCCACATAGGCCACGATCTGGCCCTGCTTTACCCGCTTGCCACGCTTGATGCCCCGGCGAAAGGCTTTCAAATGGGCATAGGCGGTTTTATAGCGGCCGTTGTGGCGAATACGCAGATAGCGGCCATAGCCGCCGTTCCAGCCGGCACTTTCCACGACGCCGCTGCCCGCCGCCAGAACGGGCGTGCCCCTGGGTGCGCCAAAGTCGATGCCCCGGTGCATTTTGCGATAGCCCAAAATGGGGTGGCGGCGGCTCCCGAAACGCGAGGTCAGCCGCGCCCCATCCACCGGTGTCTTCATCAGGGCCTTGCGTACGCTGTGACCCTTGTTATTGAAGTAGTCGATGTTGCCGTCCTTCATGACAAAGCGGTATAGGGGCAGGTCGGTCTTCTTTACATGCAGTTGGGCGTAAAGAATATCGCCGTACTTCGCCAGTTCGCCGCGTTCGTCGTAAAAGGCCTCGAACAGCACTTCGAAGCGGTCGCCGGGCTGGACGTCACGCTGGAAATCAACATCGAAGGAATAGAGCCGGATCAATTCGACGATCATCTGCGCCGGCATGCCGGCCCGTTTGGCCGCCAGGTACAGGGCGTCATCGATGTTGGCGTCGGCCCGGTGCAGGCGCCGCTTCAGTGGCCGCTCGATGGTTTCGGGAACAAAGCGGCCCTGGTCGTTCAGGCTGACCAGAATTTCCTGTTCGACGCTAGGGGTAAAGGCGAGCTGAACCAGGGGTGGCCGGCTGGCATCGGTTCCGCCGGGGGAGCCCTCCGTTGCGGCATCGCGCCGGGGGTCGAACAGCAAGGTCAATTCCTGGCCGGGGCGAAGCCGGCGCGGATTGTAGACCTTGGAGAGGGCCTGGATCGCGGCATGAGCTGTTTTCCGGTCGCTGCCGCTGCGGGTCATCACCGCCATCAGGGTATCGCCACGGGTGATGGCGACGGTACGTTGGATAATCGCCGGCCGCGCCGCCTCGACGGACACCCTGGTCAGGGGCAGGGCGATGGCTTGCCGTGGTGCCTCGGGTTCCGGCGGCGGCAGCTTGGCCAGGGGCCTGCGTTCGATCCGCGCCAGGGGCAGGCTCGCCATCGCCGGACTTGCCGGTTGACCGGCCGTTGGCCGGTCTCCGACCTGTTGTTGCGCCGCCTCCTGCCAGGCGCCGGGTTGAACCTTGGGGGCCAGGGGCTGGTTGACCAATATGGCCAGGGCCAGCGTGATGCCGGCCACCAGGCCGAGGGTAACCGCGGCGACACTTCGACGTTGTGGCGGCAGCTTGCCCACGCGGGCAGCCAAACGCTTCAGGCGCTCCCCCAATTCCGTCAAATGCACTGCCGGCCCTCCAAATTCTCACCGGATGCGGAGCCGGGGTCCTTTGCGCCTGCCACCGTCTTTGTTACGGCCATGGCCCCATCCTTTGTCCGATGCCGGCCACGAGCCGGATTTTAACGAATCACATAAATGATTCTATCATATGAATCAAGGTTATCCGGCCATTTCCTAACATAACCGGCCGTTCCCCAGGCCCGCCCTTCGGGGAACTCGGAATAGTATGCATTTTAATTGTGGAAATTCCGTAAAAGTCCGTTGACTTGCCCCGCCCGCCTCTCTATACACCGGCTTCGCAATCAGACGGACGGGGGGCGGACGGCCTAGCGGTCAGCCGGTTTCCAGTGCGTTTAGTTGTTTTTCGTTCTTTGACATTGTGATTATCGGAAGAGAGACGTGGGCGGCGGTGTTTAGGACCGGTGCCTAACGTTTTAGGC
>JASLLM010000015.1 GCA_030747035.1 Alphaproteobacteria bacterium | reverse complement strand
GGCGTGTGCGGTACCTTCGAGGGTAGCTCGCCTCCCTTGCCGTCAACCCGGTCCAGGCGCAGACCGGCGGCACCGCCGTCCGCGCCGCCCTGGAAGCCCCAGGGGGCGAATTTGTGGCCTTCGCCTTCGACCGAGGCGCCGCCGTCATCCAGATAGACGAACTCCCTGACGGAGCCGAGGCCGCCGCGCCACTGGCCGGCACCGCACACATCCTCGCGCAACTCATAACGGTCCACCCTCAGCGGCAGATGGGATTCTATGTCTTCAATGGGATTGTTACGGGTGTTGGCATACAGGGTATCGACAGCGTCCATGCCATCCTTGCCGTCCCTGCCGCCATAGCTGCCTTCGAAGATCTCCATATGCACCCAGTGTTCCGAGTTCTGCAGGCCGGAAAATGCAATAACCCGCAGGTTGCCGATGCCGGCGGAGACCTGGCTGGGCGCTACTTCGGCCAGGGCCTTCATCACCGTATCGGCCAGCTGATTGCCGGGGCAGAACCGCGCAATGGTCGGTGCGGGAAAAACCGGGTTGGCCAGGCAGCCCTCCGGCGCGACGATCTTGATGGGCCGGACCAGGCCGTCGTTGACCGGGATATGGCCATGCACCGCGGTGTCGAGGAGTACCGAACGCACGGTCAGCCAGATGGCGATATCCACCGTGCCCTGCAGAGGCATATTGATAGGTTTGTCGGGGATCTGCGGCGCCGTGCCGGTCAAATCCACGACCATTTCATCGCCACTGACCGTGATCGCGACACACAAGGGCAACTCCCTGCGGCTGGGTTCGGGGTCGTCCAGATAGCCGTCGATATAGGTAGTGGCGGAATAGGTGCCGTCGGGCAGGGCCGCGATGGCCTGGCGCATCAGCCTTTCTGAATGTTCCATGACGCTTTCACAGGCAGCCTGAAAGACACTTTTGCCATAGCGGTCGATCAGTTCCACCAGGCGTTCGGCGCCGATCCGGGCGGCGGCGATCTGCGCCTCCATATCGCCAACCACCAGGTCGGAAACCCGGATATTGTCGCGCAGGATATGCCAGACCGGTTCAACCTTTTCGCCCTGGTCATAGACGTGAATGGCCTTGAATTGCAGCCCTTCCGCGTAGGCGTCGATGGCATCGACGATGCCGCAACTACCCGGCGTCAGGGCGCCGATGTCCAGATGATGCGCCGTGGTGGCTGAAAAGGCGATTAGTTCGTCCCGGTAGAACACCGGCACGATGAAGCCCACGTCCGGGCCATGGGAGGCGCCGGAATAGGCATCATTATGCATGATCACATCGCCGGGCTTCAGCGTCTCGCCCCGTTCGCCAAGAATCTTTTGCATGCCCTGCACATAGCCGGGGATGGGTCCCGATTGTAGCGGCGTGGACTGCGCCGATTCCGCCAGGCCCCGGCCTTGTACATCCACCAGGCCGGCGCCGAAGTCCTCCGATTCCCGGATGATCGAGGAATAGGACATGCGCATCAACTTATAGCCCATCTCAACCGCGATGTTCTCAAGCGCGCCCTGGATGACCGAGGCAGTGACATGGTCCACGGCGGGGGCATTGCGTGGTTGTTCATTCATGATCAGGCTCCTGTCTCGATCAACAGATTGCCGCCCGCCTGGGCCGTGGCCTGGGCGCCGGGGGGGATGACGGTGGTGGTATCTTTCTGCAGCACGATCGCCGGTCCTTCAAAGGCCTGTCCGACGGGCAGCTTGTCCCGCTCGTACAACGGTGTCGTCACCGCCTGCAGTTCACCGTCAAGGCGGAAATGACATTTCGCCTCGTCCAACAGCGCATCTTTTAGGTCGCCGCCCTGGGGCAGCACGGGCAGGGCGATCTTGGGCATCAGACCGATGCCGGTGACTCGGATATTGACGATTTCAATGGGGTTGTCCTCGAAGACATGGCCGTATTCGGTGGTATGGATATCTTCGAAGGCCTTGAAGATATCGGCCAGCGACGCCTCATCCACGGGGCCGTCGGCCACGGGCACGCGCAGCTCATAACCCTGGCCCACATAGCGCAGATCGCCACTGCGCTGATAGGTGACCGCGCCTTCGTCCAGGCCGTCGGTCTTGAACTGGGCCGCCAGGCCGTCGCGCATGGCATCGAAATCCCGGCTCAGGCGATCGCCATCCACGTTGCCGCTGGTCTGAAACTCGGTGCGGATGGCATCGTACTTCAGATCCGTGGTCAATAGCCCGGCAGCCGAGGTGATGCCGGGGTAGGGGGGCACGATGACCTCCGGTATGCCAAGATCCCGCGCCACCTCGACGCCATGCAATGGTCCCGCGCCGCCGAAGGCGACCAGGGAGAATTCCCTGGGATCGTGGCCCTTTTGCACGGTGCGGGAGCGGATTGCGTTGGCCATGTTGGCGTTGATGATGGTCAGCACGCCGTCGGCGGCGGCCTCCGCCCCCAGGCCCATTTGTTCGCCAAATTCGCGCATGACCTTGTGAGCTGCATCCGCCTCCAGGTTCATCTCGCCGCCCAGGAAATTGCCCGGCTGCAATCGGCCCAGCACCACATTGGCATCCGTCACCGTTGGCGCGGCGCCGCCCCGGCCATAGGCGGCCGGGCCCGGCTGGGCGCCCGCCGATTGCGGGCCGACGCGGAAGGCCTGGCCGGCGTCCAAGTGGGCGATGGAGCCGCCACCGGCACCGATGGTGTGAATATCGATCATCGGCGCCATCACGGGATAACCGCCAATCCAGGTATCTCTTGCGGTCGCTTCCGCGAACTGGCCGTCCACCACCAGGCCGATATCGGCGGAGGTGCCGCCGATATCAAAAGTGATCAAGCGGCTGCGCTCCGAACGCTCACCACTCATGGCACCGCCCAGCACGCCCGCCGCAGGACCCGACAGCAGGGTCAGGATGGGCCGTTCCGAAACCATGGCCCCCGTCGCCACACCGCCGTTGGAGCCCATGACATGCAGCTCCGCCTTGAAACCGTTATCCGCCAGCGCGCCTTCCAAATCCTGGACATAGGTCCGTACCTTGGGCCCGATGAAGGCGTTTATGGCGGCGGTGGTGAAGCGCTCGAACTCGCGGAACTGCGGCGAGACGGTGGATGATGTGGTAACGAAACAGCCGGGGTATTCCTCAGCTATAATTTCCGCCGCCCGGTCTTCGTGGTCTGAATTGATATAGGCGAACAGGAAGCAGACGGCGATGGCTTCGACGCCGGCATCGCGCAACTCCCGCGCCGCCACTCGCACGGCGTCCTCATCCAGCGGCGTCAGCACCGCGCCATCGGGCGGACTGAGACGCTCGGCAACCACTTTTCGATGCCGTCTCTGCACCAGGGGCCGGTCCTGCCAGGGCACGTCCTGCATAATGGAATAATGCTGCGGGCGCTGGTGGCGGCCAATATGCAGGATATCGCGGTAACCTTCGGTGGTGACCATGCCGGTGGCCGCACCCTTGTATTCCAGCACGGCGTTGGTGGCGATGGTGGTGCCATGGAGGACATGGTCGACCGCGCCCCTGTCCACGCCGAAGCGCTCGCAGATTTCGCACATGCCCTGGATCACCGCCCGGCTGGGATCTTCTGGGGTGGTGGGAACTTTGTGAATGGCGACGTCCTGGCTTTCCATATCGCCATACATCACGTCCGTGAAGGTGCCGCCGACATCGACGCCGATCAGTTTCATTTTGTTTCTTTCCCCAGTTTCTTTATTCGGGCGGCAATATCACCCCGGCGGTTTCCGTGATCAGCCCGTACTGATCGGGTTGGCGGTGTTCGGCGAAGTTGAACACCGTGTTCTTGTAGTGATTACACGCATCCAGATCGCAATCGGCAACCACCAATTCATCATCCAGGGTGCGGCCTTGGGCAACGATTTCCCCGGTCGGCGCGATAATCAGCGTCCCGCCCAGCATATCGCAGCCCTCTTCCCGGCCCGCCTTGGCCACGCCGATCACCCAGGTGGCGTTCTGATAGGCGCCCGATTGCATGGATAGATTGTTATGCAGGCCGGCCAGATGGGTGGGTTCGAAGCCCCACGGCGGCTCCGTCGCCGGCGTGTTGTAGCCCAGCATGATCATCTCCACGCCCTGCAGGCCCATCATGCGGTAGGTTTCCGGCCAGCGCCGATCGTTGCAGATGCACATGCCCATGATGCCGCCCATGGTGCGCCAGACCGGAAAGCCTAGATCGCCCACATCGAAGTAGGCTTTTTCCAGATGCTGCCATTTCCGCTCCGGCAGATGCTCGGCATGGCCGGGCAGGTGCACCTTGCGGTACTTGCCGACGATCTCGCCGGATTTATCCACCAGAATGCAGGTGTTGAAGCGTTTCGTTTCGCCTGCCTCCTCAAGCATTTCGGCGAAGCCGAGGCAAAAGCCGATGCCGTATTCCGCTGCCCGGTCGAACAGGGCCTGGGTCTCCGGCCCCGGCATGGCAGATTCGAAGAAACGGTCGATCTCCGCCTGATCCTCGAAATGCCAGCGCGGGAAAAATGTCGTCAGGGCCAGCTCGGGAAAAACCACCAGGTCGCAGCCGCGCTCGTGCGCCCGCTGCAACAGCGCCAGAAGGCGATCGACGACCTCGGCGCGGCTTTCGTCCAGTGCGATGGGACCCAGCTGCGCCGCCCCCACGGTGACCATGCGGTTTGACTTTGCCATTGAGCCATTCTGCACCCAAGCTGGCAGGAATGGAAACAGACGTTATGATCGGAGGGGCAACAAAATGAGGGCGACATGGACTTCGGCATATCATTCCCACAAACCCAGATCGGCAACGACCCTGCCGTTATCCGCAATTTCGTGACCACGGCCGAGGAACTTGGCTTTCAACGTCTGACCCTGGTGGACCATATTCTGGGCGCGAAGGAGGCCAGGGACGCGCCCTGGGCCGTGCATTACACCATCGAGTACGGCTTTCACGAGCCCATGACCCTGTTCGCCTGGATCGCCGGTTTCACGGAGAAAATCCAGCTTGTCACCGCCAATGTGGTGCTGCCGCAACGGCAGACGGAACTGGTCGCCAAACAGGCCGCCGAGATCGATATTCTGACCGGCGGACGCATGGTGCTGGGCATCGGCGTGGGCTGGAGCAAATCCGAATTCGAGGCCCTGGGGATGAATTTTGCCAACCGGGGAGACCGCATTGAGGAGCAGGTGGATCTATTGCGCCGCCTGTGGACCGATGAATTGGTGGATTTCAAGGGTCAATGGCATGAAATGTCCGATATGGGCATGAACCCGCTGCCCATCCAGCGGCCCATACCCATCTGGTTCGGCGCCATGGCGGATGTCGCGATCCGCCGGGCAGCCCGGATCGGCGACGGCTGGCTGATGAGCCCGCGGACCAAGCCCGATGATGTAATGAAACAAAAGATCGAAGTATTTCACCAGGCCGCAAGGGCGGTGGGACGCGATCCAGCGGAGCTGGGCATCGATGCCACCGTATTTGCCGAAGACCGGGGCCCCAACGAATGGCTGTCGGAGGCCGCCGCCTGGCGGGAGATGGGCGCGACCTCGGTAACCTTCCGAACTTCGGAGTCTGGTTTTACCCATATCGATCAACATCTCGACGCCATGCGCAAACTGGCCGACGCCGTCGGCTGATAAATATCTAGGAGGAAACATCATGCTGGATCTGCCCATCGCAGTTGGCGACAACGCCTCGTTCACCAAGACCGTTGCCGAATGCGACATCTATGGCTTTGCCGGTCTGACCGGCGATTTCGCCGCGCCCCATACCAACGAGGAATTCATGAAGAATTCGCAATATGGCCAGCGCATTGCCCATGGCGCCCTGATCGTCGGCTTTATGTCCACGGCCTCGGCCATTCTTGGCGCGAGGATGCTGGAGGGGCGGGACGATTTGACGGCCGTATCCCTGGGTTATGACCGGGTGCGTTTCGTCGCCCCGGTGCTGATCGGCGATACCATCACGGTCACCTACGAAGTCAAGGAACTGGAGACGGAGCGCCAGCGCAGCCGCTCCGCCCTGACGGCGACCAACCAGCGTGGCGAGACCGTTGGCGTGGCCGAACACATCATGAAATGGCTGGTCAACCCCTGAAGATTGGGAAGTCTCCGTACCAATCGCCGTGATCGCCGCCGTGGTTGCCCATGCCCGGCTTGGTTAGCAGCCCCCGTGGCGCGATGAAACTGTCGATGCGGCGCTCCGGCGCCTCGGACCAGCCGATGTTGAAGGCGCAGAGTTTGGGAAAGAACTGCAGCCGGCTGTAGGGCAAATGGTCATGGATCCACCAGGCCAGGGCCCGCCAGTCAGCGCCGTTGGCGTAACGGTCGGTGAACCAGGGCACGACGACGCAGGCCATGGCCCCCATGTGGCCGTTCTTGTCCAGATGATCCCAGACATGACGGCCCTTGGCGCGCTCGGGATTAGCGCAGTTCAGGCCGTTCTTGTTGCCGAAGGCATTAACGGCGGCATTGCGGTAGGAGGAGCGGATCGACAGATCGCTAAAGCTGGCCTTCAATGGTTCCAGCAACTCGTTGCACAGCCTTCCGCCGGCGGCGATGGCCAGATCCGGATTATCAGGGATATTGGGGATGCCATAGAAGACGGAAATCTCGCTGTAGAGAAAATCCCGCATGAAGAACGAGGGCGACAGGCGCACCCGGCCAAATTCCTCCAAGCCTTTCATGCTGCCCGGTTTACGCATCGCTTCGAAGTTCCAAAATCCAAAGGCCCACGGCAAATAGCGCGACCAGAACCAGGGGCCAAAAAATGGCCAGCCCGGTCGGCCCAAGCCACCATAGAAACAGCGCCACCAGGGCGGCAAAAACCAGCGGCCAGTGACGCCAAGGTGGCAATTTGAATAATGTTATTTTAATCATTTAGATTAAGAAAATCGTATAATCAATTTAAGTTAATGCATATTTTAAATCATTCAACAGATCTTCACCATCCTCGATACCGACCGACAGGCGCACCAGGCCGTCGCTGATACCCAGCTCTGCGCGGATTTCCGGCGGTATCGATGCGTGCGTCATAATGGCGGGATGTTCGATCAAACTTTCGACCCCGCCTAGGCTTTCCGCCAGGGCGAACAGCGTGGTCCGTTCCAGGAAGCGGCGGCTTTTCTCCAGCCCGCCTTTCAGCACCGCCGTGACCATGCCGCCGAAATAGTCCATCTGCCGCACCGCCAGCCGATGCTGGGGATGGCTGGCCAGACCAGGGTAATAGACCGTCTCCACATCCTCGTGGGCGTGCAGAAATTCGGCGATGGCCAGGGCGTTTTCACTGTGCCGCTGGATACGCAAGGGCAGGGTCTTCAGGCCCCGCATGGCCAGAAAGGCATCGAAAGGCCCGGCTACGGAACCGACCGCGTTATGGAGATAGGCCAGGCGCTGGCGCAGATCGCCGTCGTCCCGGGCCACCACCATGCCGCCGACCATGTCCGAATGGCCGTTCAGGTACTTCGTGGCCGAGTGCATCACCATGTCAAAGCCGAAATCCAGGGGCCGCTGGGCCACGGGGGAGGCGAAGGTGTTGTCCGCTACCGTCAGAATGCCCCTGGGCGCAGCAATCTTGGCGATGGCGGCGAAATCCACCAGACGCAACATGGGGTTGGTTGGACTCTCGATCCAGATCATCTTTGTATTGGGCCGGATGGCGGCTTCCAGCGCCGCCTCGTCGGAAAGATCAACATAGCTGAAATCCAGCCCGGCGGAGCGCTTGCGCACGTCCTGAAACAGCCGATATGTGCCGCCATAGAGATCGTCCATGGCGATGACATGATCGCCGCTGTCGAGCAGCTCCAGCACCGTGCCGCTGGCCGCCAGGCCGGAGGCGAAGGCATACCCCTGGGCGCCGTTTTCCAGGTCCGCCACGCAGGCTTCGTAGGCCATGCGGGTCGGGTTCTGGCTGCGGGAATATTCATAGCCCTTGTGCACACCGGGGCTGTCCTGGACGTAGGTGGAGGTGGCATAGATCGGCACCATGATGGCACCGGTCGTGGGGTCGGGCTCTTGCCCCGCGTGAATGGCCCGGGTGGCGATGCCGTGACGGTTCCGTGACATGATCTTCTTTCTCTTACTTCAATTCTCGACCGCGGCCTTGCGGCGCAGATGGTTCAACAGATCAACCTTGGTGATCAGGCCCAGGAAATGGCCATCCTTGACAACAATGGCAACCCGGTCGGCGCGCAGAATGGGCAAAAGATCTTCCAGCGGCGCCTCGGGGCTCAGCATTTCCAGGCGGTCCGCCATGAAGTCCGAAACCGGGGCATCGAAGCGTTCGGCATTGTGGTAGAGGGACAGCAGCAGATCGCTCTCGTCGATAATGCCAAGAATTTGGTCGCCATCCAGCACCGGCAGCTGGCTGACATCGGCCATGCGCATGCGGCCATAGGCGCTCAACAGAGTATCGCTGGGGCTGGCCGAGACCACGGCCCGGTCATCGAAGGGGTGCGATATCAAATCCCGCAGGTCACCATGTTGCGGCCGTTGGATGAAGCCCTGATCGGTCATCCAATAGTCGTTGTACATCTTGGAAAGGTATTTGTTGCCCGAATCCGGGATCAGGCTGACCACGGTCTTCGTTTCCGTTTGCTCCCGGCAATAGCGCAACGCCGCCGCCAACAGGGTGCCCGAGGATGAGCCGGAGAGAATGCCCTCCTTGGCCAGCAATTCCCGTGCCGTGGCCAGGCTTTCCTGATCCGGAATGGTATAGGCACGGCTGATCAGGCTGATGTCGCAGTTCGGCGGCACGAAATCCTCGCCAATGCCCTCGATCACCCAGGCGCCGAGATCGCCTGCCACCCCATCGTTGACGAGGCCGGCCAGGATGGAGCCTTCCGGGTCCGCCAGGATCATCTCCACGGCCGGTTTTACGCCCTTGAAATACCGCGCCAATCCGGTGATGGTGCCGCCCGAGCCGACGCCGCAGACCATGGCGTCGATCCGCCCTTCGGTCTGGGCCCAAATCTCCGGTCCGGTGCCATGTTCGTGGGCGTCGGGATTGGCCGGATTGGCGAACTGGTTGACCCAATAGCTGTTCTCGATTTCGTTCGAAAGACGCTCGGCGACGTCCTGGTAATAGTCCGGATGACCCTTGGTGACGTCCGAGCGGGTCATCATCACCTGGGCACCCAGGGCGTTGAGATGGAAGATTTTCTCCTGGCTCATTTTGTCTGGCACGATGACCAGCATCTTGTAACCCTTTTGCGCCGCCACCAGGGCCAGGCCCAGGCCGGTATTGCCCGCCGTTGCCTCGATAATGGTGCCGCCGGGCAGAATCTTGCCCTCCCGCTCCGCCGCATCGATCATGGACAGGCCGATGCGGTCCTTGATGGAGCCGGCCGGATTTTGACTTTCCAGTTTCAGCAGTAATCGGCAAGGCCCGGTGTCGAAGTTGCGCAACTCCAACATGGGCGTATTGCCGATCATATCGATTACGGATGCATAAGCGCTCATGGTTGGCTCCTCCGGTATCGATCAGTCCTTTATCAACCGCGCCCCCTATAGGCGGCGACGCCCTGATCCGGTATCCATACGCCCGCGGGCGGTTCACCGGTGGCGTAAAATATGTCAATGGGAATGCCGCCGCGCGGATACCAATAACCCCCGATGCGCAGCCATTTGGGCGACAGCAAATCTGTCAGACGCTTGGCAATGGCGACGGTGCAGCCTTCATGGAAGGCGGCGTGATTGCGGTGCGCCGCCAGGAAAAGCTTCAGGGATTTGCTCTCGACGATCCATTCGCCGGGCAAATAGTCGATCACCAGATGGGCGAAATCGGGCTGTCCGGTGACCGGACAGACGGAAGTGAATTCCGGGCAGGTGAAACGGATCAGATAGTCATCGCCCGGGTGCGGGTTCGCCACCCGCTCCAGAACCGCTTCCTCGGGTGTTTGTGGTGCATCGACCGCATGACCCAGCTGTGTCAATTCGTTGTCTTCCATGTCCGTCATGGCGAAATCCGTGAAATGTTGCCCCAATGCCTTGTCAGGCCAATACTATAGGCGATGCACTTTTTATGTAGTGTCATTAATTCCAGGTGCGAGGGTTTCGTGGCAACGCCCATGCACGGGAATGGATGGAAACTTAGCCCGGCCGCCGCAGGGTGATCAGCGCGACTTCGGCCGGGCAGTTATAGCGAATGGGAATGGTCGCGACGCCGGCGCCGTTGGAGGTATAGCCCTGCATCGCACCGTGCCGCCATTGGCCGTGGCTGTAGTCGCGGCAGCGGCGCAGGTTCCTGACGGGCGGGCCGCCCCAGGGCAGGCGAATTTGGCCGCCATGGGTATGGCCGCACAGGTACAGATCAATCCCGGCGGCGGCCGCCAGGTCGGCGACTTCGGCCGAATGCACGGCGGCGATGCGGCAGCCCTCTACGGTTTCCTGTAGGGCACGGTGCGCTGCGTCCGTATAGAATGAATGCACATCGTCCAAACTGGTCAGGTGCAAGGATTCCCCGCACCGCTGAATGGCGATGGTCTGATTGAGCAGCACCCGCAGGCCCATGTCTTCCAGAATAGGAACCGCGGCGGCCGGATCGTGATTGCCAAGGATGGCGATTTTTCCGTCCGGAGCATCAACGGCCGCCAGAACGGGGCGCAGGATGGCCAGACCGGTTTCGGGCGCGGCATCATGGCGGTCGCGGTAATCGCCGGTCAACAGAAGCAGATCGACCGATATGCCGCCCAGCAACGACACGATGCGCTCGCTCAAATCCGGCAGCAAATCCAAATGCGGATCGCTGATCTGCAGGATCCGATAGCCATCGAACGCCGCGGGCAAGTTTGGCAGCTGAAATGTGATGGGCTTCAGGGAAACATTCTTCGCATTGTTCACGCCGCGCCCATGTAGCCCAGAAAGCCGCAATACCTGCTCGAACAGCTTCAGCGCGGGGTCAAGACTGGCCCATTTTCGCTTTCTGAAGGGGCCGTCGGGGGCTGACAGAAAATGGCCCTGTTCCAGGGAGAGGCGTTGGTCGTACCAGGAATTGCGGGGATTGTTATCCAACAGGCGCTCCATATTCGGACGCCATAGTGGCGCAAATGGAATGCGCCGGATAGCACCAATCCGTGGAGTCTTAGTTTGGCAGCTTTGCCTCGGTAATGATGGCGCCTTGCAGGCGGGCGCCGTCGATGGCGGAGTTGGACAAATCGGCACCGCGCAGATTGGCGCCGTTGAAGTTGCTGCCTGACAGGTTGGCGCCGCACAACAGGGTTGCGGCTAGATTGCTGCGGCTCAAATTTGTATCGGTCAGGTTGGCGGGCCAGGAACGGCCGGTCGAGTTGCCGTCCCGGTCCTTGATATCGGCGGCCGAGATATCGGCCTCTGCCAGAGAAGCCTCGGTCAAATCTGCACCGGCCAGATTGGCGCCGGTCATTTCGGCCCGGTCCATTTTGGCCTTGTAGAGATTGGCACCGGACAAATCCGCCATGTTCAGCGACGATCCGAGGAACCGCGCGCCGGTCAGCGCGGCGCCGACCAGGGATGCCCCGGACAGGTTGATGCCGGAAAAATCCACATTGTCCAGTTCGGCGCCGTCCAGGACAGCGCGCTTGCCCTTGGCGCCGAAGCTGGCCATCCATTCCTCGTGGGCCCGGATGGTATCGCGCAGATCGTCAGGCAGGCTGTCCACGGAGATGACGATTTCCGCCCCCGTCAGGTCGGCACCGGACAGATCCACCCCCTCCATGGAGGTGTTGTTCAATTTCACGCCGCGCATGTTGGTGTTTTCCACCTTCACGCCGGTTAGGTTGGCGGCGCCCAGGTTGGCGCCTTCCAGGTTGGCGCCGGAAAGATCGGCGCCGCTCAAATCAGCGCCATCCATCATCGAGCCGCTCAAATCGGCATCGGTCAGAACCGCGTTGGCCAGGATGGCGCCCGACAGATCGGTTTGTGTCAGAACTGAATTCGCCAGCCGGGCACCGGACAAATTGGCGCCCTTCAAGGAGCCACGCTCCAACTCCAGGCTGCTAATTTCGGCATTGGCAACCTTTGTGCCGCCTTCTTCCGCCGCCGTCATCAAGGTGCCGTCACGCAGATCGGCGCCGAACAGGTTGGCGTCGGTCAAATCGGCGCCGCGCAATTGGGTGCCGCGCAGATCGCAATTGGAAAGATCGGCGCCGCGCAGATCCGTGTTGCGCAGATCGGCGGCAAACAGATCGGCCTTGTGAAAATTCACCTTGCTCAGTATAGCTTCCGCCAACTGGGCGCCGGTCAATTTCGCCTGTTCCAGATTGGCACCGCCGAAATCCATCCCCTCCAATTCCTGTAAAGACAGATTGGCGCGCGAACCGCCAGATTGGCCATCGAGCCAACGTTGGTGCCGCGCCAGAGTGAGTTGAATTTCTTGCGTAATCATTGACGTTCCGAACAGATAATCCGAGCACAGTAAGCCCAAGGGCATAATGCGCCGCGGAGGTAAATATTGCCTTAAGAATTAACAAATCGGAAACAGCACCATACTCGGCCCGGTGAATAGCTCGTCTGGTCGCTTTTTGTTAGGTTTTTCCCGGTTTTTTGCGGCTTTCGGCGGCCAAACCGGTCACGCGGAAGAATAGTGGCGCCAGAGTGACAATCAATAGTATGCGCACCAGGTGCATGGTGGCGATAAAGGCGGTATCGATGCCCAGTGCCAGGGCGATCAGACTCATTTCCGCCAGGCCGCCGGGCGAGAGGGCCAAAAGCAGGGCGTGCATGGGCAGGCCCAAAATTGGCGATACAATAGTGGCGAAGACGGCCGCCATGGCCAGCATGGCCAGGGCCGAACACACGGCCAGGATGATCGGCCTGGCAGTCTGGCGCAGGTTCAGGCCGGCAAACCTGGCCCCGATGGCGGAGCCGATCACCACCTGCGCCACGGCAATCAAATGCGCCGGCGGGCGGCCATCGACGATACCGCTCAGGTAGGCGATGGCGGAAATCACCATGGGCCCGAGGATCTGACTGCCGGGCAAGCGCAAATGACGGCCCACGAAATAGCCGATCACCGCGCAGGCGCCCAGGATCAGCAAATCGCTGCCCTCGGCCGAGGGGCGGTCGCCCAGAACCCTGGCCGTGTTGGGGATATCCAGGCCCTCGATCGTTCGCAGATAAAGGGGCAGGATAAACACCACAACGAAAATCCGCGTCGCATGTACCAGGGCGATGGTGGGGGTATCGCCGCCCTGCTGTTCGCCGACGATGGTCATCTCGCCCAGGCCCCCGGGCGTACCGGCGAAATAGGCGGTGGTCCGGTCCAGCTTGCCCACCTTGATCAGAAACGTGACCGAGACCGCCGTCATCACCGTGACGAAGGCGATCATGGTGAGCACGCCGGCGCCCCAATGCTGCAACTGCTCCAGGATCTGCGGCGTGAAGGCACTGCCCAGCAAGGTGCCCAGAACGGCCACCATGGCCATGCGCAGGGGCATGTAAAGGCGCACCGGAGCGCCGCCCAGGGCCGCGATGGTCGTGAAGGTCATGCTGCCCAGCATCCAGGCCAGGGGGAGGTTGAAATAGAAGAACACCGCACCGCCGACGGCGCCAAGACAAAGCGACAGTACCAGTCCGGTGAAGGTGTCGTGGGCAAATCTAGGCAATGAAACGTCCCAGGCGCACCGCTGTCTGGCCCTGGCGGGGGCGATGGGTCGGCATAATCAAGACGCAATCATCGTGTGGGGTTACAACCGGCTGCGCGCCGTCGTGGCCGATGACCGAGCCCGCTTTGGCGATGATTTCCAGGCCGGTGAATTGTTCCAGAAAACGGAAGTTCTCGGTCTGTATGGTGACCGGCCCCACCACCTCGATCAGGCGCTGCGATGGGGCATTGGCGGCGAGAAAAGGCGCCGCCGTTTCCCGCTCAATCAGGTTCAGGCTGTCGAGGAAATGGAACACCGCCCTGATCGCGACCTGGCGGGAGCTGTCTTCCCAATGCTGTCCGCATTCAATCAACAATGCGGTCTGTTCGGCATCATCCCTGGCGAATGGCCCGTAGTCGCGCATGCGGGGCCCGGCGGCATGGCCGGGATCGGCTACCACATGTTCGGGCACACCCATGGCAAAGGCCAGACGCCGTCCCTTCGCCGCCGTGCCGCACAACATCAAGGGTGCGCAGGGCAGATGCATGGAGTGCAGATCAAGCAGATAATCTGCCTGGGCGACGACGCCGCGCATCTGCCGCGCCCGGCTCAATTCCGATGACTGTCGCTCGCCATCCAGTATTTCGTCGGACCACAGACGGTTGAAATCCTCGTCAACAAAGCGGGAGGCCGACGGATTTTCCGCATCGAAGGAGTGATAGGCATCAACATTGGCGAAACTGAGGGTCAGGCTGCCACGGGCGGGACGGATATCGTTCTCGAACAGAACGGCCAGGGCATGGGCGCCGCAAACCTCGTTGCCGTGGGTCAGGGCATTGATCAGGACATTCGGCCCCGGTTGGCCGCTGTCAAAGCGGTGGATGTAGTCGACACCCTTATTGCCGGCGCGGTAGCCGGAAATATCGATCGGCGTCAGTTCGAGTACCGGCGCCGCTCCCGCGTCCGGTTTGCTCATGCCATGGCTCCATAATCGATGGTCTGATGACGATCCAGCGTCTGGCCGGCCTCGGGCATGGGATATTTCAGACCGGTGGCGCAATTGAACAGGATGGAGCGGTCCTGGGCGCCAATCCGTCCGTCCGCCACGGCTGCCTGCCAGGCGGCGTAGGTCGCCGCGCCCTCCGGGCACAACAGCATGCCGCCGTTCCTGGCCATGTCGTCACGGGCGGCGAAGATCGTCTCGTCATCAATGGCGATGGCGAAGCCGCCCGACTGCCGCACTGCGCGCAGGATTAGAAAATCGCCGACCGCCGCGGGGACCCGGATGCCGGCGGCCTGAGTATGGGCATCGGGCCACAGCTCCGCATGTTCGACACCGTCTTCGAAGGCCTTGACGATGGGCGCGCAGCCGGATGCCTGCACGGCGATCATTTTTGGCCGTTTAGAGCCGATCCAGCCCATGGCTTCCAACTCATCGAAGGCTTTCCACATGCCGATCAGACCGGTACCACCGCCCGTGGGGTAAAAAATCGCGTCGGGCAGTTGCCAACCGCACTGTTCGGCCAGCTCCAGGCCCATGGTTTTCTTGCCCTCAATGCGGTAGGGCTCCTTCAGGGTCGAGGCGTCAAACCAGTTCATCGCCTCCTTGCCGTCGCCGACGATCTTGCCGCAGTCGTTGATCAGGCCGTTGACGCAATAAATCCGGGCGCCCTGCAGGGCAATTTCACGGATATTGGTTTCGGGCGTGTCATCGGGGCAAAAGACAAAGGCTTCGATCCCGGCGGCCCGGCAATAGGCAGCCATGGCCGCGCCGGCATTGCCGTTGGTGGGCATGGCCATGCGCTTAACGCCGAGTTCCTTGGCCATGGACACGGCAAGACAGAGGCCCCTGGCCTTGAATGACCCGGTGGGCAGGCGGCCTTCATCCTTGATCCACAGGTTGCCAGGCACACCCGGTGCCGGCATCAGTGGCGTCATGCATTCGCCCAGGGAAATGATGTTTTCGTTGGCCCGCACGGGCAGGAATTCGCGGTAGCGCCACATGTCCGGCGGCCGCGCCGCCAAGGTTTCCTTGTTCAAACTACGGGCCATCGCGGCCAGGTCGTAGCGTACCAGAAAGGGCCTTCCGACGGTTGAAAGCCCATGCAGGCGGTCCGGGGGAACCTCTTCGCCACTCAGGCCGCATTCCAGGTGGGTGACGAAGGTCGGCCGGTCATCATCCACATTTTGCCAACTTGGCAGGGCATCATATGTCATCGTCTAATCCATCGTCTGGCGGCGCCATGGTTATGGGATAGATGCCCGGCGGGGCATTGCGATAGGGCAGGGTGACGAGGTCGGCGGGCCCCCAATCGGGGGTTTCCACGATCAATATGGCGCCGGCAATCGGTTCATAGGCGGCCCGGAAATGGGTCTTGGAGCGCAGCGCGATGATGTCGAATTCATCTATATCCAGGCCACATTGGGAAAACGGGTCCGTATCGACTGCCGTAACGTTCTGTGTGGTTACGATGACCGCGATATCGCCATCGTCAATCACCGCGGTTTGTCCCAGATCAAGCTGTTCGCCGGTTCGGTATGGCCCAGAAATTCTGTACCGTAGAGGCGCGGCAAACTTGACATGGCCCGTATACAGCAGCGGCAGGCCGGCCAATTCCGACGATTTGCCGCCCAAGGTCAGCATCAGTTGGCCGCCGACCCCGGCGGAGGTTGCCGCCTGCGCGGCAATGGGGTCGTGCAGGTATGGCACCGCTGTCCGGCCCACCCGGCGCGCCAACATGGCTTCCAGCAGGTGCGTGGAATCGTTGCCCCTATCGGCGTGTTCCAGCAGGACTACGGGGCGGACCCCCTCCGCCAGCAAGGCGGCCGCCTTGTCCAGCGCGGCGTAAGGATCGTACAACGGTGCAGCGTGGTACAATGCTTCCCGCGCCTCCACCAGGCGGGCGCTTAAACGTTCGGCGGTGCGGATCGCCAGGGCCTCGTCACCATCGGCAATGGCCAGGACCGTGGCGCCGATTTCCGGCACATCCGCATAGGCAAAGCCGGTAAACAGCGTGATATCCAGGATGCCCGGTTGTTCCGCCTCGGCCCGCATTTCGGCCATGATGTCGCGCAGCGGTGAAATTTCCGTCGCGGTGAAGATCGATGGCAGGACCAGACCTGGCCGGGCCAGCGCCTTCACCGGCTTGATCCCACCGGACAGTTTTCCCATCAGCAGCTTGGCCGCCCGCTCTCCGGTTTCCGCCATGTCCGTGTGGGGGCTGTGACGAAAGCCACAGACGATATCGGCTAACATGGCTTTTTCCACGCCCACGTTGCCATGCAGATCCATGGCCACGGCGATGGGAAAATCCTCACCCAGGACCGAGCGCAGGCGCAGCAAAAGGGTGCGTTCGGGATCGGGATCGCCGCGGCAGACCATGGCGCCATGCAGATGCAGCAGCAGGCCATCCGCCTCCTCCCGCCATAACACGGCGCGGGAAACAAGTTCGTCCGCCAGAGTGTCATAGGCTTTCGCGGTGACCGGGCCGGAAGGTGCGCATTCGGCGCACAACAGACCCTCCACCGTGACGTCATTGTCCTGGCAGACTTTAAGGAAACCGCCGTAGACCGTGTTGGAACCGGCAAACGCCGGGATAATCTCGTCGCCGCGGACAGCCCGGTGCTCGAACGCTTCAAGTTCGGTATCCTGGGGCAGGAAGGTGACGGTTTCATGCACCAATCCGCCGATTGCCAAACGGGTTGCGGGTTGGGTCATGGAATGAATTGTTCGTTTAGGATGCGTTCTTCCAGGTTATGCTCCGGATCGAACAGCAGATGCAGTTCGGTGGTTTGGTCCTCGGCGACCTCGATCTGGACGACGGTGCGGAATTCCTGATTGTCGGCGACCACGGAAACCGGGCGCTTGTCCGGTTCCAAAACATCAAAACGGACCCTGGCCGAACCAGGCAACAGCGCACCGCGCCATCGCCGGGGCCGGAAGGCCGAAATTGGCGTTAGGGCGAGAACATCCGCCTCCAGCGGCAGAATTGGGCCATGTGCCGACAGGTTATAGGCGGTACTGCCCGCCGGCGTGGCGACGAGGACGCCGTCGCAGACCAATTCATCAAGGCGCACCTGGCCGTCGATGGTAATGCTGATCTTGGCTGCCTGTCGGGTCTCGCGAAAGACCGATACTTCATTGATGGCGATGGCCTGATGAAGCGCACCGGTCGCGTCCGTGGCGGTCATGGCCAGGGGATGTACCAGGGCTCTTTGCGCCGACCGCAACCGGTTTGGCAGATCATCGAGTGAAAATGCGTTCATCAGAAAACCAACCGTGCCCTGGTTCATGCCATAGATCGGCAAGGATAGATGGCGCGTCTCATGCAGCACGCTCAGCATGTAGCCGTCACCGCCCAGGGCGACAATGACGTCGGCCTTTTCGCTGCCCACATCTTCATAGCGCTGGCGCAGTTGTTGCAGCGCCTCGCGGGCCTCTGGCGTTTCACTCGCCATGAATGTCAGTTTGTCGCGGGCCATCCGCTATCCACCATCCTTCATATTCACAAACGTCCCACGTTTCCGCTTCACTATATAGTCAGACGCTGTATTCGTCAGACATGGTTGGCCAAATCATGGCCGCCACGACATAATGACAGATAACCGCGATACCATAGGGAAGAAATTATGCCGCGCCGAAAGTTACCGGCCGCTCTGTTGATCGGATTGCTGTTGTGCCCGCTGCTGACCGCCACGCCGGTTGCCTGGGCGGCGGAAAACCATGCCGGCTACTACTATCCTGCCATCACCAGTCAGGAAGTCTATCAGGCGCGCTCTCCCGCCATGAGCAGTGCAAACCGTGAAACCCGGATCGGCTTTGTCGTGGCACAAACCTCTGGCCAGCGGCAGCTGCAGTATCCGCCTCGATTCGCCATGTTTGCCAAGGGCGACGAGGCCGAAAAACTAATCATCATCGGGTTGGACGAACACAGCTTCGCCACCCTGTTTCGGGCCCGTGCGGTGATGGCACAATTGACCGCCTCGGCCAGAGGCAGCGCGTTGTTCCGAAACATGGCGGTGGAGGATTTGTTCACCTTTTTCGATTTGGCCAAAATGCTGGGCTTCAGGCAGATTACCGTCAGCGATGGAAGAAATTACGCCCACCGCATTGACCTGCAATAGGTGGCCGGTCTTTTCCCGTAGCGGCTTTTTACTTTCCAGTGCGGCTCACCGGGCGCCGGCCGCGCGTAGCATTTCGATGATGCGCGTCTCATTCTGTGTTTCGGCGCGGCGCAGGGCGCTAACGCCCTGATTGTCGGTGGCGTTGACGTCCGCCGCACTGGCGATTAGAGCCGCCACGATCTCTTCATGGCCATTCCAGGCGGCGCGGATCAATGGCGTCAAGCCGTCCTCGTCCCGTACATCGACCGTCGCCACCTCGGCAAGCAGCTTTTCGACGATTTCCGGATGGCCGTTAATGGCGGCCCAGGTTAAGGCCGTTCGCCCCTGATTATCGGCGGCGTCGATCTCGACGCCCGAGTCGATCAACACCTGGATAACTCGTTTGTGGCCGCGCCAAGCGGCGGAGACAGTGGCCGTGCGGCCCAATTCGTCAATGGCATTGGCATCGACGCCGGTCTTAAGCGAATTTTCAACCATCTCCAAATCACCGCTCGCGGCAGCCGCCAGCAACGCCAGCTCCCTGCTTCGTTGCGAATTCAGGTCCATGGCCGGCATTCCCGAGCGCAGGCGGAGCGCTATGTCACGTGCCTCTTGCAGTTGTTCATTGTCCAGATGGGTTGCCAATAGCGTCTTGGCCCGGGCGGCTCCACCATCGTTGGAGCTTCCGCTCTCGACACCAATGGAGCTTCCACCCTCAATTCCGGCCACGACATAGTACAACGCCTGCGCGGCGACCCGGTCCTCGGGACCGCCAAGACCGGCCAGATGCATTTCTGCCAGGCGCAACATTGCCGGGATGTTACCCTGCATGGATGCCGCGCG
The DNA here is from genome assembly GCA_030747035.1 of Alphaproteobacteria bacterium. Lineage (GTDB taxonomy): Bacteria > Pseudomonadota > Alphaproteobacteria. The sequence continues at coordinate 15,433 of JASLLM010000015.1, read as the reverse complement.
AAAGTTCTCGGCGGCCTTCTTGTAATTCCGCTCGGTGCCATGCCCGGTTGCCTGCGCACGGGCGAGGTTGTAGAGCGCCATCACGTAACCTTGGTCGGCGGCGGACTCATAGCGCGCAACGGCGCGTTTGGCGGCGTCCGTCCGGCGCCCGGTTTGAACGATATTCTGGCGCCGGTCTTCGTGGACAATACGGGAGCTTCCCTGCCGGACAGCGCGGATCGCTGCCGCTGCCGCAGGCGTAACGGCATCGTCCAAATAAGGTACGCCATGATGGACTGCCTGCTGCCGAGCATTGCTTTTTGACCCTGGCCTGGACGTTGCTGCCAATTTTCCTTTTGGCGTCAGCCGGGCCAGCCGTTTGGCTTTGGCCTTGGACGGGGTCAGCGGTTTCGGCTTTGCCTTGGAAGGAGACAGCGGTTTCGCCATGGCCCGTGTCTTGATCTCGGTCTTCGCCTTCGGTTTGGACGGCACCGGCGGTTTTGCCTTGGGCGTCACCCGGGCCTGTAATTTCTCCTCTGTTTTGGGTGGCGTCGGCGGTTTCGCCTTGGCTTTTGTATTTGTCTTTGCCTTTACCTCGGGTTCGGACGGCGATGGCGGTTTCAATTTGGTTTCTGGCCGGGCCCGCGTCTTGGCAGGAGATGCCGGGCGGACTTGCAATTTTGCCACGGGTTTCGATGGCTCCGGCGGTTTCACCTTGGGCTTGGCTGGCGCCGGCGCATTGGTTTCCGTCCTTGTATCGGAGGCCGTTTTCGCCGCGGAGCGCTTTATAGCTGGCGCGCTTTCCGTTTGGTCATTCGGTTTCGCCACCGGTTTACTTGCTGTGGGCGGCACGGGCTTGGGTTTGGCGGGGATCGGCTCTTTCTTGACGGCGACGGCTTTTGTCTGCGCCGGTGTCAATGGTTTCGTGGGTGAAGTCTTAGCCTTGGCGTGCGGCGGCGGCGGTGTCTTTTCGGATGGCCGTTCCGGCTCAAGATCCGGTGCCAGGGCCACCACTTCAACCTCAATGGTCGGCGGCAGGTCCAGTGACGGTTCTCGCAAGAAGCCGACCAGGCCGTAAAGCAACAGGACATGCACGGCGGTCGCGCCCAAAAGGGCCAGCGGCCAATCCAAGATATGTAGCTGCCCGGGCACCGGGCTATGGTGATCAACCGCAATCATTGTTGCTGGATCGTTGCTCCGCCTTGCTCCTAATAATCTGTGTCAAACTGCGGAACGTTTCAATGTCATGTCCATTGAAACATTGCATCATCTGAATACGAAGAACCAAATGAGCGCCGCGATGGCCAAAGCTATCAGCACGCCGATCAGGATAAACAGCCAATCTTCCGGTAGCTCGTTCTCGCCCTTGGTCGGATCGGGGGGCATATCGGTCAGGACGGAGCCGAACAGCGCCTCCAGTTCCTCTCTGGTGGCGATACGGCTCTGGACACCGCCGCCCGGACCAATCTGAAGCAACTGGTTGGCCCTATCCACGATGATGTCCTGTCCGGGGCCGTCGTGGCCCAATACAGCCAAGGCGCCCAGGCTGCTATCATCGTCTTCCAGCAGGGCCATGCTCAATGTGCCCCGCCGCTTCGGTCCCGACTGCAGAATAGTGATAATATCTCGCTCATTCATTGAAGTTGCGCGATCCATCGCGGTATTGCCGCTGTCATCCACCGCATTCACGTCGGCGCCTGCATCAACCAGCAACTTGACGACCACGTCATGACCATTCCAGGCGGCGCGTATCAACGGAGTGGCGCCCTTGGTGTCCCGCGCGTCGATAAGGGCGGATTCCCGCAGCAAGAGTTCGACGATTTTAGGATGTCCATTCACCGAAGCCCATGTCAGGGCGGTTCCCCTCTGATTGTCGACCGCGTTAATATCCACGCCGGCTTCCAGCAGCGATTTGACGACCTCGTAATGGCCGCGCCAGGCTGCCGCGATTATGCCGGTTCGACCCAAACTGTTGATGGCGTTGGCGTCAACGCCTTCCTTGATCAAGCTATTGACGGTGTCGAGATCGCCATTTGCTGCGGCCGCCAGCAGATCCTGCTCCTTGGTGCGCTGAAGGACCAAATCGACCCGCGGCATCTGAGCCCTGATTTCACGGGCCCGCTCGCGCGCCTGCTCCAGTTGTGCATGACTGAGATGCAAGGCCAGCAGGGATCTCGCCCGCGCCGCGCCCTGTTCGTCGATACTGGCGGCAACATAGTACAGGGCTAAGGCCTCCACCCTGTCCTTGGGCGTCCCGAGGCCGGCGAGATGAAATTCCGCCAATCGCAGCATGGCGGGGACGTTGCCCAATCGGGCCGCCGTGGAGAAATTTTCCGAGGCGCGGCGAAAATCACGTTTGACCCCGGCGCCCTCGGCCAAGGCGCGGCCCAGATTGTAATGCGCCATGACATAGCCCTGATCAGCGGCACGTTCGTAGCGTGCCACGGCCTTCGCTGCCGCACGAACGTCACGGTTGTCGCCGGCAATGGTCTGGCCCAGGTCTTCACGGACCAGACGCGGTACGTTGTCCCTAATGGCGCGCACGGTCGATGCCGCCGCCGGCGACAGGGCGTTGTCCAGATAGGGCACGCTCAAATGGATCGCCTTGCGGGGCGGTGGTGCCTTGCCACTAACCGGAGCTTTGATTTCCGCCTGGGCCACGATCAAGGCATCGACCGCCCAAGCGGTTCCGTACAAGGCTGGCCAGCAAAGACCGGCAACGAGGACGAGCAATACCAGCCAGGATTTAGAAGCCCTCCTAGTGTAGCCTAGACCCGCCGCCGCTCTGCGGGGTGAGATGCGTCTATTTAATGGCCGGGGGCAGGGCCCTGGCATGCCGGATGGTGGAATAAGTGCTCCGGGCAGGATGCCAAACTCGACGCTAGCCGCCGGTCACGCTCATATGGCGGGTGACGGCGGGGTCCGCGGTGTCGCGGTCGATAATGAAATCATGACCCTTCGGTTTGCGGGCAATGGCATTTTGAATGGCCTGGGCGAGTAGGCCATCATCGGCCGAAGCACGCAGCTGGGCGCGTAAATCAGCGGCATCGTCCTGACCAAGACACATGAACAAGGTACCGGTGCAGGTCAGACGCACCCGGTTACAGGATTCACAAAAATTGTGGCTTAGCGGCGTAATGAAACCCAATCTGCGCCCGGTTTCGGCCACCGTGACGTAATTCGCCGGGCCGCCGGTTTGGTGATCGCTGGGCTGCAATGTCCAATGTTGTTCCAGGTTTTGCCTTACTTCCGCCAGGGACAGATGCTGGTCGGCCCTGTTCAAGCCGATATCTCCCAAGGGCATTGCTTCAATTAGGGTCATGTCCATGCCGCGCTCACCACACCAGGTGAGCATCTGATCCAACTCGTCTTCATTGAAATTGCGCATGGCCACGGCATTGAGCTTGACTGCCAGACCGGCTTCCTGCGCGGCATCTATGCCGGCCATCACGCGGTCGAATTTGCCCCAACGGGTAATGGCCAGAAATTTATCACGATTGAGAGTGTCCAGGGAGACATTGATCCGGCGTACCCCGGCGGCATATAGCTCGGTCGCGTAGCGGGACAGTTGCGAACCGTTGGTCGTAACCGTCAATTCATCCAGGGCGCCCGTGTCCAAATTCCGGCCCAATTGCTGGAACAGCCACATCACATTGCGCCGCACCAGGGGCTCGCCGCCCGTGATACGCAGTTTCCGGACGCCCAGGTTGATAAAAGTACGGCACAGTCGTTCCAGTTCCTCAAGGCTCAAAACCTCGGCCTTGGGCAAAAACGACATGTCTTCTGACATGCAATAGGCGCAGCGAAAATCACACCGGTCGGTGACGGAAACGCGTAGATAGTCCACGTGGCGTCCAAAGGGGTCGATCAAATCGCGACCGCTCCGCGTGGGTTCATTCAAACTGTTGTCGGACATTGCAGATTAGCCCCGAACATTCCCTGTGACAAAATTGTGCCGGCCGACAAGGCAAGCATATACGCAGGTCGAAACGACGACCTGGTATTCTATAACCTGTCTGATTATGCAATGCCCTGCGGCATTTTGGCAGTCTTATTTTTGCCCAGATTCAATTGCCCGTGTTGGGCAAAAAGGTCCCGGCGGGCTATTTTCTGATTTGCCGGACGGCGTTCAGATAGCGTGGGTCGCGCTGCCATTTACGCAGCACCAAAAATGCCGATTCACGCGTGATGGATTCATAGAATTTGGTCAGGCGCACCACTTCATCCTTGGACAGACGGTTGTCGCTGCCCCGGGCCTTGCGGGTCAATTGATAGATCTGCAGATAGATCGAACGTTCCAAACCGATGGCGCGGGCGGCAATGCCCAAGGCTTCGCCCCCCGGTTCGTAAATGATGCGCCGGGCCAATACCGGCCGGATGCCGACCATCTTGGCAAAGGCGAATTCAAAGATTGAAACCTGTCCCTGGTGTAGTGATTTCAGGGCAAATTCGGCGGATACGCTGCCGCCGTCATAAAGTCGATCGACCAGACGCTCGGCGGCGACGGTGGGCTCTTCATCATTGGCCTCGACCACATCGTTGACCGTTGCCGACATCTCATCATCCAGGCTGTCGATATCCACGTCGAAGTTTTCAACGATATAATTCCGTACCGCGGCGGATACCCAATAATACATGCGTTCGGCCAGATCCGACGGCAGGTCGGGACGCCGCACCATCGGTTTTTGGTAACTGTCGACGCGTTTGGACTCATCGGCCAGATACTCCAGAACATCCGATGAAATGCGGGCGTCCTGGTTGTTCAGCAAGGTTACGATAACGTCTTCCGTACCGGTATCAACCAGGGCGGCCGAGACCTCCTCGCTGACGTCCTTGCGGATGGCGACCGCCAATTGATGCTGCATGGTACGGTGGCGCACCACTTCGATCAGGTCGGTGTCGTGCAGGACCGGGCTGGTGGATAGAATCTTGTAAGCCACCTGAACGTCGTCATTGGCCAGCATGCGGATCAGGTCACCAGGTGCATCGCCCTGTTCCGCCAAACGGTTGGCCAGGTTGACCCGTACCGACATTTCCACTTCCTGGCTCAACCGCTCCAGGATGTCGATCATCAATCCGCGTTCGTTGGCCTGCAATTCATTGGCCCGGCGTTCGAAAAGGTCGCCGATCGCATTGTAAAGCGATTCCCGGCCCTCTTTCGATTTTTCGTGCGCGAGCTTGAATAGACTCCTTACCTCGGAGTCATTCACGGGCTGTTGTATAGCTTTTGCGAGCATGCCCTTCATACCGGACTCTTTCTTGCACCAAAAATCGCTTTTGACTGCTCTGGCCTGAAATAAGGCCATGCCTTTCCGCACGCCCAAGCCTAGCGCGCGAGGTCTTAATGAAATATGAAATATCGTACAAAAATGCTCAATTTTGGGCTCGAATTCCCGGCCTGACTGGCGCACAATTGGCTGCCGTGCCGTCTTCGGCTCCACATCGCGAAAGAGTGCGGCCAGTTGTTGCATCGTTGAACCAGGAAGTTGGAATTTTATGGCCGATCAAGTGCCGCCGGATGAAGTCGACGCGGAAATCCGCGAAGCGGGGGAAGAGTTGATCGCGCGCTATGGCGCGGAAGTTGAAAATGCCACGACGGAAAAAATGATCCAGGTTTTGGACGGCGGCGCAATGGAGGAAGTTCTCCATTGGTTGAAGGTTCGCCAGTACATCCGCCAAAGTACCGGCAAAGGCCGGTATGAGCGGCGCCTGTCGGACAAGATTCTCGGTGCCGTGGAACAAGCTATAGAGCAGGGACGCAACCAACTGGCACGCATGTTGAGTGGCGTCTATGGTGAAGTGAAGGCGGAAGACGACCGCGCGCGGGGGGAGCGGCGCAAGTAAGCGTCTTGCATTCTACTTAGAGTGGGGGAGCGGCTGAGCCTGTGTATTGCCGGTGCATTATCGGCGGAAAAAAATACTGGCTTGACCTAGATCAATGTCGAACATCGCCCGCCTTTGTATTTTAACTACAAATTCGCTGCTGAACGTTTTTCCCAATCTGGTTCGAGCACCAGCAGAATAAGACGGCAGCAGTCAGGTGGTTGGTCCAAGGATCGCCACCGAAGAGTCCCCTGGCGCTGCAATCCCCTGCAAGCGCCGAGGGCTGCGGCCCCCCATCCGCAGCCCTCACCATTAGGAATGGCCGCGTCGTGATCGACGCGGCCATTTCTTCATTCAGGCTACTCTTGAACCCGCTTCACGGGTGCGGCGATCTCCAATCTTGGACCGGGAATGAAGCTTCCTCTTGCCAGCACCGTTGACGAGGCGCGATGATGGCGTCGGCCCTACCGGCAATTTAGTGATAGCAAAAGGGATAGCGGCGCATGGCGACCATCACCTATTTGACCAAGATTCAGTTCGAATTCGGCGCGGTGCAATTGCTGGCATCGGAAATGGCCGAGTTGGGCATGAGCCGTCCCCTTCTGGTCACCGACAAGGGCATTCGTGCGGCCGGTCTGCTGGACCGGGTCATGGAACAGTTGCCCAATCAATGTCCGGCGGAAATATTCGATGGCACGCCGGAAAACCCGACGGAAGCGGCGATGACGGCCGCATTGGCGCAATATCGCGAGGCCGATTGTGATGGCGTGATCGGTATCGGCGGCGGTTCTTCCATGGACCTGGCCAAGGCCATTGCCTTGATGGCGACCCATCCCGGTGAATTGTCGGAATACATGATGATCATGGGCGGCGCGCCCAAGATCACCGACGCGATCGCGCCGGTGATTGCGATTCCGACAACAGCGGGTACCGGCAGCGAGGTCGGCCGTGGCGCCATCATGATCCTGAATGATGGCCGCAAGCTGGGTTTCGGCAGCCCCCACGTCATCCCCAAGGTGGCCCTGTGCGATCCCGAATTGACTTTCTCCATGCCCAAGATGTTGACCGCGGGAACGGGGATGGATGCGTTTGCCCATTGTTTCGAAACTTTTTGCGCTTCCGCGATCAATCCACCGGCGGACGCCATCGCCACCGATGGCCTTGGCCGTGCCATTCGCTTCATTGAACAGGCGGTGGCCGATGGTAGCGACAAGGAAGCCCGCTGGCAGATGATGATGGCGTCCATGGAAGGCGCCATGGCCTTTCAAAAGGGGCTGGGCGCGGTGCACGGGATGTCACATCCATTGGGCTCGATCAAGGATCCGGTGTTGCATCATGGCACCCTGAACGCGGTCTGCCTGCCGGCGGTGATCCGCTATAACGCTGATGCTGTCGGGGACAAATACGATTGGGTCAAACGGATCTGGGGCCTGCCGGACAATGCCAACCTGGCGGAAGAGGGGGCGGCCCTGAATGCCCGCCTGGGCCTACCCGCCAACCTCAGGGAAATGGGTGTTGATGAGGCGATGGTCGAACCGTTGATCCCCCACGCGGTGGCGGATCACACCACCGCCTCCAATCCCAGGCCGCTTGCGGCGGCGGATTACCAGGCGTTGTTCAAGGAAACACTGGGCTAGACGATTGAGGAGTGAGAGGATGGCTTTTGCGAATCAAGACGATGTACGGCGGCTGCACGAACTGATCGAGGCGGCGGGGAGCGTGGTGATTTTCACCGGCGCGGGTATCAGCACGGAATCGGGTATCCCCGATTTTCGTAGCCCCGGGGGTCTGTGGACCAAGTATAAGCCGATCGATTTCAGCGATTTCATGGCCTCGGAAGAAATGCGCCGGGAATCATGGCGCCGCAAGTTCGCCATGGACCGGACCATGACCACGGCCGAGCCGAACCGGGGCCATCGGGCCGTTGCCCGCCTGGTGGATACGGGCAAGGTCTCCGCCGTGATCACGCAGAATGTGGACGGCTTGCACCAGGCGTCGGGCGTGCCGGATATGCAGGTCATAGAACTGCATGGTAATTCCACCTACGCAAAATGCCTCGGCTGTGGCCTGCGGCATGAATTGGAACCCATCAAGGAGGCCTTTCTGGCCGATGAAACCATGCCCATCTGCACCGGCTGCGGCAGCGAGTACATGAAGACCGCGACCATTTCCTTTGGCCAGTCCATGCCGGAAGAGGAAATGGCCCGGGCACAACGGGAAACCCTGGCTTGCGATCTGTTCATTGCCATCGGATCGTCCCTGGTGGTCTACCCGGCGGCTGGTTTTCCGGTCATGGCAAAACAAAACGGATCCGGAATGATTATTCTGAATCGGGAGCCGACGGACCTGGATCAGTATGCTGATCTGGTGATCAATGGCGAGATCGGCCCGACCCTGGGCGATGCCGTCGCGGTCAACTAGGCGGGAAGATCTCCATGGCCCTGGACGAGCAATACATTCAGGAAGCCGCCGACCGGGTAATGATCCACGATCTGCTGGGCCGTTATGCCTTTGCCGCCGATTACGAGACCAATGATCCGGGCGCCTGGGCCGCGTTGTTCGCCGAGGATGGGCGCTTCGAAATTCCCATCATGAAAGTGGTGGTCGAGGGCAGGCAGGCACTGCAGGAATTTGCCGCCGGGCTGCAGCGCACCATCCCCGGCCTGCACCACGTCATGACAAATGTGATGATCGATGTGGATGGCGATAGGGCCAGCGGAAAATGCGAGTTGAACGAGTTTCTGCTGCGGCCGGAGGCGATCTACAACAATCTGCAGGGCTGGTACGAGGATGACTACGTCCGTGATGGTCGGCGCTGGCTGTTCCAGGTACGCAAGGTCTTTGTGCCGCGGGATTCCAGCCGCGTCACCACCGGCGGCCAGATCGGCGAGTATTTCAAGGCTTATCTGGAATTCTGCCAGCAGTACCGGCGCGAAGGATAGTCCTTAGAAACCCGTTATGTCGGTCAGGGCGTTACCTGTCTGGGCCCATTCCGCGTGGTTTCGGGCGATGGTCTCCAGTATCGCTTGCGGTGGCTGAACCTCGCGGGAGAAGCGTTCGTCATCGTTCAGTTTCCCCCACCAGGCCCGGACATGCGGGTGTAGCCTGTCCAGCGGATAGCCCGCGAATTGCAGCCGGGTCGCGTAGACGTACCAGGCGATGTCCATGACGGTGATAGTTTGGCCCAGGAGATAGGGCGTGGCGGACAGGCGCTGCTCCAGATCATCGAAAGCGGTTCGGAATTTCCGGGCCGAGGCACGGACCGCCTCATCGGTGATGCCTTCGGCCGCCAGGCGTTGGTAAAATTCGATCTGGTGGGCGCGATTCTCGTGGTCTGATGCGCCATTGACAGTACCGGTTCCGTCGTCATATCGGGCCAGCATCTCCGGCGTTTTATTGGACTTGGTTCGCGCCATGACAAAGCGGAAGCTCAGCGTCCGCATATCCAGATGCAGCTCGTCTTCCTGCTGCAACATTGCGGCGATTTCCGCCGCTTGCTCCGATGGAATCAGGCGGGGCTCTGGGAAAGCGCCATCCAGCAAGGTCAGGATATCATTGCTTTCAATATGAACGGCGCCATCCCAGATCAGGACGGGTACCAGCGCGCGCGGATTGATGCCGAGAAACCAATCCCCATAGGTCTCGCTCGCGGCTAGGTTCATTTCGTGGCCCTGCCACTCGATGCCCTTCAGGTTCAGGAATATCCGCAACTTTTGCGAACAGGACGACATGCCCGCATGCAGAATATGCAGGCCCCGCCAGTCCAGCACCTCGCGGGTGCGGATGTCGCTGTCGATCAGTTGGACCACGGGCGTCAGACCCGCCGGGCGATCTTGTAGCCGACTGACTCCCGGTCCCAGGTGCGGTTGGTCACGCCAGCCTGGCGCAGCGGCTCCTTCTGGATCTTGCCGGTAGCGGTCTTCGGCACTTCCTCGACCGCTTCCACATAGCGGGGAACGGCAAAGCGCGGAATATTCACGGCGCAATAATCCAGCAGCGCGACGTTATCGATATCCTCGCCTCGGGCGGTGACGATATAGGCCTTGACCTCGTCCTCGCCGCCCGCGCCCTCGACGCGGATGCCCACCACGGCACTTTCCTGGACGTCCGGATGATCGTTCAGGACCTGTTCAATCTCGAACGAGGAGATATTCTCGCCCCGCCGGCGGATGCGGTCCCGGATACGGTCGGCATAGAACAGCCGGCCCTGTTCGTCGAAATAACCGGCATCGCCGGAATGGAACCAAAGATTGCGCCAGGCCTCGACGGTGCGCTCCTCCATTCGGAAGTAGCCCTGGTTGAAGCAGAACGGCACTTTGGGACGAACCACGATTTCACCGATTTCACCTTGCGCCATGACGGCATCCGTTTCGGCATCTACCACCCGAACCTCGAAGAAGTCATCAATGACGTGTCCGGCCATGCCCGGCAGCAGCGGGTCAGCCTCGCTGGTGTAGCAGGGGATATTTACCTCCGTCATGCCGTAGGCCTGCATGAACTTGAAGCCGAAGCGTTTCTCCATGGCCTCGCCCCATTCCGCCGCGATCGGCACGGCCACGACGACGCGCAATTTATGATCACGGTCGTATTCGGATTCCGGAGTGCGGAAAATGAACTCTGGAATGACGCCAAGTGCATTGGTCACCGTGGCGCCGCTTTCGCGAACATCATCAAGCCAGCGGGCCGGCGAAAAGCGCTCTATGCAAAAGACCTTGGAACCGGTGATCAGGGAACTGACCACCTGCAGCAACAGCCCCATGGCATGGAACAGGGGCATGCAGACATACTGGCAGTCCTTTTCGGTCATCGCCATGGTCCGCGCCATGCCGTGGCCGAACAGATAACAATGGGCGTGCGGCATCAGCACGCCCTTGGAGGGACCCGTGGTGCCGGAGGTATACATGATGCAGGCGATGTCCTGTGGTTCCGCCGTGACAATAACATCGTCCGTCGTACCCGCGAGCGCGAATAGATTCTCGAACGTCATGGCTTCCGCGTCGGCGAAGACCGCCGGGCGTTCCTTGGGGACATGCCCCGCCACATAAATCACCGAGGCAAGGTTGTCGTTGCCGCCCTGAACAGCATCGAAGGCATCGCGTAGATCGTGATCGAGGAAAACCATGCAAGGTTCGGCATTGCGCATCTGATGGCTCAGGAAGGCGCCCTTCAGTTCCGTATTCACGGGGACGAAGATGGCGCCCAGTTTCATGATCGCGAACATGGCCAGCATGAACTCTATGCGGTTCTTCGGCATGACCATGACCCGGTCCCCCGGCGTCACGCCCAGACTAGCCAGATTGCGCGCCAGGCGGTTGCTGTCGGCGTGCAGCGAGGCGAAGCTGAGCGAGGTGCCGTGTTCGAACGACATAAACTCCCGCTCACCCTGGGCTTCCGCCTGCCGTTGCAGCAAACCGGTCAGGGTCCAATTGGAAATATCCTGCGTCATGGCCTCTTTGGCTCCCCACTGTCAAAAATTGTCGCACACCCGATCAAAATACATCATCCCCGCCGGCGGCCTCAAACCCGCCGGGCGATCTTGTAGCCGACGGACTCCCGATCCCAAGTGCGGTTGGTCACGCCGGCCTGTCGTAGCGGCTCCTTTTGAATCTTGCCCGTCGCGGTCTTGCCAATGGCTTCGACCGCTTCGATATAACGGGGTACCGCGAAACGGGGGATTTGTTCGACGCAATAGTCCAGCAAGGCGACATTGTCGATGTCAGCGCCGCCGTCGGTGACGATGTAGGCCTTGACCTCGTCCTCGCCACCCGCGTCCTCGACCTTGATGCCGACTACGGCGCTTTCATTGACGTCCGGATGATCGTTCAGGACCTGCTCGATCTCGAAGCTGGAAATATTCTCGCCCCGGCGCCGAATTCGGTCTTTGATCCGGTCGGCATAGTAGAGCCGTCCCTGGTCATCGAAATAGCCCGCGTCTCCAGTGTGGAACCACAAATTGCGCCGGGCATCGACGGTCCTCTCCGGCATGCGGAAATAGCCCTGGTTGAGGCAGAACGGCACCTTGGGCCGGACCAGGATTTCGCCGATTTCACCCCGGGGCAGGGCGGTATCGGTTGCCGTATCCACGATGCGCAGCTCGAAAAAATCGTCCAGCACATGACCGGCCAGACCGGGCAGCAGGGGATCGTCCTGATTGGTATACGAGACTATGTTGATCTCAGTCATGCCGTAGAGCTGCATGAATTTGAAGCCGAAACGTTGCTGCATGGCCTCGCCCCACTCGGCGGCGATGGGAATGGCGGCCACCAGGCGTAGTTTGTGATCGCGGTCGTACTCGGATTCGGGACTGCGGAAGATGAACTCGGGAATGACGCCAAGTGCGTTCGATACGGTCGCTCCGCAGGCCCGCACATCGTCCAGCCAACTTTGCGGTGAAAAGCGTTCGATGCAATAGACCCTGGAACCGGTCAGCAGGGAACTCATCACCTGCATCAACAGTCCCATGGCATGGAACAGGGGCATGCAGACATATTGGCAATCCTGTTCCGTCATTTCCATGGCGCGGGCCATGCCCCGGCCGAACAGATAGCAATGGGCATGCGGCAGCAGGACGCCCTTGGATGGCCCCGTGGTGCCGGATGTGTACATGATACAGGCGATGTCCTCGGGCTTGGGCGTGACCAGCACATCATCTTGGGACCCGGCAAGTTCGGAGAATGCCGCGAAAGTCATGGCCGGCGCCCCTGCCAGGACATCGGGCCGTTCCGCCGGTACCTCGCCCGCCACATAGACGATGGCGGCAAGGCTTTCGTTGCCGCCCTGAACCGCGTCAAAGGCATCGGCGAGATCGGCGTCAAGGAAGAGCACCCGTGGTTCGGCGTTGCGCATCTGGTGTTGCAGGAAGGCGCCGTTGAGGTCGGTGTTGATGGGCACGAAGATGGCGCCCAGTTTCATGATCGCGAACATCGCCAGCATCAGTTCAATGCGGTTCTTCAACATCACCATGACCCGGTCTTCCGGCCCCACGCCCAGGCTGGCCAGATTTCCGGCCAGACGGTCGCTGTCACGGTGCAATGATGCAAAGGTGAGCGAGGTGCCGTGCTCAAACGACATAAACTCGCGCTCGCCATGTTTTTCGGCCTGACGTTGGGCCAAACCGGTCAATGTCCAGTTCGATGTGTCTACCGTCATCGGCTCCCAAGCTCCCGTTCGCGGCATTTATTGTTTTTATGCGCTTATAATGCCTGTTGTCGGGCGGGGATGCCAAGGCCGCATATTGCCGTGTTGCCCGTTCTGCCGTTAAATGTGCCGCATGAGCATTGAACTGTATTTGGCCTTTTGCCTGGCGACGGCGGTGTTGATCCTGATGCCCGGTCCCATCGTTACCCTGGTGGTGGCCCAGTCGCTGCGCCATGGCACAGGCACCGGCCTGGCCACGGTGGCGGGCTCCAGCCTGGGCAATGCCATGCTGGTGGCGGCTGGCGCCTTGGGTTTATCCACCGCCTTCGTGCTGCTGGCCGATTTGTTCGAGCTGATCCGCTGGCTCGGTGCGGCTTATCTGATTTACCTCGGTCTACGGGAATGGCGCGCCAGGGGCGGAACCCTGGATGACGCGGAAGCCGGCGCACGGCGCACCAAGACGGCGGTGTTCTGGCAGGGTATCGTCGTCGCCATCACCAATCCAAAGACGATCCTGTTCTACGCCGCTTTCTTTCCGCAGTTCATTGACCCAGGAGCGCCCCTGGGCCCGCAATTGGTTCTCATGAGCGTAAGTTTCGTCGTCATCGCGACCACCTTCGATACCGGCTATGCCCTGTTGGCGGGACGGCTGCGCGGGTTTCTGACGGGTGGACGGCGGGCCAGAATCCGGAGCCGTATTACCGGCGCCCTTTTGATTGGCACCGGCATTGGCCTGGCCCTGGCCCGGCGTTGAGAGGGATAGGCATGCAATACGACTATATCGTCATAGGTTCGGGTTCGGGTGGTGCGGCGGCGGCGGGACGCCTGTCCGAGGACGGCAGTGTCTCCGTCCTGTTGCTGGAGGCGGGGGGCAAGGACCGCCACCCATTCATCCATATCCCCGTGCTGTTTCCCCATCTACTGACCAACCCCAAAACCACCTGGCTGCGCAAGTCGGAGCCGGTGCCGGGCCTGAACGGCCGGCCGATGTTCTTTCCTTCCGGCAAGGTGCTGGGTGGCTCTTCCTCGATCAACGGCATGCTCTATATCCGGGGTCAGGCCCAGGATTACGACGACTGGCGGGATTCCGGCAACGAGGGCTGGGGCTGGGACGATGTGCTGCCGTTTTACCGCAAAATGGAAGATCACCAGCACGGTGAGAACGCCAGCCATGGCGTCGGCGGGCCCATTGCGGTCTCCAACACCCTGCCCAGCAACGAGTCCTCCTTCAAGTTCCTGGAGGCCGCCGTGGCCAGCGGGATCCCGCGGATTGATGATCTGAATACCGGCGATCAGCACGGCATCGCCAAGGTGCAGGGCACCATCCGCAACGGCCGCCGCGCCTCCACCGCGCAAGGATATCTGAAGCCGGCCCGCAACCGCGCCAACCTGACCATCCGCACCGGCGCCAACGTTTCCCGCATCCTGCTGGACGGCAACCGCGTCAGCGGCGTTGAATTCACCGATGACGGTGGTGCCACGACAATCGGGAAGGCGGGGCGGGAGGTCATATTGGCGGCCTCCGCCATCGGTTCGCCGCAGATCCTGCTGCAATCGGGCATCGGTGACAGTGGCGAATTGCAGGAAGTGGGTATTGAACCGACCCATCATTTGCCGGGCGTGGGCAAGAATCTGCACGACCATGCCTTCGTGCATCTGCAGCCGCGCCTGAAACCGGCCTATCCCACGCTGAACCAGATGCTCAGCAACAAACCGCGCATGGGCTTCGAGCTGTTGCGCTATGGCATAACGCGTACGGGTGCGTTTGGGCTGACCAGTACGGAGATTTGCGGTTTTCTGGATTCCCGGCAGGCGGGCGGGCGCCCGGATATACAGATCAACTACCGGCCCTTCAGCTTCGACTATTCCTCCGAAGGCGGTTTCGTCTTCCATCCCTTCCCCGGCGGCACCGCGTCGATCTGTTTCACCCGCCCGAAAAGCCGGGGTGATGTGCGCCTGGTGAAGGCGAACGGCGGCACACGCCTGGCGATCCAGCCCAACTATCTGGACCGGGACGAGGATGTGCAGGGCATGCTGCGGGGCGTGAAGATCCTGCGCCAGATCCTTAATACGCAACCGTTCGCCGAATATCTGGAATGCGAACATGGCGCCGGCGCCGAGGCCCAGACGGACGAGGAGATCATCCAGCATATCCGCAACAGCGCGGCGACGATTTATCATCCCGTGGGCACCTGCAAGATGGGCAATGACGAGATGAGCGTGGTGGACGACCGCCTGCGCGTACGCGGCCTGTCGGGCCTGCGCATCGCCGACGCCTCGATCATGCCTGTGATCACCTCGGGCAACACCAATGCGCCTTCGATCATGGTCGGTGAAAAATGCGCCGATATGATCCGCGGCGAACGAAACCGGTAGGTCACTGCCCGAGAGCCAAATGATAATGAAGTCTCGGCAGGAGCGACTGGCTGAATTACAGCGCCGCATTCGCGAACGCGGGCTGGCCGGGGCGATGTTGCACCTTTCCCGTGACATT
>JASLLM010000159.1 GCA_030747035.1 Alphaproteobacteria bacterium | reverse complement strand
ACAGACCAGACAAAATAGCCTCAATCACCCGGAGAGAATGGGCGATCGTGTCATGACTTATGGCGACTGGTATAATTGGCATTATTCTGGCAGGCGGCGGTTGGAGGCAAAGGATCCGTATGGTCGAAGACAGGGGGTGCCACGGCGGTCGGCAATCGGGGTTCACGTTGGTGGAGTTGATGGTGGTTATCGTCATCGTCGGCATTCTTGCCTCCGTGGCGGTTTAACGGGTTTTTCGTCCGTTAACTTGTTCTTAACATCTTCATGGCAATATCACTGTTGCAAGCGGTTTTTTTTGACCGTTGGCAGTAGATCCACGAAAGGGCAAACCGCACGAAACTGCGGGGCGCAAAGTCCTTAACCGGTCGCCTTCTTCGGATGAGCACGGTGGCGGGACTGCCGAATGGAGACGTATCATGTTGCTTCAAAGTCACGTTATTTCCGATCATTGCGTAGACGCAACGATATCCCCCAAAAGCACAAATTCCATCCTTGGATGGTTTCGCGACGCGGAAAAGGCGGTGTCCCGTATCACCGTCCATGGCTTGAGCTGCGCCGCCGTGGCGATCTGGGGTAACTTTTTCGCGGAAATTAGCCGCTTTATCTAACGGTTACCGTCAGGGCATTCGTTCCCAGCCCTGAAAAGGCCCTCTAGCCGCCGCATAGCAACCTTCGTCGGACAATCCCCGGCGATGCGGCGCAAGAGGGCTGAACATGCTACAACGACCCGGAACGGACTGCGAAACAGGATCAATCAACCGCCCGGCGGGGACAATCGGCCATTTTGTGCTCGGTCAGTCCGAGCCAACTGTCGGCGTCATCAAGATAGCTTATCTTGGGACGCTCACCGTCCTTGTATGGGGCGGCGTTTTAACTCACCTGATACGCGTATTATAAGTGATTCTTCCGCCCGCCGGTGGCTTCGGCCTGGCTGGACGTACCGTGATAGACAACGAGTGAGCGAATTCTGAGGATGCCGTCGACCCTTTTGGCCATGGATCTGGCCTCGGCCTTGCTGACATAGGGTCCCACGCGCAGCCTTTGGTAGCGCTTGCCGCCAAGATCGACTTTCTCCACCATCACCTTCAGGCCCTGACCCTGCAATTTGGCGTGAATCCGGGAAATATTCCCCGGGTTTCTGAACAGCCCCAGCTGCACCAGATATTCGCCCTTGCCGATCTGTTTCGTGACGATGGCCGGCGCCTTTTTCGCCGGGGTCTTTTCCAGCAAAGCCGGTTGCGGCGGTGCCTGTTCCACCGCTGCCTTTTCCAGCGGAGCCTGTACCAGCGGAGCCTGTTCCATCGGAGCCTTCTTCACGGCAACAGCCTTGTCCTGCCGCAGCGGTGCGACAAAGGCCTTGATTGATGCCAGGATCGAAGACTCTTTTTCCGGCTGCTTGGCCGCTTCCGTTACCTGCACCGGCCGGGGCACGGTTTTCGCCTCAGCGGCTTTCAATTCTGATACCTTCAGCTCGGGCGCCTTCGGCACGGGTGCCTTGGCTGGGGCCGGCTTGGCGGCCTGAACCGCCATGGCAACCTTTTGCTTCGGCCTGTCCATCTCGCCCTGGTATTGCTGCGCCAGGAGTTGCCCGCGCAAGACATCCGCCTTGCTCAAATCATGCACCAGACCGCGCAGATTCTCGACCGTCCGCACATTGCGTTGCGATGCCGCCAGGCTGAACCATTTGTAGGCACGGACCGGATCGGCAGCAATTCCCAGACCGTCACGGTAGATGACGCCAAGGTTATTTTGCGAATTGGCATCGCCCGCCTTCGCGGCCTGCCGATACCATTTCTGCGCCGTGAGAAAATTCTGCGGCCGGCCCCGGCCAAGATGCGCCATCAGGCCCAATTGAAATTGCGCGCCCACATGATTTTGCTCGGCCAAGGTCAGCAATTGGCCGCGCGCCAACTGAAACGAACCCTTGCGCAAATGCTCAAGCGCATCCCGGTAAGTGGCCGCGCCGGCGGCGAAGGCATGCATGAAAGCGACGGTTACGACGAAGAACGCAATCGGTGCCCGGCAACTCTTGGTCATTGATTTATTCCTAGATTACGAATCACCCCAGATTCCTAGGACATTATAGACCATAGTTTTTCTTGATACGCAACTAACTAATATAACTCATTGATATTATTATGGTATCTCAAATCATGATTTTTGGTTTCTTTTATCAAGGATACCCGTATCTAAACGCCATCTTTGGGGTCGAAAAGTTTCAGAACCGCGATGCCGTCCAACTCGCCATGCCCCTTGGAATTAAGAATCCGATACAGGCTGGCGGTCTGGCCGGACATCGGCGTGGGCACGGCCAGGGATTTAGCCAGGTCATGCACCATGTCCAGGTCCTTCAGGATCTGCCGGGCGAAACCGGCCGGTTCGAAATCACGGGCCAGCATGCGCGGATACATGGACGCCAGCATGTTGCTGCCCGCATGGCCGGCACCCAGTGCTTCCGGGATTTTACCAGCATCAATACCGCCCGCCTCGGCCATGGCCAAGGCTTCCGCCAGGATGGCGTAGTTGTTCAGGACCAGAACCTGATTGATCATTTTGGTCACCTGGCCGGCGCCTACCGGACCCATGTGGGTGAACTGCGCCGCCAGATCGTCCATTACCGGCGCCACGCGGGCGATATCCGTATCCGCGCCCCCGGCCATGATCGCCAGGCTTCCGGTCCGGGCCGCCGGTGGCCCGCCCGAAACCGGCGCGTCGATCCAGCCCATGCCGGTTCGTTCCAACAGCTCCGCCGCCATGTCCTTGGTGTCCTGGACGATGGAGGTGGAATGATCCACCAGCAATTTGTCGGCATTGGCGGCTTCCACAACGCCGCCGGGGCCGAATACCGCCGCGCGCACGCCATCGGTCGAGGTAACGCAGATTAGCACCAGATCCGCCCGGGCGGTCAGATCGGCGGCCGATGCCGCCGCCTGGACGCCATGCTCGGCAGCGGCGGTGATTTTCCCGTCCTGCAGATCATAGCCAACGACTGTGTAGCCAAGGCGGCACAGACAGCGGGTAAAGGCTTGGCCCATCAGGCCCAGGCCAATAAAGCCGATGGTCGGTTTGCTCTGGCTCATGACAATAGTCCCAAGTCAACAAATTCCTGCCGCATGACCGCCGCATCCGTGAAGTGAATGCCGTGAAAACCCAGGTCACGGGCGCTGTCCACATTCTCGGCCCGGTCATCAATGAAAACGGCGGTTTCAGGTGTAATATCGTGGCGCGCACAGGCGATCTGGAAGATGCCCGGATCGGGCTTCGCCACCCCTTCCAGGCCGGAGATCACCAGGCCGTCGAACCAATCGAGAAAATCAAAGCGGTCCGTGGCGTGGTGCCAGGTTTCCGATGACCAGTTGGAGATCACATAAAGGGGCACGCCCTGCGCCTTCAACTCCTCCAGCACCGCCAGGCTGTCATCCAGGGTGCCATTGATGGTTTCCGCCCAGCGGTGCCAATAGGCCTCGATCAATTCGCTGTGCTGGGGCAGGCGGGCCGACAATTCCTCGACGCCGCGCTGGAACGGTTTGTCCGCGTCGATGCCGTGCAGCCAGGTGTAGAGGTCGATTTCCTCCAGAAAACGGGCGATTTCCTCATCGCTGTCGAACAGTTTCCGGTACAGGTGGTAGGGGCTCCAATCAATCAGTACGCCGCCCAGATCGAAGACGACTGTATCCACCACTATTTCGCCACCTTGACCAGGCGGCCGCTGGCCCGGCGCACTTGTTCGCCGTCCACGGTGCGGATGAACTCCAGGGCCATGCCGGTGCCCGACAGGGTGCGGCGGTAGCTTTGCGTTTCATGGCGCCCGTCGGCGTAAATCTGCATGGTTACGATGTTCAGGCTGCCGCCCTTGACATAGGCCCAGGCGAACGGTGCCGCGCTATTCAGCGGATCGCCGTTGCCGAGGCTGCGCCAAACGCCGGGACGCACGGGGGCAAACTGCATTTCCGTGCTTTTCAGCTTTTCCCGGGGGTTGTTCGGATCGCCCTTTTGCCGCTGCACCGTGTTCCAGACGATATTAAAACCGCCGCCGTCACCGGTGCGGACGGTGACATCGATATCCCGGCTGGTCAGCTGGAAATTGGCGCTGATATCGCTTTCCGAAACGGCATTGCCCCGCCACACGCCTTGAAAGGCGGCAATCCCCGCATCCGCCGCCAAGGCGGCAGGGCCGGGCCAAAACAGCAACAATACGCACAGGCACAAAAAGCTACGCGGCATCAGAAATCTCCCATTCAAGTCAACCCGTCGGTAGCAAAGCCATCCGTCTGGCGCAAGGCCTCTCCTAGAATCATAGCGCCCGCGACGGCGATGTTCAGCGACCGTGCGCCGGCCTGCATGGGTATCACCAGCCGTGCATCGGCGCGGGCATGAACCTCTTCCGGCACGCCGGACTGTTCCTGCCCCAGCAAAATAATATCTTCGTTGCGAAAGGCGAAGTCGGCGTAGGGCACCGCCCCCTTGGTACTGGCCAGAAGCAGCCTTCCGTTCAGCCCGGGCAGAAAGTCGCTCCAGGAATCGTGCCGCCGAAGCTCCGCCCGCTCGGCATAGTCCATGGCCGCCCGGCGCAGCTGTTTGTCGGTGAAGGTAAAGCCGCAGGGTTCGATAATATCCAGGGGCACCCCAAGACAAGCGCAAAGGCGGACCAGGGTGCCGGTGTTTTGCGGAATATCCGGTTGATAAAGGGCCAGGCGCATCGGCCTAGCATCGCCGATTCGCTCCGATCTGGCCAGTGCGCACGGGCAAATCGCCGCACATGCGGCTAACCCCACCAGATCGCGCGTCCATGGCTGGACAAATGCGCGGCGGCATGACAAATAGGGGCAGCGTAATCTCCCAATAATTTAAGATAAGGTGATCGAACCATGGCGGATAGCACAGGCGGGGATACCCATGACCCCAGCCGCCGGGATTTCCTGTATGTAGCCGCCGCAGGTCTTGGCGCCGTCGGCACGGTTGGGTTTGTTTGGCCCCTAGTCGATCAAATGAACCCCTCCCAGGATGTTCTGGCGCTTTCCTCGATCGAAGTTGATTTGTCGGGCATCGAGGTGGGTCAATCCATCACGGTCAGTTGGCGCGGCAAGCCGGTTTTCATCCGCCACCGCACGGAAGCGGAAATCGCCAAGGCGAAGGATGTCGCCATGGCTGATCTGCCCGATCCCGAAGGCGACGATGTCAGGGCGGAAAAGCCCCAATGGCTGGTCTTGGTTGGCGTCTGCACCCATCTGGGCTGTGTGCCCCTGGGCCAGGCGGGTGAGTACAACGGCTGGTTCTGCCCCTGCCACGGCTCCCACTACGATACCTCGGGACGCATTCGCAAAGGCCCGGCACCGACCAATCTGCCGGTGCCCAAGTACGTCTTCCTGGACGACAACAACATCAAGATCGGCTAGGGGGCGGATATGTCAGGTCATTCAAGTTTTCAAACCAACAACCCGGTCCTTAAATGGATCGAGTACCGGCTGCCGATATTCGGCTTCATCAACGACAGCCTGGTGGTCTACCCGACGCCGAAGAATCTGAACTACTGGTGGAACATGGGTTCCCTGGCCGGGATGATGCTGGTTCTGCAGATCATCACCGGTATCGTTCTAGCCATGCATTATACGCCGCATGCGGATATGGCTTTTGCCTCCACTGAACATATCATGCGCGATGTGAACTATGGCTGGTTGCTGCGCTACATGCATGCCAACGGCGGCTCGATGTTCTTCATCGTGGTTTATATCCATATCTTCCGGGGCATGTATTACGGCTCGTACAAGGAGCCACGGGAGCTGTTGTGGTGGCTGGGCATCATCATCTTCATTCTGATGATGGCCACGGCCTTCATGGGCTATGTGCTGCCCTGGGGCCAGATGAGCTTCTGGGGCGCCACGGTGATCACCAACCTGTTCTCCGCCGTGCCTCTGGTGGGCGAGGAGATCGTGGCCTGGCTATGGGGCGGTTTCGCCGTCGACCAGCCGACCCTGAACCGCTTCTACAGCCTGCACTACTTGCTGCCCTTCGTGATTTTCGCGGTGGTCTTCGTCCACCTCTGGGCCCTGCATGTGCACAAGTCGAACAATCCCCTGGGCATCGACATCAAGGGGCCCCAGGACACCATCCCCTTCCATCCCTACTACACGGTCAAGGACCTGTACGGCATGGGGATCTTTGGCATCATCTTCGCCTTGCTGCTGTTCTTCGCGCCCAACCTGCTGGGTGAGCCGGACAATTACATCCCGGCCAATCCCCTGGTAACGCCGACCCATATCGTGCCGGAATGGTACTTCCTGCCGTTCTACGCCATTCTGCGCGCCATCCCGGACAAACTGTTCGGCGTCATCGCCATGTTCGCGTCCATCTTCATCCTGTTCGCGTTGCCCTGGCTGGATACCTCCAAGGTGCGTTCGGCGCGCTTCCGCCCCGTCTACAAGATGCTGTTCTGGGCTTTCTTCCTCAATTGCTTCGTGCTGGGCTATCTGGGCGCCAAACCGCCGGAGGGTATTTTCATCGTCATCGGCCGTCTGTCCACGGCGCTGTACTTCCTGTTCTTCCTGGTGCTGCCCTTTATCGGCTGGTTCGAACGGCCCAGGAAGCTGCCGGAATCCATCGCCACGGCGGTTCTTGAAAGCAGCGGTGATGATGGCGGTGGAGGCGGCGCGCCCGATGCGGCCGCGGCCAAGGCGGAGGACCGCGGCTAATGTATAAGTTTGCAAAAGTCCTTGCCTTCACGGCTGTTACGGCCCTGTTTGCCTCACCCCTGTACCATGCCTCGCCGGCCCTGGCCGCGGGCAGCGCCGAACCCATCATGAAGGTGGATTGGAGCCATAGCGGCCCCTTCGGCACCTTTGACCGCGCCTCGCTACAGCGCGGCCTGCAGGTCTACCGCGAGGTTTGCAGCGGCTGTCACGGCCTGCGCTTCATTGCCTTCCGCAATCTGTTGGAGATCGGCTTGACCGAGAAAGAGGCCAAGACCATCGCGGCGGAGTACACCGTGATGGGCGGACCCAACGACGAGGGCGAGATGTACGAGCGTCCGGGCAAGCTGTTCGACTACATGCCTTCGCCCTTCGACAATGAAAAGGCGGCGCGGGCCTCGAACAACGGCGCCTTTCCGCCCGATCTGTCCCTGATTGCCAAGGCCCGGATCGGCGGCGAGAACTATCTCTACTCGCTGCTGCTTGGCTATGAGGAGGAGCCGCCCGAGGGCGTCACTCTGGCCGAGGGCATGGCGTACAACCGCTATTTCCCGGGCCATCAGATCGCCATGGGCCCGCCCATCGACGATGAAGCGGTGGAATATGCCGACGGTACAGCGCCCACGAAGGAGCAGATCGCCAGGGATGTGTCGGCCTTCCTGATGTGGACGGCGGAGCCGGCCATGGAGGCGCGCAAGCGCATGGGCGTCAAGGTGGTCCTGTTCCTGATCGTCCTGACCCTTGTGCTTTACGGCGTCAAGCGAAAGGTCTGGGCCGATCTGCATTAGGATTCAGCCTAAATGAGGCATCACCGGCCCGCTCCCCCACCCGGGCGCCCAGTGATGATGATCCCGTGGGCGGCCGGGTGGGGGAGCGGGCCGGCTTAGTTTCATTGAAAATGTCATATTGGTTGGGGCCGCCATTGGCGGCCCTTTCCATTTGTGACCGGTTAGTTCGCCAGCCTAGCCCGCAATATCAGAAAGGGCTTCTCCACCAAACCATACATGGCCGCCCCTCCCAGAACTGCTGCGGCAAGGCAGACGGCAAAAATCTGCGCTTCGTTCAGCTCCACGAAGTCGGTCAGGTTTTCGTTGATCCAGTGGTTGCTCATCTTGTGCACCAGATAGATCGAATAGGAGACCGTGGCGAGGGCCGCCGTTGGTTTGAATTGGAAGCGATGGAGCAGGCTGCCGGGACTGAGCGCGGCGACGACCAGCAGTCCATAGCCAATGGAAAGCAACGGAAACCCGGCCAAGCTGGTTTGCAGGCTCCAGAATTCCGTCGAAATGAGATCGCCGCCAAACATCTGGTGGCAGCCGAAAAGAACAACCAGCCCGGCACCCAGAACCAGATTTCCATGGCGGGTAATCTGTTCCCTTAGCCTGGGCTGGTAGCGGAACAGGGCAGCAATGGCGACGCCGACGATCAGGCCGTCCAGGCGCGTATATGTTGGATAATAGAGGTGTATGAAGGCCGCGCCCAGACGCCGGCGGCCAAACAGAGGTTCGACAAATTCCGACCAGTTGACATAGCGGATCAAGATGCCCAGGACGATCAGGCCGAGCAGGATATATCCGCCCTTGCTCTGCATTCGCCTGGCGAACAGGAAATAGAGCAGCAGCGGCAATGCCAGATAAAAATGCTCCTCCACGCACAACGACCAGGCATGGGAAAAGGTATTGGCGCGAAGATCGATGGGGATGTTCTGGGTAAAGGTCAGAAACTTCCACAAAGGCTGCAGCGCCCGGCCTTCCTGAATTTCCGAAAAGGAGAAATAGATCGCCACGGCGACAAGGTAGGCGGGGAATATGCGAAAGGCCCGGTTCATACAGAAGCGCTTGAACCGAACGCTGCCGTGGCCGTCGATGTCGGCGAACAATTTGTCGCCGATCAAATAGCCGCTGAGCACGAAGAACAGGTCCACCCCGGACCAGCCAAAGCCACTGATGATATCCAGGCCGCGGAATTCCAGCGCCTCCGGAAGACCATAATAAACCCGATAGTGGAACAAAAGCACCAGCACAATCGCCAGCGCCCGCAAGTGATCCAGCCCATGCAGGCGCTGGCGTTGACCCGTCACCACAGTACAGATATCCCCATTCGCGGCTTGAACGCCAAAAAACGTGATTCTACGGCAATTTGCCGGCACCCGCCATTGGCGGTTTTTCCTTTTGTCGCTATGGTGCCCCGTTGGTTTTGTCAGGGAGGACGATTAATGAGCGAGATCCATGGCTCGCCTGTCTTGGGCGTCATTGGCGGCAGCGGTGTGTATGAAATCGATGGCTTGGCCGAGACCCGCTGGGAGGCCGTCGAAGGCCCCTGGGGGACGCCGTCGGATGAATTGCTGTTCGGCAATCTGGACGGCATCGACATGGTCTTTCTGCCCCGCCATGGCCGCGGCCATGTGCAATCACCGTCCTCGATCAACTACCGTGCCAATATCGACGCCATGAAGCGGGCCGGCGTCACCGACATCATCTCGCTGTCGGCCTGCGGCTCCTTCAAGGAAGAGCTGCCGCCCGGCACTTTCGTGATCATCGACCAGTTCATCGATCGTACTTTCGCGCGGGAAAAAAGCTTTTTTGGCCCCGGCATGGTGGCGCATGTTTCCATGGCCCATCCGGTCAATGCCCGCCTTGGCGACTGGTGCGAACAAGCCGCCCGCCAGGTCGGCGTGCCGGTGCATCGCGGCGGCACCTATCTGTGCATGGAAGGGCCGCAGTTTTCCACCCTGGCGGAAAGCAATCTGTACCGCCAATGGGGCTGCCATGTCATCGGCATGACCAATATGCCGGAGGCGAAATTGGCCCGCGAGGCGGAAATCCCCTATGCCACCGTGGCCATGGTCACCGATTTTGATTGTTGGCACCCGGATCATGACGCCGTCGAAGTGGACGATATCATCAAGGTTCTGCTGGGCAACGCCGATCACGCCCGCGCCCTGGTCAAGGCGGTGGCGCCAAGGATGGCGGAGCGCCCGGCGGTTTGTCCTTCCGGCGACGATCAGGCGTTGCAGATGGCGCTGATCACCAGCCCGGAAAAGCGGGATGCGGCGATGCTGGCAAAACTGGATGCGGTCGCTGGCCGCGTTCTGAACGGTTGAAGGAGGGTAGGGTTATGGACATCAAGGATCTGGTTCGCACCATTCCCGACTACCCAAAACCGGGTATCATGTTCCGCGATATCACCACTCTGCTGGAACATCCCGCCGGCTTTCGCCGTACCGTGGACGAGCTTGTACAACCCTTCGCGGGCAGCGCCATTTCCCGCATCGCCGGGATCGAGGCACGGGGCTTCATCCTGGGCGGCGCGGTGGCGCACCAGCTTTCCATCGGTTTCGTCGCCATCCGCAAAAAGGGCAAGCTGCCCTGGCAGACCATTTCCGTCGAGTACGAACTGGAATACGGCACCGACGAGGTGGAAATCCATATCGACAGCGTCGAGCCGGGCGACCGCATCCTGATCATCGACGATCTGATCGCCACGGGCGGCACCGCCGCCGCCGCCGTGCAATTGGTGCGCGATGCCGGCGGCGAAGTCGTCGGTGCCTCTTTCATCGTGGATTTGCCCGATCTGGGCGGCCGCAGCCGGCTGGAGGACATGGGCATCCAGGTCCGCACCCTGATGTCG
>JASLLM010000158.1 GCA_030747035.1 Alphaproteobacteria bacterium | reverse complement strand
TACCGGGGCATGCTGCGCCGTCTGATCGTGACCCAAGGCGACACCGAGCCCGCCTCGGTCGAGCAGCAACGGCAACTGGGTCTGACCGCGCCGTCCCTGTACGATCTGCGCAATCTGTTTCAGGTCAATGTGGAGGAAGGCCGGCATCTGTGGGCCATGGTCTATCTCCTCCACGGCTATTTCGGCCGCGACGGCCGGGAAGAGGCGGAGGAGATGCTGCTGCGCCATTCCGGCGATGTCGACAAGCCGCGCATACTGGGCGCCTTCAACGAAGAGACGCCGGATTGGCTGTCCTTCTACATGTTCACCTATTTCACCGACCGGGACGGCAAATATCAACTGGCCTCCCTGGCCGAAAGCGGCTTCGACCCGCTGTCGCGCACCTGCCGTTTCATGCTGACCGAGGAAGCCCATCATATGTTCGTGGGCGAGACCGGCGTCGGCCGGGTGATCCAAAGGGCCTGCGAGCTGATGAAACAGCACGGCGAGGACAAGGTGCGGGAGATGGGCGGCATTGATCTGCCCACCATTCAGAAATACCTGAACTTCCATTTCTCGGTATCCCTGGACCTGTTCGGCTCCGAGCGCTCCACCAATGCGGCGAATTTCTATTCCATGGGCCTGAAGGGCCGGTTCGAGGAAACCAAGATCGACGATGACCACAAGTTGGGCAACGACGAGTATCCGATCCTGGAACTGGACGGCGAGACATTCGTCACCCGCCACGACAACGCCCTGACGGTGATCAACGAACGCCTGCGGGACGACTATGTCACCGATTGCGACCGCGGCGTGCGGCGCTGGAACCAGATCATCAAGCGGGCCGGCATCAACTTCGAACTGAAGCTGCCCCACCGCGCCTTCAACCGCCGCATCGGCAGTTTCAACCTGGAAAACACCGGCGGCGTGCGCGTCAACCCCGCCGGCGAGGTGATCACCGAAGCGGCATGGACCGAGCAGCATGGCAACTGGCTGCCCACTTCCGCCGACAGGGCCTATGTCATCGGCCTGATGCAGCCGGTCACCGAACCAGGCAAGTTCGCCGCCTGGATCGCCCCGCCGGCCCGCGGCATCAACAACCAGCCGGTCGATTTCGAATATGTGCACTTGAATTAGCAGGCATCGCCGCCGGGCGGCCGACAACGCCACCATATCGGCGAAAGCCTAAAGCAACCCGCATTCAATTGAATGCGGATAAGTTGCTCTATTCTAAAGGTTTAGCGCATGGGTTCGGGTTTGGTTAAACCCGACATGCGCTAGCCGCCGATGACGTCCTTGACCCGGCCGGCGAGCTGTTTCAGTGAAAATGGTTTGGGCAGCAATTCGAATTCACTGTCCGGGTCCAGATTGCGGCGGAAAGCATCCTCGGCATAACCGGAGATGAAGATGACCTTCAAATCCGGACGCTGCTGACGCACCTCGCGGACCAGGGTGGGGCCGTCCATCTGCGGCATCACCACATCCGAGACCAGCAGATCGATTTCACCGTTTTCTTCGTTGAATTGATCCAGCGCCGCCTCGCCGCAATCGGCTTCCAAAACCGTATAGCCCTTGTTGCGCAGGGCCCGGGCGGCGAACATACGGACCGCTTCCTCGTCCTCCACCAGCAGAATCTTGCCCTTGCCGGTTAGGTCCTTGGGACGCTCGTCTTCTTCCTCGGCACCGGTGGGGGAGGCATCGTCCTCGGCCGGAATATGGCGCGGCAAATAGATCGAGAACGTCGTGCCTTCGTCGATCTGGCTTTCCGGGAAGATATACCCCCCGGTCTGCTTAACAATGCCAAATACCGTTGAAAGTCCCAATCCGGTACCCGAGCCCGCGCCCGTGCCGGGCAATTTTGTGGTGAAGAACGGCTCGAAAATCCGCCCCAGATCCGCCTTTTTGATGCCTTTGCCCGTGTCCTTGACCTGCACCATGACATATTCGCCCGGTTTGATCAGATCGTTGCCCAGGTTGCGCGATTCCTGCAGCGAGATATTGGCGCTGCTAATCTCCAGGACACCGCCCCCGGTCATGGCATCACGGGCGTTGACGGCCAGATTGATCACCACCTGTTCGAACTGCCCCTGGTCGACCTTGACCAGGCCCAGATCGCGGCCATGTTCAATGCGCAACTCAATGTTTTCGCCGATCAGGCGGCGCACCAGATGGGTCAGTTCCGCTAATACATCCGTCAGGGAGAGCACCTTGGGACGCAAGGTCTGTTGCCGGGAAAACGCCAGCAACTAGCGCACCAGATTGGCGGCCCGGTTGGCGTTCTGCTTGACTTGCATGATCTCGGGAAAGGTCTCGTCGCCGGGACGGGCGCGCAGCAGCAACAAATCACAATGGCCGATCATCGCGGTCAGCAGATTGTTGAAATCATGGGCCACGCCACCGGCCAATTGGCCAACCGCCTGCATTTTTTGCGATTGGGCGAATTGCAGTTCCAGATTGCGCTGGGTCGTGTTGTCGATCAGATGCAGCAGGATACCGGAAATTCCGCCCTCGGCATCGGTCATGCCGGAGGCGTAGAGTTCCATCTGCCGCTGTCGGGAGCCCGAGAACAGGGCCAGTTCCAGCGGTCCCGTCGACGGCTCATCGGCCCAGGCCGCCCGCAGTTGGGCGCCCACGGCATCATGATCCTCCTTGGAGACAAAATCGAACAGGGAACGGTCGACCGCCGACTCCCCCTCGCCCAGCAGCGACATGAAGGTAATGTTGGCCTCCTGGATGACCCCTTCGCCGTCCAGCAGGACCACCGCCACCGGGGCATGATCGAAGAATTCACGGAAACGCCGCTCCGCCGTCTGCAAGGCGCTGCGGCGCGCCATCTCGCGTGATAGATTGCGCACCACGGAACGGGTTCGCGCCTCGCCCTCGGCCGCATTACCGACCACGGATTGCGTGATCTGGGCCTGAAAAGTATCGCCATTGCGGGCCTTGAAGGTGACGTCCAGATTGCGTGTCGTTGGGGTCCGGTCTTCCGGCCGGCCATCAACCTGACCTTCCCCATCCATCTCGCCGCCATCGTCATCATGGCCGGGCAGCAGAAAGCCGCAGTCTCCGACCACGACACTGCTCAAATCCTGGCCCGCCGCCAATTCGTCCGTGCGATAGCCCAGCCAGCCCGCGAGGGTATTGTTGGACAGGACGAACTGCCCGGATTGATCAACGGAAAAGAAGCCGACCGGGGCATTGTCGAGAAAATCCGTCAGCAAGGCCTGTTCGCTGCGCAGCACCTCGTTCAATTCCTGGCGCGCCGTTGCCTCGGTCAGGTACCACGCAACCTTGTCCACCGGATCACCGACCGGATGGACCCGCAATTCCAGTCCATGAACTTCGCCATCGGGCAGGGTCAGGCGAATTTCATCCTGGACGCTGCTCCCTGATAGCGCGGTCTGCCGCAGCCGATGCAAGGTCTGGGCGACGCCACTGTCGACCCCCGAAAGCTGCTCCAGCGTCATATCGGGCCAATCGGGGCCGAAAATGCCGGCGCCGGCCTTGTTCATATACAACAGCCGGCCATCGCGGTCGGTAACCATCAGGCCCTCGCCGCTTTGCCCCATCATCTCCGACAGCAGCCGGGCCTGGGCATTGCGGGCATCGGGCACCAGGGTGACAAAGGCCAGGCAAATATTTGCGACAAGGCCCAACGCCACCGCCGCCAGGACGGCACCGCTGTCCGTGTCGGACCACAACAGCAGCCCAACGCAGGCAACCGCCGCCAACACCGCCAGCGCGACAGCCAGCCAGCGTATCGGACGCAACGAGCGGACCCCGGGGACAATGGTCTCCTGCTCTACCTCATGGTTTTCCGTGATCGCCGCCATGTGCCCTCAATATACCCTTTTGTTGTTGCAAACCACTTATGGTTAACAAGTCTAGTTACAAACAATGTACGGGCCAACCACAGGACCCGCATCCGACCAACTATCAGGGCCGGGCGCCGGCCTGGGCTTCAGGGCGCCGTCTTATCTTCCCCTGCAGACGCATGACATAGCCGATGACCTCCGCCACCGCCTTGAAGAACTCCGTGGGAATTTCCCGGTCCAGTTCAGCCGCGGCGAAGAGACCGCGGGCCAAGGGCGGGTTTTCCACGATCGGCACATCATTTTCCTCCGCCACCTCACGGATGCGGAAGGCGATATTGTCCTGCCCCTTGGCCACTAGTTTCGGTGCCGCCATGGTTTCGGAATCGTATTTCACGGCCACGGCAAAATGGGTTGGGTTGGTGATCACCACATCCGCCTCCGGCACCGCGGCCATCATGCGGGTGCGGGCCCGCTCGCTGCGCAGTTGCCTGATCCGGGCCTTTACATGCGGGTCGCCTTCGGACTGCTTGCTTTCGTCTTTCACAT
Organism: Alphaproteobacteria bacterium; assembly: GCA_030747035.1. Lineage (GTDB taxonomy): Bacteria > Pseudomonadota > Alphaproteobacteria. The sequence continues at coordinate 6,082 of JASLLM010000158.1, read as the reverse complement.
CCTTGACGCTCATGCGCAGATTTTCGAACCAGTCGTAGCGTTGATAGATGGTATCCGCCAGTCCCACCACCGCCATCACCGCCAGAACGATCAAGGCGATCGTCAGGGCCTCCTGCTGGATGAAAGCAATGACGCCGGTCAATTCCATGCTTGGCACATGCCGCAGGATTGCCATGTCCGGCCAGATGAAGGTGATGACGAGGCCGCCGATGACGAATATCTTGACCATCGCCTTAAGCAGATCGGTCGCGCCTTTGCTGCCAAATATCTTCTTCGCGCCCTGCAAGGGCGACAGCTTGTTGAGCTCCGGCATCATCTTCTGGGGCGAAAAAACCAGGCGATGCTGCAACATGTTTCCAGCCAGCGCGGCGATGACCAGAACCAGCAACGGCAGGAACAGGAAGCCAAGGACCTTGAAGCCCTTTTCATTGGCCAGATCCAGCAGCGAGCCGGCTTCGACCGGGATGGCATGGGGCGACGATAGAAACTGGATGAAATTACGGACCACGCCGTCCGCGATATCGCCACCGAATAGGCCCAATACCAGCGTGCCGCCGGCCAGCATGAACCAGTGGTTCATCTCCTGGCTTTTGGGTACCTGACCTTTCTTGAAGGCATCGTCGATGCGCTTCGCTGTCGGATCTTCTGTTTTCTCTGATTTATCCTGATCGTCTGCCATGGGACTACGGCCCCGCCAGCAAGCGAACGGCGTTTTCCTCGAAATAGTTCAGGAAAACCATCAGGGATGATGACAGAACCAGCGTTATCATCAGGAACGCCATCAGCATTTGCGCCGGCATGGCAATGAAGAACAGCTGCACCTGGGGGACCAGGCGCTGCAGCACGCCCAGGCCGATATAAAAGACCAGGCCATAGACGATGAATGGTGCCGCCATCTTGATGCCGATGGCGAACGACGAGGATACCAATTGCACCGCGGTCTGGGCGAAATCGTCCAGGGGTGGGGCCTGGCCGGCCGGGAATAATTCGTAGCTGTCCCTGATACCCAGGAACAACAGCATATGCAGGCCGGAAACGAAGATCAGCACCACGCCGGTGATGGTCAAGAGGGCGCTAAGCACGGCGCCCTGGGTGCCCTGGTTCGGGTCGACCGTCTGGGCGAATGCCAGGCTGCTTTGGAAGGCGATCACCACGCCGGCCACATGCAGGCTGGAGATCATCAGCCGCGCGACGCCGCCGATGAACAGTCCGATCACGATCTCTCCCGCTATCAGCAACAGCAGCGCCAGGGCCGAGATGGGCATCAGGGGCAAATCGCCGCGCACCAGGGGATACATGATCAATGTCAGGGCCAGGGCCAGGGAAAGCCGCACCTTTGCGAAGACATAGTTTTCGCCGATGCCCGGCAGCAGCATCACCGCCGAACCGATGCGCGAAAATACCAGCATGAATGCGAATATTTCCGCGGGCAGGATTTGCCCCAGCATCGCCGCCGCCTACGAAAGGCCCACGATGCGCTGGGCGATGCGGTCCATCAGGGACGTCAGATTTTGGATCATGAAGGGCATGAAGACCAACAAAGCCAGAAAGATGGCGAAAATTTTTGGCACGAACACCAGAGTCATTTCCTGGATCGAAGTCAGGGCCTGCACCAGGGCGATCAGCAGACCGACGGCAAGGCCGACCCCCATGATCGGCGAGGCGATCAGCAGCAAGGTAAGAATGGCATCCTGCGCGATGTCGAGTACTTCGGGCACGCCCATGATTGGTTTCCTAATTTCGCTTGGGCCAACCTAGATTGGCATGCATAGAATGTCCTGATAGGCCTGAACCACCCGGTCGCGTACTGCAACCACGGATTCCAGGGCCATTTCGGCATTGGTGACCGCCGTGACAACATCGGTGATGGTGGCCTGTTTGGTGGCCGCGGCGATGCTGACCGCCTCGGCTCCCTTGACGGCGCCGGCGGTATCGGAAATCGTATCCTTCAGGATATCGGCGAAATCCGGTGTGCTTTGCCTGGTCTCGACCTCCGGCGCGCCCTCGCCGGCATCCATCGTCCTTTTCAGGGCTTCCACATAGGCGATCGAGGCATTTACGACCTTGGCATCCATTGCTCTATTCTCCTTTTGCTCCGGCCTTATCCCCGTCCGCCGGATGCGGCATTGCTAGGCTTTGTCGCTGCAACGTTATTTCAGCATATCGATAGTGCGCATCATCATGCGCTTGGCGGCTTCGATGACCTTGATGTTGGCGCGGTAGCTGCGTTGGGCTTCGCGCATATCCATCATTTCGATCATCGCGTTGACGTTGGGAATCTTGACATAGCCCTGATCGTCGGCGCCGGGATGGCCGGGTTCGAATTTCTTGGTGAACTCCGTCTGATCCTTTGTGATGTCGTCGACCTTGACCGTATTGACGCCGATTTCCCGATCCAGGACGTTCTTGAAACTAATCAATTTCCGCCGGTAAGGATCCATGTCCGGGGCCAGCGGCTTGGTCGAGGCATTGGCAATATTCTCCGCAATGATCCGCATGCGCACACCCTGGGCGCGCAGCCCCGAGGCGGAGATCTGTATTGTCTTATCAAAATCCATGCGCCGCTTACTCCTAGACTAGGCCGTTGCCAGTGGCTGCCGACAACCGCCCATCAACCGCGCGCCGGCCGGCTGATGGCGACCCGCATCAGGTCGATGCCCTTGCGGTACAGGTTGGACATCAACTCGTGATCGGCCGTGGTCTGCGAAACTTTCATCATCTCGGCTTCCAGGACCACGCTGTTGCCGGACTTGTCCGCCTCGGCGCCGGAATCCTGAACGTTAAAGGCCACCTTGCCAGCGCTAATTCCGCCCTGAAGATGCCCTCCGCTGGTCGTCGTCATGGCGACCGGAGCGACACTTTTTTTCAGAATATCCTGGAAATTCGGCTCTTCCAGATCCTTGGAGCGGAAACCGGGCGTATTGGCGTGGGCGACATTTTCGGCCAACACCCGCTGACGCTGGTTCAGCCAGCTCATCCGGGTGTGCAAGGCCTTGAAATAACCCATATTTTCCAAAGACATAGCTTCGGTATCCTTGCCAGTTTCTGGTACCTCGCGGCCAATCGCGAATTGGCCGCCTTTCGGTGGTTGTGGCCATTTTCGCCCCATAGCCTTTAACAAAGCCTTAACCCCGAAGCCGTGGCGGCCATTCTGTTCGCGGTCATCGAACGGAATGGAAAACAGCGAAATCCAAGCGCTCTTTAACCTTTGTTAAGCATAAGAGGCGATAACAGAGGCAGGTTTGAAATATGGCGACATCCGACCAGGGCGGCCCCTGAAACCAGGGCAAAACGAGGCAATTGACGGAAGGCATCGGCACATGGCCAGCGCACCGCAACCGGACCAGGAACTGAACCGTATCCGCGGCGCCATCGTCACCGCGCGGGAAAAACTCAACAATGAAGCCAGCTTCGATGTGGAGCCCCTGACCGGGGCCCTGGAAAGCATGTGTGAGCAAATCGCCGCGCTGCCGACAGACGACGCCCGTGCCTACGCGGCGCCGCTGCAAACGACATTGCAATTGCTCGAAGCGCTGGAGGATGACATTCGCCAGGCGCACCATGAATTGAAACAACGCATGCAGGCCGCGGGCGGCAACGATACGGCTGCCGAAACCGAAGCCGAAAACGAGAGCGAAGAAAGCAGCGATTGATGGAGTGGTCGAGTTATCTGCGTTTCTTCCTGGCCCTGCTGGTTGTCCTGGGCCTGATTGGCGGCTTTGCCTGGATCGCACGGCGCTCCGGCGTGGGCGGGGTACAGACATCCAAACCGGGCCGCTCGGGCCGGCTGGAAGTGGTCGAGGCCCTGAGCATCGATGCCCGGCGCCGCCTGGTCATCGTCCGCCGCGATGACCGTGAACATCTGATCCTGCTGGGTCAGGACAGCGAACGGGTCATCGAAACCGGAATCACGCCGCCCGCCAATGGAGCCGAGGGTGGCTCCGACGGTAATTCCGGAGGCGGAACCATGGGCGGCAACCGGGCATGAGCACCCTCACCAGGCGTTTTTCAACACGGGGCGGCGTTACATTGATCGCAATGGTGACGCTGTTGGCCGCCATGCTGATTTTGCTGCCGGCGCCGGCACTGGCGCAGTCGCTGAACCTGGATCTGGGCGACGGGGCGCAACTCAGCTCGCGGGTTATTCAATTCGTCGCGCTGTTGACTGTCCTCAGCCTGGCCCCTTCGATCCTGGTCATGATCACCTCTTTCACCCGGATCGTCATTGTCTTGTCCCTGTTGCGCAGTGCCCTGGGCGTGCAGCAGACGCCGCCTAATACGGTGCTGATCAGCCTGGCCATGTTTCTCACCTTTTTCATCATGGGACCGGTCTTCGAGCAGGCCTACCAGTCAGGCATCGCGCCGCTGATGAACCAGGAAATCGACGAATTCGAAGCCTTCGACCGCACCATCAAGCCATTCCACGGTTTCATGATCCGGCATGTGCGGGAAAAGGATCTGACCACCTTCACCGACATGGCGAAGCAGGAAATTCCCGATGATGTGGCGGAGACGCCGCTGCAGGTCCTGGTCCCCGCCTTCATCGTCAGTGAACTGCGCCGCGCTTTCGAAATCGGCTTCTTGATCTTCATCCCCTTCATCGTCATAGACATGGTGGTGGCCAGCGTGCTGATGTCCATGGGCATGATGATACTACCGCCCATCATGATCGCCCTGCCCTTCAAGTTGGTGTTCTTCGTCCTGGTCGACGGTTGGTCGCTGATTACCTCCAGTCTGGTGAAAAGCTTCGGCTGAACCTTATGCCCCTGGCCGCCGCCACAGGATGATGGCCACGGCGGCGAGATGCATCAATACCAAGCATGCGAACGAGATCTGAAAATTCCCGCTCATGTCATGCAATGCACCTGTGGTGGCGGTTGCCATGCTGGCGCCAAGAAACATGATCGCGTTGGTCAAGCCATAGGCCGTGCCATATCCGTCGGCGCCAAAAGCCTGGTTCAACAGCAGCGGCGGCAGCATGACGATACAACCCACCGAAAGCCCGGCAAGCGCGGCGCCGGCATAGAGGGACGCCGTCCCCTGCCCCAGCAACAGTAGCGCGATCCCGGCGCCCTGCAGCAGATAGCAGCCGGAGGCCAGGATGGGCAGGGGCACGCGGTGGCTCAATCCGCCCAGTACGAAGCGCCCAGCGACCGCACTGCCGGCGGTCAGACTAACGGCGAAGGCGGCGCCGGATAGCCCCAGCGCGGCCTCCAGCGAAGGTAGCTGGTGCATCAGGAAGCCGACCTGCGCCGCCAGCGACAGGGTCGAAGCCGCCGCAATGCGCCAAAACGCCGGCGCGGCGAGAAAATCCCCGATACTCGTTCCCGGGTTCTCGTCCGTTTGCGCCGCCGGCCGCTCGCGCTCACCGGCGGTTTCAGCTTCATGCCGGGGCCGGCGCAGCACGAACAGGGCCAGGGGAACAACCAGCACCATGATGGCACCGCCAACACAGGCCAGCGCCGCGGCAAACCCAAGGACCGCCGTTAGCTGTACCAGCAGCGGCGGCAGCAGCATTCCACCCGCCGATGCGCCGGTCAGCGCCAGGCCGAGGGCGAGACCGAGGCGGCGCTCGAACCAGGGCACCAGCGAAGCGCTGATGGCCGCCGTCGCCAATGCCGGATAGGCCGAACCCATGAACATGAACAGCACGAAGATTTGCCAGATCTGGGTCGCCTGTCCGACCAGAATGGCGCCGCCGCCCATGGCCAGGGCACCGTACAGTACGACCCAGCGCGGCCCGTGCCGGTCCAGCAATCGCCCCGCCAGCAGCGCCGCCGGCACAGCGACAAACCAAAACGATGCAACGGCAGCGGACAGTGTCCCGGTCGGCCAGCCGCGCTCCGCCCGCAGGGCGGCGATGAAGAAGCCATGGCCATAGAAGCCCACGCCCCAGGCAAAAAAGGCCATCACGAAACAGGCCGCGGTCATCACCCAGCCGCGATAGATTTTCCCTGGGCGGGGCGTGGTATGGTCGGAAACCGGATCTATTGCGGGCGGATCTGCGGGCATGCCCGCCAGACTAACCCATTACGGGACAGGAAAGCCGGCAATAAATGGGCCTACGTGGGCAAGGCAATTC
>JASLLM010000157.1 GCA_030747035.1 Alphaproteobacteria bacterium | reverse complement strand
ACCCATTCAATCAAAGATCAAAAAGCAAAACGTCGATTCAGAAGATCCCGGAAACGCTCTAACAACCCCCGGCCGGGTTGTCGCAGCCGCCGATGAGATTGCGGTTTTCGCTTGGCAACAGGACTTCCATCAGTTGCGCCATGGCCTGATCGAAGGCGCGGTCGTTGAGTCCCGTCGGCCGTGGCATTTCCATGATGGCTTCGCTCACCACTTCATCGTCGTAGCAGAATGCGGCCTGCAGGCGCAGCGTACCCGGCGCGCCAACGGTCCCTGATGCGTTTTGTTTTGCCGGCGCGGCGCAGGCCGTATTACCGTTCGATGTGCGGACAGGATTGAAGACAAGGACCAAATGGCCGTCATCGCGGGCCGCGACCGTGGTCGCCCTCAGTTTCGTCGGCGGGAAAAAGCCCGGCAGTTCCAGGCTTGCCAAGAGTGCATCGTCTGCCCGGGGTCCGAAGGGATTGGCGATGACAACGGCGGGAAAGCTGCCCTGGGCGGCGACATAATTGACTAGTTCCGGCTCGTAAAAGCCCGACAGATCATCGCTGTAGATTGTCGCGGCGCCCACGCTCTGGGTCAGAAACAGCAACGACGCCGTAACGGCGCCGACGAGGGACTTAGCATTCGTGGAATTCTTCATCCTAAAGCTCCAATCGAATTAGCTATCTTGCCCTCATTTGCCAGGTATTTCAGATAGGTATTAGCGGCCTAAACATCCAGGTCTCTGACGAAACGAGCGTTGTCCTGGATGTAACGATATCGTGAGTCCGCCTTCCGGCCCATCAGCTGTTCGACCAATTGGCCGGTTTCACCACCGTCCTCGGGCAATACAACCCGCAGCAAAGTGCGGTTCGCGGGGTCCATGGTGGTCTGTTTCAATTGTCCAGGCGGCATTTCGCCCAGGCCCTTGAACCGGGATATCTCCACCTTGCCGCGGCCCTGAAACTCCGCTTCCAGCAATTCCTCGCGATGGGCCTCGTCGCGGGCGTACAATGTTTTGCCGCCCTGGCTGATCCGATAAAGCGGTGGCAGGGCCAAATAAAGATGCCCCTGGCGTACCAGATCGGGCAGTTCCCGGAAGAAAAATGTCATCAATAACGACGCGATATGGGCGCCATCCACGTCCGCGTCGGTCATGATGATGATCTTGTCATAGCGCAGATCATCCTCGCGATAGCGCAGTCTGGTGGCACAACCCAGGGCCTGCAAAAGATCGCTTAGCTCCTGATTGGCTTTCAGCTTTTCCGCGCTGGCGGAGGCGACATTCAAAATCTTGCCGCGCAACGGCAGGATGGCCTGGTTGGCGCGGTTGCGGGCCTGCTTGGCGGAGCCGCCGGCGCTGTCGCCCTCGACAATGAAAATCTCGCTGCCGGCGGCTGAATTCTGCGAGCAATCCGACAGTTTTCCAGGCAGGCGCACCCGGCGCGCGGCGGTCTTGCGCTTGATGTCCCGCTCGTCCCGGCGGCGGCGGCGCTCGTCCGCCCGCTCTATCCCCCAGGCCAGCAGCCGGTTGGCGTTTTCCGGATCTCCCGACAGCCAATGATCGAAATGATCGCGGACGATCGCCTCGACCCAGCGGGTCGCCTCCGGATTGGCCAGCTTTTCCTTGGTCTGGCCGCTGAACTGCGGTTCGGGAATGAAGACCGACAACATGGCGGCGGCCGGCCCCAGAATATCGTCGCCGGTCAATTGGCCGGCCTTGCGCTGGCCGACCATCTCGCCATAGGCCTTCAGGCCCTTGGTCAGGGCGGCACGCAGGCCGGCCTCGTGGCTGCCGCCCTCGGTGGTGGGCACGGTGTTGCAATAGGAATGCAAAAAGCCGTCGTTTTCGACAGGCCAGTGCATCGCCCATTCGACCTCGCCCTTGGCTTCCGTCAGCGCCGCCCGGCCGGTAAACGGCTGCGGTGTGACGGTCGGGCCGTCCTGCAACGATGCCGCCAGAAAATCGGTCAGGCCGTTGGGAAAGTGCAGCACCGCTTCCGCCGGTGTCTGGTCCTTGCCCTTGATCAACGCTTCGGCGCAACGCCAGCGGATTTCGACGCCGCGGAACAGATAGGCTTTCGAGCGCGCCATTCGGTACAGGCGGGCGGGCAGAAATTGCCCGTTGGCGCCGAATATCTCGGGATCGGGATGGCAGGCGATGGTGGTGCCCCGGCGATTGGCGACCTTGCCCAGATCCTTCAGCTTCGTCTTCGCCTTGCCGCGGCAGTATTCCTGGCGCCAAAGGCGGCGGTCCCGGGCCACCTCCACCACCAGGGAGTCCGACAGGGCGTTGACCACGGAAATACCGACGCCGTGCAGACCACCCGCGGTGTGATAGACCTTGTCGGAGAATTTCCCGCCTGAATGCAGGGTGGTCATGATAACTTCCAGGGCGGATTTCGGCTTGTACTTGGGGTGCGGATCGGTGGGAATGCCCCGGCCGTTATCGAGCACGGTCAACACGCCCTCGGCATTCAACTCCACCTCGATGCGGTCGGCGTAACCGGCCACCGCCTCGTCCATGGCGTTGTCCAGAACCTCGGCCGCCAGGTGATGCAGGGCGCGTTCATCGGTGCCGCCGATATACATACCGGGGCGGCGGCGCACCGGCTCCAGCCCCTCCAGAACCTCGATATCCTTGGCGGAATAACTGTTCGCCTTGCTGCTGCGGGAAGCGGTTTTCCCGCCCGAAGCCGCCTTTCCGCCTTGTGAAAACAGATCGTTCATGTTGCCCGATTTATCGCCCTGTATGAATACCGCATGTCCGGTTGACCGAACGAATCAATACCAAGGATATATAGTCACGGCGGCATTACCAGACCATGTACGTTGATGCCGAAAAAATACCCGCCGGCAAAAAACGAAACCCGGCTATAGGATCTGGCTGCCGGGGCAGGGACGGGGCCACTTGCCGCAACGCCGACCGTATGCCGGGTTTGATAAAACGACAATATTCACGTTTTGTTCTTTTGTCAACAACTATTGTGAGCAGCCTGGCGCACCGGTACCAACTTTTTTGCCCTCGCCGAATGACACATCCATGTTTAGCCAGCTTGGTCCCGCACCACAACGTCGGCTTCGCTCCCAACAGCGGTTCTTTTATCAGAGAATACTAACGGATCACTTTTGACCCGAACCGGAAGTGGTGGCGGCAATTTCGTATGACGGCCTTTGCCTCAAAGCAGACGCCTTGCCTCCCGATGGTTTCGACGGCTATGGTTCGTCCACGTTTGCCACAGCCCTCACCTGCCACGCCATCCAAACCTCTTAGGTATTTTCGGCACACAGACGACCGGCCATGGGGGCCATATCAGTGGCCATTGGGGACAAGGAACGATAAAGATGAACGACATGTCGCTCGAAAATAAATGGATCGGCCAGAGTACAGTACGGCCCGACGGCATCGATAAAGTCACCGGTTCGGCGCAATACGCGGCCGATTTCACCATGCCCGGCATGGTCTGGGGCAAGGTGTTACGGAGCCCGCACGCCCACGCGCTGATCAAAAAAATCGATACCTCCAAGGCGGCAGAATTGAAGGGCGTGCTGGCGGTGATGACTGGCGACGACCTGCCCTTGCTACCATTGGACGTGCCGCTGCCGACAGGTCCGAACGATATTCGCTGGATTTCCCGCGGCTGCTTGGCCCGGGAAAAAATTCTCTACACTGGACAGCCAGTGGCGGCGGTCGCGGCGACCTCGAAAAGCATTGCCGAGGCCGCGCTGGAACTGATCGAGGTCGACTGCGAAGTGCTGCCGCATGTCATCGACGTCGATGAGGCGATGGCGTCGGACGCGCCGATTTTGCACGATTGGCTGAAAACCGATGGGGTCGACGGACCGACCAATATTTCCAACATCATGAAGGTCGAAACCGGCGATGTCGAACAAGGTTTCGCCGAGGCCGATCTGGTGATTGAGCGCGAATTCAAATCCGCCGCCGTGCATCAAGGTTATATCGAGCCGCAGGCCTGTATCGTCAGCTACAAGCCCGATTCCCAGTCCACTATCTGGAGCAGCAGCCAGGGACAGTTCATGGTTCGCAGCCTGACCGCCACGATCACCGGCATGGCAACCGGCGACATCAAGGCCATCCCGGCCGAAATTGGCGGCGGTTTTGGTGGCAAGACCATCGTCTACCTTGAACCGGTGGCGATGGTGCTGTCCAAAAAATGCGGCCGGCCGGTCAAAATGCAAAACAGCCGCGAGGAAGTATTCCACTCTACCGGGCCGGCGTCCGGCATGTCCGCGCATCTCAAAGTCGGGGTCACCAAGGACGGTAAGCTGACGGCTGTGGAGGGCGCTTACAATTTCCAGGCCGGCTGCTATCCGGGCTCTCCGGTAGGCCGCGCCTGTAATTTTTCGTTCTCCTGCTATGACATTCCGCATGCCCACGTGAAGGGGTTGGACATTGTTTCCAACCGCCCGAACGTCACCGCCTATCGGGGGCCCGGCGCGCCGCAAGGCAATTATGTCTTCGAAGCGATTCTGGACGAGATCGCCGAAAAGCTCGGCATCGATCCGTGGGAACTGCGTCTGCGCAATGCTCTGCCCGCGGACAAGCCGACCATTTACGGCGCGAAGATTGGTGAGGCCGGCATCCAGGAATGCATCGCGTCGGTCCGCAATCATCCCAACGCCCAGGTCAAACTGGGGCCAAACCAGGGCCGCGGCATCGCCATGGGCTATTGGGGCAACGCCCCTGGCGGGTCCAGCGCCCAGTTGAACATCAACGAGGACGGCACCGTGTTGGTGATCACTGGGCACCCAGATATCGGTGGCAGCCGCGCCTCCATGGTCAACATCGTGGCCGAGAAGCTGGGCATCGACTATCGCAAGGTTAAAGCGCAGATCGGCGACACCAACAATGTCGGCATCAGCGCCGTCACCGGTGGCAGCCGGGTGACCTTCGCGTCCGGCATTGTGGTCAGCGAGGCCACCGACCAAGTCATCAATACCTTGATGGCCCGGGCGGCGGGCATTTGGGGCATTGAGGTGGAAGCTGTCGAATGGCGCGATGGCGCGGCACATCCAGCCGGCCCGAACGCCGGTGAATTTGACCCGCTCACCCTGCCGGAACTGGCGAAGAAGGCGGTAGCGACCGGCGGGCCGATCGTGGCGGCCGTGTCGAAGAACGCGACCGGCCACATGGGCGCGGTCGGCGCCCAAATGGTCGATGTCGAAGTCGATCCGGAAACCGGGCATGTCAAAATTCTGCGCTACACCGCCAGCCAGGATGTCGGCCGGGCGATCCATCCGGCCTATGTCGAAGGCCAGATCCAGGGTGGCGTCGCCCAGGGCATCGGCTGGGCGTTGAACGAAGAGTTCATCTATGACAAGAACGGCCGCCTGGATAACGCTGGTTTCCTTGACTATCGCATGCCGGTTGCCTCTGACCTGCCGGCGATTGACGCGGTGATGGTCGAAATACCGAATCCGAATCATCCCCATGGGGTGAAGGGCGTCGGCGAAATTCCGCTGATACCGTCCCTGGCGGCGATTGCTAACGCGATTGCTGCCGCCACCGGCAAACGCCTCTATGAGCTGCCGATGTCACCGCCCAAAGTGTTGAGAGCGCTGGACGAATAACATCGACTAGATCAGGTCATGTTTTTCGGGTTGCTTCACGCGACTTCGACAAAACATGACCTGATCTAGTATCAACAATCCAGCAGGCCGCTGAATTTGATTTCGTCTTGCCCGGCGCTAGCCTTGATCCAGCCGAAGGCCTCTTCAATGCGTTTGCGACAGGTCTGAGAGATGGCAAGACGACATGGCGAGTGGTTCGTTTGTCGCCGGCGGTCCCATGTTCAACGCCTGATGGGGACGGGTATGATTTTACTGTTTGAGCCATCTGTTGATGACGCCGTTGGCACAAAGCGCCGATAGAGACCTAGTGGGCTGACTTTCGCTGTTACCTTGATATCGGGCCTGGCTTATCGGGTCCGGTTCCTAATTTGCGGTCCATATACTTGTCGTATTATTCGATTGTGGTGAAGGATTTTGCCGCCGGGTTCAGGTTTACAGCGCAACACCCATTGAACTTACGAGGGCGTCAAGCGGCGTTGGGAAGCCAAACTAATATTTTGAACTTCGCGATCCGTACGGAGCGGGTATCCTGCAGGCGTATTACGTCGGCAAGGGGCGTCGTAAAGAGATCTCGGAGAAAAATCATGGTATTCGGGCTGGAGCGGGAAATCATTGATCAAGCGGCGTACGACCGCAACGTTGAAACGGTTCGGGCGGCGGGAGTGACACTCCCGAAAATTGCCGAACTAGCCGATCCGGCGAAAAAATTGGCTGACAAGGCAGCCATCCTGGCTGATGTGGATCCGGATACGCCGGTCGGAGGCAACCTGTTTCGGGTGCACTGGCACAATGACTACTCCCGCCGCCGTCTGGTCGATGTGCCGGAGCATATTGTCCTTGATACCGCGCTGACCGGGATCGAGGCCAAAATCATTGTCGCCGTCGGTGACCGATTTCCCATGGTCCGTGCCCACAAGGTTTTGCCCGCCTACGGTTGCCTGGTCCCGCGCCTGTTGTCCGGGGTCTTTGACGTCAGCCGCCACCGGGCCGTATGGCCGTCGACCGGAAACTATTGTCGTGGCGGCGTGGCCATTTCCCGCATACTGGGTTGCCGCAGCGTGGCGGTTTTGCCCGAGGGTATGAGCCGTGAGCGTTTCCAGTGGCTGGAAAACTGGACCACCGACCCAGGCGATATTCTGCGTACGCCGGGTACCGAAAGTAACGTCAAGGAAATCTACGACGCCTGTCACGAACTATCGCAGGATCCGGGCAACATCATCCTTAACCAGTTTGCCGAATTCGGGAACTACATCATTCATCGTGCGGTCAGCGGGCCTGCCTTTGAACGCATATTCAAGGCGGTGAAAGGTTCAGGTGACCTCAAGGCCCGCGCCTTTGTCTCCGCTACCGGTTCAGCCGGAACAATTGCCGCTGGCGATTATTTGAAAGATGCCTTGGGTGTACGGGTTTGCGCCGTGGAAGCCACCGAGTGTCCGACCCTTCTCTATAACGGCTACGGCGAACATAATATCCAGGGCATTGGCGACAAACATGTGCCGTTCATCCACAACGTTATGAATACGGACTTCGTCATCGGTGTTTCGGACCAGGCGTCCGACAATCTCAACCTGCTGTTCAACACTACGACAGGGCGAAAATTTCTGTCGGAGCGCGCCGGCATGGACCAACAAGCCATCGCAGCTCTCGGCGATTTGGGCCTTTCGTCCATTGCCAATATCATCGGTGCCATCAAGTACGCCAAGTACATGGACCTTAAGTCTGATGATGCGGTTCTGACCGTAGCCACGGACGGTGCGCGGATGTACCAGACCGAACTGTCTGAAGTTGAAAAGAGCCTTTATGGCGGCGGGTTCGATACTCCGCAGGCAGCGGAAATCTATGGCCGCTATATGCTGGGTGCGGCAACGGATCATATGATTGAACTGGATCGCGCCGGGCATGAACGGATCTTCAATCTGGGCTATTACACCTGGGTCGAGCAGCAGGGTGTCGGACTGTCGGACTTCGATGCACGTCGCGACCAGGCCTGGTGGGACGGGTTGATGGATCTGGTGCCTGTCTGGGATGACATGATCGATAGATTCAATAGCGGCTGATTTGCCCGACAGAGCTGTTCAGGAGCACCTGCAATTCCTAGAGTATGTTTCTTCTAAACATGCTCGGATTCTTAAGAAACGAGTAATTGAAAATTGCTCTGGCAGGCTGCTGAAAAACGATTTTGGCACGCTCCGGATTTTCACCAATCCGTCATTCCCGCGAAAGCGGGAATCCGTGCTGAGTTTGAAATGCCATATTTTTCAGTGCTTTATGCAACACATCAGGTACAGGTATGGACTCCCGCTTTCGCGGGAGTGGCGATATTCGCCTAGTTTCGAGGATATCGCAGACTTTTTCAGCAGCCTGCTAGGTCTCGGAGAGGAAATCCAATGCCGCCTGAACGCCGCCCCTATTGTGAGGAACGTTGGCGGCGGCCAAACCCATTTCCACGCCGCACAGGGTACCGGCCAGCATCAACTCATTGAAATCGCCCAGGTGGCCGATGCGGAAGGCCTTGCCGGCCAGCCGGCCCAGGCCGTTGCCCAGGGACATGTTGAAACGCTGCAACACCACCGCCCGGAAGGCATCCGCGTCATGGCCATCGGGCAGCAGCACGGCGGTCAGGCTGTTGGAACGCTCGCTATCCACCTGGGCCACAGTCTCCAGGCCCCAGGCCGCAACCGCGCGCCGTGTTGCCTCGGCCAAACGGGCGTGGCGTTGGAAAACGTTTTGCAGGCCTTCCTCGTTCAGCATGCGGATGGCTTCGTCCAGGCCATAGAGCAGATTGGTCGCCGGGGTATAGGGGAAGGCACCGCCCTTGTTCGCCCCCAGCATGGCGGACCAGTCCCAATACGACCGCGTCATGCCGCCGGCTTCATGGGCGGCCAGGGCCTTTTCGCCGACGGCGTTGAAGCTTAATCCGGGCGGCAGCATCAGGCCTTTTTGCGAGCCGCCAATGGTGACGTCCACGCCCCATTCGTCGTGGCGGTAATCGATGGAGGCAAGCGAGGATATGGTGTCCACCATCAGCAACGCCGGATGCCCCGCATCGTCCATGGCCCGGCGCACGGCGGCGATGTCCGAGGTCACGCCGGTAGAGGTTTCATTATGCACGCAGCAGACCGCCTTGATGGTCTTGTCCTTGTCTTCATCCAGGGCGGCGGCGATTTCCTGTGCATTTACACCATGACGCCAATCGCCCTGCAGGAACACCACCTCCAATCCCAACCGGTCTGCCAGGGCCTTCCACAGGGTGGCGAATTGGCCGGTTTCGACCATCAACACCCGGTCACCGGGGGCGAGGGTATTGACCAGGGCCGCCTCCCAGGCGCCGGTGCCGGAGGCGGGGTAGATCACTACTGGTGCTTTAGTCTGGAAAACCCCTTTGATGCCGTCCAGCACCCGTAGCGCCAGGCTTTCAAAGGCGGGGCCGCGATGATCGATGGTGGGGCCGTCCATGGCGCGCAAGATGCGGTCGGGCACGTTGGTAGGGCCGGGGATTTGCAGGAAATGGCGGCCTGCCTGATAGGGTTGGTTTCCGGCCATGTGGTGAGCCCTCGAGAATATTGTGAATGATCGAATGGGCATCATAGGGCCAACGCCGATTTTTGCACCCCTATGGGGCCATTCAGCGCTAACCTATGGTGATCAGGAGGACGCGATGTTGAAATTGAGTGATATGGCCATGGCGGGCCGCAAAGTGCGTCAGGATGACTGGGACGAACTGGGACAACCTACGCAAGGCGCCATTGCCGAAGCCATCGACGATGGCCGGAGTGACGATGCCAAGGCGCTTGCCGGCTACACCATTCCTGAAAGCAAGGCGCTGCACGATACCTTTTGCGATTGGCTGTGGGATCTGTTTACCCAGATCGCCGAACGGCACGGCGAGGAAGAACTTCACCAGATGCTGCGTCTGACCCAGGGCGGCTGGATGATGAAACGCTCCTGGCTCGGCTTCCTGAAGATGCCCGTCGAAGAACGGGTCTATCTGACGGCGGAGATGATGCGGGCGC
Organism: Alphaproteobacteria bacterium; assembly: GCA_030747035.1. Lineage (GTDB taxonomy): Bacteria > Pseudomonadota > Alphaproteobacteria. The sequence continues at coordinate 981 of JASLLM010000157.1, read as the reverse complement.
ATCATTGCGGCCCCGAACAGGACGGCACCCTGGATATCAGCGATGGCGGCGATCATTACGCCATCCGCATGGACCCCTGCGGTTCCGGCGGACGCATGCGCCGTGGCGATCCGGTTGACGGCACGCCGTCAAGACAGGGCCCGCCCTACAATTTCGGCGCCACCAAGGAGGCTTACGAATGGTCCTGGGGCCAGGCCGGCGTGCCTTATTACTGCGTTCACTGTGTCATGAATGAAGTTCTGCCCATGGAATGGGGCGGGCACCCGCTATGGGTTACCGATTACGAGGCTGATGCGCAAAAGCCCTGCACCTGGAAATTCTACAAGCGTGCCGAAGATATCCCGGAGGAATATTACACCCGCGTTGGCCGGGAAAAACCGGCGCCCGGCGAGGGTAAATTCTAACCCGCCAGCGCCGCCTCCGTCCGTTCCCGTACCCTTTCGGCGGCCAGGTCGCGGATCGCGTTGATCATGTCGTCGGGTTGGGAGCCGGCCGGGAATACCCCGGCGACGCCTAGCTTGGTCAATTCCTCCAGGTCCCTCGCCGTCAGGACGGAGCCGCCGACGACCACGGGCACTTGCCGCTCCGCCGCTGCCAACCGCTCCATCAGGTCCGGCAGATAGTGGATATATTCCCAGGAATGGCATGAGATACCAATGACATCCACATCTTCGTTCAAGGCCTTCTCGAGCAGGGTCTCGGACGTATTGAACAGGCCGGCGTAGGAAACCTCCATCTGCGCTTCCTTCAAGAAGCGCGTCACCGCGATGGCGCCGTTTTCGTGCTGGTCGACGCCCATGACGCCGATGAGTATTTTTGCCTGTGCCATGATACGCCCTTAGATTACCGCTTCCATTTGGCCATGGGGATCGTAGGCCTCGCCGCAGCCAACGCGGAAAGAGCCCGAAACCTCGCCCATGGTGGCGCCTGCCTCGAACGCATCGATGGTCAAGGCCAATAGATTGCCCGATCCGGTTTTGG
>JASLLM010000156.1 GCA_030747035.1 Alphaproteobacteria bacterium | reverse complement strand
TAAGCGGTCCAGGGTGTGCCCTCGCGGGCGCCGGAAGACAGGCAAACGATGCCACCGCTTTTCCGGGCCATCATATGGGGCACGGCGAAGCGGGTGCACAGGAACATGCCGCGCAAATTCAGGCGCAGAGTATGGTCCCAGTCTTCCGTGGACATCTCCCAGATCTTGGCGTTGCGGGAGCCGCCAAGATTGTTTACCAGGCCATCGATCTGGCCGAACTGTGACATGGCCGTGTCGATCAGTTGCCCCGCCGTGGTCTCTTCCGTCAGGTCGCCGGCAACCGTATGCACTTGGCGGCCCAGACTGGCGAATTCCGCCTTCGCGTGCCCAAGCTCTTCGCCATCGATGTCACCAAGTACCAGGTTCGCGCCTTCTTCCGCCAGACGCCGTGCCGCCGCCCGGCCCAAACCATGCGCCCCGCCCGTGACCACCACGGCCCGATCCTGCATCCGTCCCATCGAAACCTCCCGTGACAATCGTCCGGGCGATCATACCATCGGGATGCGGGCGCTCAGAAGAGGAAATTGCCGTCGTCGATATGCGATAGCTTAACACCGACCAAGGTGATGCTGTCCGAACCGTTAATGTCGATGACAACGTCGCCGCCGACGGCCGTGATATCATCAAAGCCGAGGCTGTCGGCCAGGCCGAAATCCGTGACATCGAGCCGATCGTGCCCGTTCTTGAAGTCGGTGACGGTGTCGTTGCCGCCGCCGTCTGCGAAGACGAAGGTATCGTGGCCCTTGCCCCCCGTCAGGAAGTCATCGCCACCCTGGCCGGCCAGGCTATCGTTGCCCTTGCCGCCATAGATCGCATCGGCGCCGTCGCCGCCCTTGAGGTCGTCATCGCGCTTACCGCCGGTAATGGCGTTCGCGGCGGCACCGCCATCCCAATCGACGCTCGCGCCCGGGCCCTTGACCAGTTCGATGCCACTGATGTCGCCATCACCAACGACCCGGATACCATCGCTGCCGCCTTTGATCTTGTTGCCGGCTTCGAATTCAACGGTGCTGGTATCGTTGCTGGCATAGCCGACGAAAACGCCCGCTGTGTTATCCTCAAATTTATTGTCGCCAATCGTGGCCGTGGTTCCGGCCCCGAAATAGGTCGTCACCAGGATGCCGGCCGAGGTCGAACCGTCGGACGCGGCAACACCCAGATTATCCGAAATCTTGTTGCCGCGAACGGTGATATCCGCGCCCGCGCTGATATCAAGAGCGTAGTCGAGGAAATTCCCCGCGCCCTTGCCGGTGTATTTGTTGTCTTCGAAGTTGCCGGCGACGTCCGAGCCAAAATAGAGCACGCCGACACGGCCGATTTCGGAAAAGTCGGAGTTCGTCACGTCCACGGTTTGCCCCGGTCCACCGCCGAATACCGCAATAGCGACGCCGGAATAGTGAGGTCCGCTTTCGTTGAACTTGATCTCGGTAAGTTCGACGTCGTCGAAGCTGCCCGAGCCCTTGTGGCGGAAACCCTGGTAAACCTGATGGCCCGCGCCGCTGACTGTCAGGTCGTGAACGTCAAGGGTTACACCGGCATTGACCAGGAACATGCCCCGTGCATCGCCCGAACTGCCCGTATCGTCGACCGCCTGGATAACCGATTTGCCCTGGCCCTGGCCGATGATGGTCAGGTCCTTGTCGATCACCACCTGAGCCGGATTGCCGTCGCCTGCAGCGGCGAGGTCGACCACGCCCTTGCCGATCACGATTCTGTAGTCGGCACCGGCGGCGGTCACTGCATCCTTCAGGTTATCGAAGGTTCCGACCAGGGCACCGCCCGTGTCGAACAGTTGCACCAGATCATCAAGGTTGAGCACCGCATCGGCAAATTGCAGGATCTCGATGCCTGCCAGCTCGTCCCGGCCCTCGTCGCCAAGGATGTCTGGTCTGGAATCCTCCACCGAATTGAAGCGCCTCACGAAGCCCGAGGCGTTTGTTTTCCCTTCGACCTCGTAGTCGGCCCGCGCACCGTAGTAGGCGGCTGTGTCCGTCCCCCTGCCGCCGTAAAGTCCGTCGTCACCCTCTCCGCCAACCAGATAGTCATTGCCCTTGCCGCCGATCAGGGTATCGTCGCCGCCATGGCCACGCAGGAAACTATCGCCGTTGCCGTCGCGCAGCTTGTTGTCGCCGCCATCGCCCTGCAGGGCAACGAGTTCGCCCGGAGCGGCGCCGGAAATATCGACATGCTTGAATTGTCCCTTGTTGGCGAAGTTGACGCCGCCGATACCGTCGAAATTTATCGCGGTGTCCCAACCGCTGTCGGCCGTGATGGTGACATCCTTCATGCGCAAGCCGTCAACGTCGTCATAATTGAAAATGGCGATCGTCTGTTTCTCGTAGACGCCCGAGATCGTCACGTTTTCGATCACCACCTCGCCCATGGCGCCGCTGTCCGAGCGGAACTGGATGCCGTTCTCGGCCGGTCCGCTGCCCCGGTCCACTCCGGTAATCGTCAGGTCCTTGAGCAGGGCATCGCCATTGTACTGATAAAGCAGAATGTCGCCGTCGCCGCTGGAGACGCCCGGCTGGCCGTTGCCGGTGAAGGTCGAGTCGGTGACAATGACATTGGAAAGCCCGGCGCCATTGACCACCTCCAAACCGTTCCGCGCATTGCCCTCGAAGACGCAATCGGTGATTTGAAGCGTGCCAAGCGTGTCGCCGCTGCCGAAGGCGATGCCGGAACGGGGCGCATCGCGAAACTCGATGCCATCGAAGGACAATGTGTTGTCTGACCCAAGATCGCCCGATACCACGAAGGCCGAGCCCGCCAGCGGCGTCATGATAACCGGGCCGCCGGAAGTATCGCCGACGAAATTCAGTGCCTTCGTAACCGAGACGCTTTCATCATAGGTTCCCGACCGGATGACTATTGTGTCGCCGGCGCCGGCCGCATCAACCGCGCCCTGGATGCTCGTAAAGTCGCCGCCGCCGCTCTGATCGACGACAATTATCGAAGTCATGACCATTCTCCACACACCACGGGTATGCATGACGCATACATACAATTTGCGCCATCGAGACGATCATGAATTGGCGGCAGAGTCTAGTGTAAATTAATTATTCGTTAACCATAACTTGGCTTGGGTAGTAATTGGCGGCAGAATTAGTTTGGAATACATCTAATAATAGAAAACGGCCCCGAGCCCGGGCAAAGGTGGGGTCGGGGCCGTGTCTGTTTGTGCCATTGATTATCGTTGCCATAAGCCTCGAAAGTATGCTCGGTAATTAGCGGTCTTTCGGCCTAGGCCGCCGCCACCTCGACCCGGGTATCGTTGTAACAGGCACCTTCCGACAGGTCTGCCTTGGTCGTGGGCGCCAGGGCGGACACAGTCTGTCCGTTTGTCGTGGTGCGCATCCAGGCGCCCTTGTAGGACAGCGCCACGCCACGGGCCACACTGTCGGTAATCCGCAGGGGCAGGAAAACCTCGCCCAGTTCGTTGTGGACCCGCACCTGCTGGCCGTCGGCCAGGCCTCGGCTGGCGGCATCGTCGGGATGCATCTCCAGGAACGGGACAGGATCGGATTTGGCCAGGCCGCCGAACATGGAATTGGTGCGCCAGTTGGATGACGGCGTGATCAGGGCCAGGGGGTAGGTTCCGGACGTATCCTCGTCCGCCGCCAGGGGCTGGAAGAGGGGCAGGGGTGCATCGAAGCTTTCCGTCAGATAGGCCGATTTCAGTTCGATCTTGCCGCTCTTGGTCTTTGGCCTCCGCTCGAAACCGATGCGCGGTCCCATTTCCGACATGGACAATACAGTGGCGATGGGCAGTTCACTCGGCTGCTGTCCACCCAATCGTGGATCGTTGCCGTCGATGGCATCGTCCATCAACTCGGCATCGCTGGCCTGGAAGATCGGATCGTTGAAGCCAAATCGCCGCGCCAGGCGTCTGAATATCTCGGTATTGGGCAGGGCCTCGCCCACCGCCGGGATCACCGGCTCGGCCCGTTGAATATACTGCTGACCATAGGCGCAGAAAATTTCATCATGCTCGAAATGGCTGGCAGCCGGCAGCACCACGTCGGCGTAATCCGCCGAGTCGGTCTTGGCCACATCCACCACCACGGTGAAGATATCCTCCCGCGCCAGGCCCCGGCGCATGGTGTTCTGGTCTGGGTGCACCACCAGGGGGTTGTGGTTGTAGATCACCAGGCCGCGGATCGGCGGGTCCAGATCATCGTTGGCCAGGTGCCGGCCCACATCGATGATGTTCACGGTACGGGTCCCCTCGGGGATCAGATCCGGGCGTTGCAGTTTTTGCGTGGTCTTCGGGAACAGATTGCCCGAACCGCCGACCAGGCCGCCGGCGGGGTCCTTGAACTTTCCGGTCAGGGCCGGCAGGGCGAAGATCGCCCGGCAGCCGGCACCGCCGTTGCGGTTCCGCTCCAAACCGTTGCCGGCGGCGATCACCGCCGGTTCGGCCAAATGATACCATTCCGCCAATTGGCGGATATCATCGGCCGGCACGCCGGTGATTTCTGCCGCGCGCTCCAGACTGTAAGGCCGCGCCTCGGCCATGAATTCCTCGGCCCCTTCGACCATGTCAGCGATGAATTCCGTGTCGAAGGCGCCGCGCCGCTCCAACTCCGCCGCCAGGGCGAAGGCCAGCACCACATCGGTGCCGGGGCGGGGGGCGAGATGCAGGTCCGCCTGCTCGGCGACCTTAATCCGCTTCGGATCCACCACCACGACCTTGCCGCCCTGGTCCCGAATACGCTGGATTACCGGCGCCAGATGCAGGTTGGAGAAGGTGACGTTGTTGCCCCAGACCACGATCAGCTTTGCACTTTCCACTTCCGTCATCTGCGCCCCGGCGATGGCGCCGAAGGTGCCCAGCCAGGCCTCGGTCTTGATGCCGCCACAAAGCGGCCGGCGGGAGAGCACGGTAGCACCCAACTGGTGGAAAAAGCGCAGATCCATGGAGCCCATGGCCAACAGGCCGTGGGGGCCAGCGTAATTCAGGGGCAGAATGGTTTGCGGTCCATGTTCCGCGATGGCGTCGGAAAAGCGCTCATGGATCAAATCCATGGCCTCGGCCCAGGAAATCGCCTCGAACTCGCCCGCGCCCTTGGCGCCGATACGCCGCAACGGCTGTGTCAGCCGGTTATCGCCATGGACAAAATCGGGATACAGTTTCGATACCTTGCCGCAGATCGCGCCTTCGGTCAGGGGATTGACCTGGGAGCCGCGCACCTTGGTGATCCTCCCCGCTTCCACGGTGACGTTCAGGGAGCAGGTGTCGGGACAATCGAGGGGGCAGACACTGGGCAATTGCGCGCTCATGGCTCAATCCTTCTAGATGACGTTCAAGTTCACAAAATCCATCAAAATTGGCCGGAATAAAAGAGCCATTTCCAACAATTTTATGGGGCCAATATAAATCATGCCTTTTTCGAGGGTGCGACAATGAGGCACTGGACGAATGGCGCCCAGTCTGAGAAGTCTCGGGCAGGAACTGGTTTGAAGGAAGATATCATGACGAAGCCCATCAGCCGCTACCCCGTGCCCGAGATCAATGACCTGCCTGAAGATATCAAGGAAATGGCCCTGACGATCCAGGAAAAGGTCGGTTTCGTGCCAAATGTCTTCCTGGCCCTGGCGCATCGGCCGGAGGAATTTCGCGCCTTTTTTGCCTATCATGATGCCCTGATGGAAAAGGACGGCGGCATCTCGAAAGCGGACCGGGAGATGATCGTGGTCGCCACCTCGGCCGATAACAGCTGCCAATATTGCGTCGTCGCCCATGGCGCCATATTACGGATCAGGGCCAAGAATCCGTTGATTGCCGATCAGGTCGCGGTCAACTACCGCAAGGCCGCCATCACGCCCCGGCAGATGGCAATGCTGGATTTTGCCATGAAGGTCTCCAACGACAGCAAATCCATCTGCGAGGAAGATTTCGAGACCCTGCGCGGCCATGACTTTTCCGACGACGATATCTGGGATATCGCCGCCATCACCGGCTTTTTCGGCCTCTCCAACCGCATGGCCAGCTTCACCAATATGCGGCCCAACGACGAATTCTACAGCATGGGGCGCTAGGCCGGATTATTAGGACAGTGCGAACCCCTGATAACCGTTGGCGGAAACCGCGTCGCATTTGTCCACATAGGCCGGGAAGCCGCCCATATAGGGCATGAAGACCCTCGGCTTGCCGGGAATATTGGCCCCTACGTACCAGGAACTGCAGGTGGAGCGCAGGGATAGATCGGCGGTTTGGCTCACATGGTTGACCCATTCGGCCTCCGCCTCCGTGGAGGGGCTGATCCGATCATGGCCATGGGACCGCATGTAGGCCAGGCAGTCGCTGATCCAATCCACGTGCTGCTCGATGGACGGCAGCATATTGGTCAGCACCGAGGGGCTGCCCGGTCCGGTGACAGTAAACAGATTGGGAAAGCCGGCGATGGACAGGCCGAGATAGGTTTTCGGCCCCTCGGCCCACTTCTCGCGGAGGCTCTGGCCGTCCAGGCCACGAATGTCCATCTTCAGCAGGGTCCCCGTCATGGCATCGAAGCCGGTGGCGAAGACGATGGCGTCAAACGCGTATTCCCGGCCATCGACCTGCACACCCGCCGGGGTGATGCGCTCTATGGGAGTCCCGGAAACGTCCACCAGGCTGACATTGTCACGGTTATAGGTGGCCCAGTAGTCCGTATCCACGCACAGCCGTTTGCAGCCGATGACATTGCCCGGCGAGAGCAATTCGGCAATTTCAGGATCATCGACGATTTCGCGGATCTTGCCGCGTACGAAATCCGCCGCCGTGTCGTTGGCCTTTTCGCTTAGTAACAGGTCGCCATATGCGCCCAAGAAGGGAATACCGCCATAGGCCCATTTCGCTTCGTATTGGGCCTGCATTTCCTCAGCACTGGCATCCAGAGCGGAGGCCATGTTGGGCTCGAAATCCAGGCCCGAAATCATTGTCTTGGCCCGTGCCCGCATGGCGGGGTATTCCGCCTTAACCCGTGCCACATAATCTTGATCGATGGGACCGTTATGGGCGGGCACCGTATAATTCGGCGTGCGCTGAAAGACGGTCAAGTGCTCCGCCTGGCGGGCAATGATGGGAATGGATTGGATTGCCGAGGAGCCGGTGCCGATAACGCCGACCCGCTTGCCGTTAAAATCCACATCTTCATGGGGCCATTGGCCGGTGTGGTAGGTATCGCCCTGAAAGCTGTCCAAGCCTTTGAAATCCGGCAAATTCGTCGATGACAGACAGCCTGTGGCCATGACGCAGAAGCGCGCGGTGTGGCTGCCGCCATCAGAGGTGCCAATCCGCCAACAACTGCTCTGTTCATCGAACACCGCAGCCTGTACCCTGGTATTGAATTGAATGTCGCGGCGCAAATCAAAGCGTTCAGCGACATGCTGGGCATAGCTCAGGATTTCCGGCTGTGGGGCGTAACGTTCGCTCCAGTTCCATTCCTGCTGCAGCTTATCGTCGAACTGATAGGAATACTGCATGCTTTCAACATCGCAGCGGGCGCCTGGATAGCGGTTCCAATACCAGGTCCCGCCCACATCGCTGCCCGCCTCGATCACCCGGGCGCTCAGGCCCAGGCCGCGGGCCCGGTACAGCATATACATGCCGGCAAATCCGGCCCCGACGATGATCAGGTCAAAATCGCAGTTCCCCTTGGCAACGGCCTCCGCCGTGCCCACATCCGCTTCAGACATTTCCACCCCATTTCAGTTTCTTGAAAACTAACTTCCTCTACAGCTTGCCGTACAGCGCGAACAGCCGCTCCCAATGGCGCTCGGCGGCGGGCTTGTCATAGACCTTGCGCCCCGGAAAGGCGAAGCCGTGATGTACGCCGGGATGCACTTCCAACTCGCCCGGCGAACCGGCTTCCTCGAACAGCCGGCGCAGTTCATCGACCATATCCAAGGGTGCGAGGGCATCGTGCTCGGCGCAGGAGATATAGACCTCGCCCTTGACCTTGCCGAAAGTCAGATGCGGACTTTCCTCCGCATCATTGACCAGCCAGGTGCCATAGAACGAGGCCGCGGCCTTGACCCGGTCTGGATAGCGCGCGGCGGCGGCCAGGGAGAACGGCCCGCTCATACAATAACCGTGGCTGCCGACGGCGCCCGGTTTAGCCATATCCTGGCCGTCGACATATTCGATCATGCTGCCGACATCTTCCATCACGGGCGGAATGGTCATCTTGGTACGGATGGCCCTCATGGCCTTGTGCTCGTCGCTGCCCTCCACCAAGACATCCGCACCATACATGGTGTCCCGTCCGGCCCGGTAATAGAGGTTGGGTAGCAGGACGTAATAGCCCACCGTGGCCAGGCGCCAGGCCATGTCGCGCAGTTCCTCGCGGATGCCCGGTGCATCCATCAGCATGAATATGGCCGGGTAGGGTCCGCCGCGCTCCGGATGGCAGACAAAGGTCTCCATGGCGCCGTCCCTGGTGGTGATGTCGATGGTCGCTTCGATCATGCTGCAGTCTCCCCTTGCCGAACCGCGTGGCAGTATATGGCAAATCCGGAATTCAATGGCATACTATGCGCCAACAACAGGATCAGGAGGATGGAGAGATGGGGCATACGGACGACTGGCTGGCGCTGACCACGGAAGATACCCTGGAGCCTGACCTGGAGATCTGCGACCCCCATCATCATTTGTGGGACGCCGGCTTCGACCCATCCGCCAAGTTCCGTACCGAGCAGGTGGAAACCCGTTATCTGTTCCACGAAATGCTGGCGGAGATTAATAGCGGCCATAATGTCACTTCAACGGTCTTCATCGAATGCGGCTCCATGTACCGGGCCGATGGGCCACGGCATATGAAGCCGGTGGGCGAGACCGAGTTCGTCAACGGCATCGCCGCTATGAGCGCGTCGGGACAGTATGGTGAGGCGCGCATCGCCGCCGGCATCGTCGGCCTGGCCGATCTGAACCTGGGCGCGGGGGTGAAAGAGGTGCTGGAAGCGCATATCGCCTGTGGGGCGGGGCGTTTTCGCGGCATCCGCCATGCCGCCTCCTGGGATGCTAGTGATGAGATCCGCAATTCCCATACCCGGCCGACCCAGCACATGATGGCGGATGCGACGTTCAGGGAAGGTTTCGCGCAACTGGCGCCCCTGAACATGTCATTCGAGGCCTGGTGCTATCACCCGCAAATTGCGGAGGTCACGGATCTGGCCCGCGCTTTCCCGGACACCACCATGATCCTGAATCATTTTGGCGGCCCCATCGGCACCGGGCCCTACGCGGGCAAGCGGGATGAGATTTTGGCGCAGTGGAAGCTGGATATCGCCGAACTGGCGAAATGCCCCAACGTGGTGGCGAAGCTGGGCGGTATCAATATGAAGATCAACGGCTTTGACTGGGATCTGGGGGATAAACCACCCTCCAGCGAGGAACTGGCGGCGGCGACGCGGGTCTATTACGACCATTGCATCGGACAGTTCGGGGTCGAACGCTGCATGTTCGAAAGCAATTTCCCGGTCGATAAGCGGACCTGCAGCTATCATCTGCTGTGGAACACCTTCAAGCGCATCGCCTCCGGCGCCTCGGAAGCTGAAAAAGCCGCGCTGTTCCACGACACCGCCACGCGGGTCTACCGCATTGATGTTTGATTGCTAATACGGAGTAGGAAGAAAAAATGACCGAGCGTATCACCGTCATCGGCATGGGGCAGATGGGCTCCGCCATGGCCAGCCGTTTGAGCGAGGCCCAGTACGATATCATGGGTTACGACATCAACGAGGCCACGCGCCAGGCGCTGGTGGATCAGGGTGTCAACATGGCCGGCAGTCTGGCCGAAGCCCTGGCGGGCCGCACCACCGTTCTGACCTCGCTGCCCGATCCCAATGCGGTGAAGGGTGCCTGGCTGGGCGAGGCGGGTATCATCGCCCTGGCGGAAGAGGGCAGCATGCTGGTGGAGCTGAGTACCATAGATCCTGACTGCATGAAGGAGGTGGGCGCCGCCGCTGCCGCCAAGGGCCTGGCCGTGCTCGATTGCCCCGTCTCCGGCAGCCCGAACGAGGCCGGCACCGGCAAGCTGGTGCTGCTGGTGGGCGGCGAGGCGCCGACGCTTGAGCGGGCCGAGCCCTTGTTCGATCTCCTCGGCCAGACCTGGCAGCACACCGGCGGCGTCGGTACCGCCAAGGTGGTGAAACTGGTCAACAACATGATGTCCATGGGCAATGTCCTGGTCGCCTCGGAAGCCTTTGCCCTGGGCGTGGCGGCGGGGGTGGAGCCGCAAAAACTGTTCGAGGTGATATCCGTCAGCGGCGGCCGTTCGCATCATTTCACCAAGCGTTTTCCCAATGCCCTCAAGGATGATTTCGCTCCCGGATTTAAAATGGAACTAGGCGAAAAAGACCTCTCACTGGGCGTCGATCTGGGCCGGGCCATGAAAATGCCCACCCCCGCCGCCTCCCTGGCCCGGGAAATGTACGCCCTGGCCGTGGCGGAAGGCTACAAGGGCCAGGACATCGTCGCGCTGATGGATATGTACCGGCAATGGGCTAAGAGTGAGGACTAGAGCGTTTCCGGATTATTTTGGGGCATAGCCATCCTCGGCGAAGAAGTTCCAGCATTCCTCTGGTTTGAAGA
>JASLLM010000155.1 GCA_030747035.1 Alphaproteobacteria bacterium | reverse complement strand
GTGAATTTTCAAACTCAGTGTGGATTCCCGCGAAGCCTGTCCTCGCGAAGGCGGGGGCGGGAATGACGATTTGGCGAACCTTCTTGCGCACGCCCAAATCATTTGCTGCAGCCTGCTAAGGCGCCGACGCCAAACGGTGCCTTAGGCGTTGAACTCTCTATATTCAAACGCCGGAACGCCGGGGATCAGGATCTCCTCCTCGCCCTCGCCGGGTATCCGTCCTCCGCGGCCTCAAGGCAGGTCACCCTGTCGACCTGCCACCATGGATTGCTGCAGCCCTCTTCGCCGGGCAGGTAGCGCGCTATTGTGCCAAAGGCCGCGGTCGCCAGTTGCCGGGCCCGCTCTTCACTTTCGGCCCGAACGGTCACGACGCCGCGAAAAACACTCAACGCCCAGTCGCGATGGCTGGGGTCCGCCGGTACAAGTCTTAAGATTTTCATGTCGACCTCCGAATTGAAGAATCGAATCATGATTTAAGGCTAGCAGGTGCCGCCGATTCGCAATACAAAATTGCGGCCGTCCGGCATAAACGTGAAGCGGCCGCATCCGCCTTGGTCCCGTCACAGGATCAGAGCCGGGTGTCCGATTGCCACTGCCGCCTTTTCTCGCCGGTGGCGGCAAGCTCCGCCTGGTTATCCGGGCCGATGCGGTTATAGCCGGCGCGCCAGCCATTTTCACCGGGCCAGACATCAGCGGCTTGCACCGTGGTGCGGGGTGCCGATGCCGCTTCCAATAGATCAAGCGCTGCGGCGGCGATCCTGGCCTGGGCCTCCCGCTGCCACGGCGGGCCGCAGGGATTGCCGAGGGGAAAGTCCGTATAGAGATAACGCGGCACGCCGCAATGTTCGACAATATCCAGGGCGGAGCCGACGACGACCGTGGCGATGCCTTGGCTTTCCAACTCTCTTGCGACCAAACCCACGGTTTGGTGGCAGACCGGTCACAACGGGACCAGCAGGGCCACATCCACGCCTTCGGCACGGCAGCGGCGGGCGATCTCCGGTGCATCCTGCTCAAGGGTCTGGCGCTGGCTATATTTGGTCGGGACGCCGTGAAAGCTTTCGCTCAGGGCGCCGATCCGTCCCGCCGCCAGCAGATCCTGCAGGGCCAGAACGGGCAGGTAGCTTTCCCGGTCCTTGGTATGGGTCGCCTCCTTGTCCCAGGCGCTGTATTCGGTATCCAGATCCGCCGGCGCGCCGTCGATCCGGCCGCTCCACACCTCCTTGAGGCGCGGATTGCCCTGCGGCGGGCCTTCGGGCGGGCTGGCCGTGGTGATGATCGTTACGGTGTTTTCGGCCAGGGGCTTCTTCAGCGGCGTGAACGGCACCTCGTCATAGTGCGACCAGCGATAGTCGTTGCTATAACCCAGAGCGCGGTAATACAGCCGCGTCCGTTCCATGTATCCAACCGGCGTACCGTCTGCGTCCATTGACTGGCTCCTCCCTGCGATGGTGGCATTTTCGACCAGACTTGATGGCGCGTCCAGTTATTACCGCAAAACTGGCAAGCGTTGAAACGTGGTAAAGCGCCGGGCCGGTCGGGATCGAGACGGTCTCGGCGGCGCTTGGTCAACTGAACAGCGAGAGGATGGCTTGCGGCGTGGAATTGGCGATGCTCAGCGCCTGTACGCCAAGTTGTTGTTGGATCTGTTGCGCCTGCAATTTGGCGCTTTCCTCGGCCAGGTCCGCGTCGACCAGATTGCCTACGCCGGCGCGCTGGATATCGGTCAGTTTCATGGTGAATTCGGACTGGACCTCAATCCGCCGGGCCACGGAGCCAAGTGCCGCCAGGGAGTTGGTGACCGAGACGATCGCGGAATCAATCAGGCCCAATGTCTGCGAGGCGTTCGAGGAGTTGTCAAGATTGGCGTATGCTTGCCCGAACTGCAGGTAGATGGGCGACATATCCTGGGCCGAGACGGCGATGGAGCTGCCATCAACAGTGCTCAATACTGTGGTGCCCGAGGCGCCGTTTTCCAGAAGATTTGTGCCGTTGAATTCGGCCGTGGCGACAATTGTGGCGATTTGATCGCGAAGGGCATAGAAATCGTTGGTCAGCGACGTGCGCGAGGCGGCGTCAAGGCCCGCCTGATTGCCTTGGACAGTCTTTGCCTTCAGCTCAACCAATAATTCAGCGATCGACTCGCCGGCCTCCAAGGCAACATTCACCATGGCGGAGCCATTGGCCAATGCGGTCTTGACCGCATTCATGCCCGCGATGTCGCCACGCATGTTTTGCGCGATGGCATAGGTCGAAGCGTCGTCCTTGGGTCCGTTGACCCTTAACCCGGTGGTAATTCTCAGGTTCGTGGATTCCAAAGCCTTGTTCGTGGCGTTCAGGCTTTGCAGGGCCAGCATCGCACTATTGTTGGTTAGTACGGATAGGGACACGATCCAATTCCTTCCAGGCAGGGCCAGGGCGCGGTTTACCCTACTTATCCAAGCAAATTTCGTGCCAAATTTCGTCGCTGGTTTTGTCCATATCTTGTGCCGCGTATGCCACACGGCCCAATACACCCGGCAAATTTTGCCGTGTCGCGGACTTCAAAGGGGGGAATCTACCGATCTGCAAGGACCAGGGGTTGATAGGGCAGGGCCGTGCGGTAGCGCGAAGCTGGCGTGTCCGTTATAGGCAAGGCCTGATTGCCTCAGCAATACCCGCGTCTTGCAGATTATCCCGCCTCTAATTCACCTGCTTTTCGTGGCCTTCCCAATAGGGCTTGCGCAGCTCGGCCTTAAGGATCTTGCCGGCGCCGGACAGAGGCAATGGCTCCACCTCGAACGTTACGCTGCGGGGGCATTTGTAGTTGGCGATCCATTCATGGCAATGGGCGATGACGCCGGCCTCGTCCAAATCCTGGCCTTCCGCCAGTCGGACGATGGCGTGTACCTGTTCGCCCCATTTTTCGTGCGGTATGCCGATCACGGCACATTCAGCGACCGCATCGTGTTGATAAATGGCGTTCTCCACCTCCGCCGAATAGACATTTTCGCCGCCGGAAATGATCATGTCCTTGACCCGGTCGACCACATAGAGAAAGCCGTCCTCGTCCATGCGGCCGCCGTCGCCGGTATGCAGCCAGCCGTTGCGCAGGGTTTCCGCCGTTAGTTCCGGCAGGTTCCAATAGCCCAGCATGACGTTCTCGCCCCGGCCGCAGATCTCGCCAACGGTGCCGCGCGGCACTTCGTTGTCATCCTCATCGACGATCTTCAGTTCGACGCCGGGAATGGCCACGCCGGCGGATTTGATCTTGCCGGCCAGGGGGCCTTCCTCGACCATGCGGTTGGGCGGCAGCGCGGTCAGCACCGGCCCGGCTTCGGTCTGGCCATAGACGTGATGGAATTGGGCATTCGGGATCACTTGCAGGGCTGTTTTCAAGACCGCCTCGGGCATGGGCGAGGCGCCAAAGAGGACATGGCGAATGCTGCTCAGGTCATAGTTTCCGACGTCGGGATGATTGACCGCCATATTGATCATGGTTGGCACCATCAGGGCGAGATCGATCTTGTTGTCCTGTATGGCCTGCAAGGTCGCGACGGGTTCAAAGCCCGGAATAATGGTCGAGGCGCCGGCCATGGATGTGATGGCAAACATGGCCGCGCCATTGGCTAGATGGAACATGGGCGCGGCGTGTAGATAATGGGACTCGGCGGTGAAACCCGTTTCACCGACGATCTGCAGGGAATTCAACAGCAGGTTCCGGTGGCTCAGCATCACGCCCTTGGACCGGCCCGTGGTGCCGCCCGTATAAAACAGCCCCGCCATCTCGTCGCCGCCGGAATCCAGTGGCGTCATTTCGCCGGCGCCTTCGATCAGCCCCTCGAACGACAGCATGCCGTCGGGTGCCGGGCCGTCACCCACATGGACAACGGTCTTCAGGCTTTCCAACTGGCCTTGGATCTGGGGCAGCATGGCGGTGAAATTGTCATCGACCAACAGCACCGTTGAGCCGGAATCGTTCATCCAATGCACCACCTCCGGCGGTGCCAGACGGGTATTGATGGGCACAAAAACCCCGCCGGCCCAGGGCACCGCGAAGAAATACTCCAGATAGCGGTCGCTGTTCAGGCCCAGCATTGCGACCCGGTCGCCGACACCGACACCGATATTTTGCAGGCCCGCCGCCAGACGCGAGACACGGGAGGCGAACTGGCTCCAGCTCTGTCGCCGGTCCTGAAAGTTTGCGGCCAGACCGCCGCCATTCATCTGTGCCGCCCGCTTGACGATAGAGCTAATACGCATAACCCCGATAACCTCCCGATCACTAACCGATGACGGCCCGATTATTGGCGATCAATGGGTGGCTATCAACCCTCGTCGTCCCAGCCCTCGGGCAGTTCGTGGGCCAGGCCCTTATGGCAGGCGATGCAGGTCATGCCTTTGTTGCGCGCCTTGTTGTGGCGTTTTTGCGAGCGCCTCTCCTGCTTGGTCAGATCCATGAACTCGAAGCTGTGGCAATTCCGGCATTCCCGAGAATCCGTTGCCTCCATTGTCGCCCAAACATTCTTGGCCAGTTCCAGGCGCTTGGCCTCGAACTTCTCGCGGGTATCGATGGTGCCCATGACCTTGTGATACAGCTCGTTGGTGGCCTGTACCTTGCGGATCACTTTATGGATCCACTCCTTCGGCACATGGCAGTCCGGGCAGGTCGCGCGCACACCGGTTCGGTTGTTGTAGTGGATCGTCTCCTTGTATTCCTTGAACACGTTGTCACGCATTTCGTGGCAGGAAACACAGAAGACTTCAGTGTTGGTCAATTCCATGGACCAGTTGAAACCACCCCAACCGATGACGCCCATGACGATGCCGATAATGAGCAGGCCACCAAGGGACATGGTTCGGCTGGGAGAGGTAAATGTTTGCCACAGGTTTCTTTTTTCCCGGATCTGATCCATCGCTCGGACTCATCTTTCAAATTGTATTCGGTGCGGCTGGGCAGCACTGGCCGGCACCCGGCTTTTAGCAAGGTGCCGGCCAGTCAAAGACCCAGCCATTGGCTGTCAGCTATTTCGTGCCCTTGAAGGTATTGGCGACCAGTGGTTTGGCATCCGCCTGGGCGACATGACATTGGGTGCAGAAGTAGCGGCCCATATTGATTTTCTTGCCTTCTTTGCCGTTCTTGTCCTGGTAGTGGCTGACACCGATCATCGGTGCCTCCTCTTCCTTGTAGTTGGCCTTGCCGTGGCATTTGACGCAGCGGTTGGCCTTCAGGTTGATCTTGTATTTCGCCACTTTGTGCGGGATCAACGGCGGCTGGGTTTTGAAGTTGCGGTCAAACTTTTCCTGATCCAGTTTCAGTTTGTATACCGGCGGCGGTGATTTCTCCTTCTCCAGCGCCAATGGCCCGCGCAACGAGGACACGGCATCGGCGGTCGCTGTATTCAAGGGAACGAAGGCAAGCAGGGCGATGACCGCTGCCGCCGGGATCAACCTTGGCAGAATGGTGATTAGACGTTTCATGGCAAATCCTCCTAGGTGGTAACGCGAAGTGGGATGTCTCATTGCAAACTCCATTTGTCTGGCTCCGCCCATCATGCGGCCGTTCTAAGCTTGGTGTCGGCCGGTGGCCGGCGGGCCGGGTTGGTTGGTCCGGCAAAGCGCGAACCGAATTGGAAAACGCTGAGGGCGCAGACATCGATGCAGCGCCCGCAATTGCTACAGGCGCCGGCGTCAATGACCGGGCCGGTATTCTGTTTCGCCCCCTTCAGGGCGGCTGGAATGACTTGTTGCTCGGGACAGACCGCGTAACAGTCCATGCAGTCATCGCAATCGTCACGGTAGACGGCGCGGACCCGGAACACGGAGAACCTGCCCAAGGTTGCGTAAAATGCGCCGACCGGACAAAGGTGGCCGCACCAGCCCCGTTCGCTGATCAAAAGATCGAACAGGAATAGTGCCAGGGCGGCGCCCCAGGCCCAGCCGAGGCCAAAGATCAGGCCGCGATAAATCAGGGTAACCGGGTTCACCAGTTCCCAGGCCAGGACGCCGGTCAGAAAGGCGATGATCAGCGTCATGCCCAGCATCCAATAGCGTACGGACCTGCTGAACTTCAGGCCGCCCTGAATGCCAAGCCGGACGCGCAGCCAATGGGCCGCGTCGGTGATGATATTGACCGGGCAGACCCAGGCGCAATAAACCCGCCCGCCGACCACCAGATAGGCCGCCAGCACGATCAGGGCGCCGACCAGGGCGGTCATTTCCGGGACATGCCCGGCGGCCAGGCTTTGCAGCAGAATATAGGGGTCGGTCAAGGGCAGGGTATCGAAGGTCAGGCTGGAGGCGATGGAACCCTTGACCAGGTAGTAACCGCTTAACGGACCGATCAGGAACAGCCCCAGGAAAGCAAACTGCGAGAGGCGCCGAATGATCAGCCAACGATGCGCGGCGAACCAGCCCTTGGCCTTGATGGCGTCGCGGCCTGGATAGGCTTTTGTGCTCATGGCCTGCCCTCCGGCATGCGGTCCGGCAGGTCCGTGATGCCCTTGACCAGGGCTTCGCCCTTCCGTTCCTTCTCTTGCCAGCCCAGCCGGTAGTGCGAACCAAGTCTGCCCTTGGCGATGCTGCCGGGCAGGACCTTGATGGCGGCCTCTTCCAGGACGCAGGCATGCTCGCATTTGCCACAGCCCGTGCAGGCATCGCTGTGCACGGTCGGAATGAAGGCGGCATGCTCGCCGGTTCGCCTGTTGGGCCGGTATTCCAGGGTGATGGCCTTGCCCATCAGGGGGCAGACCCGGTAGCAGACATCACACCGCAGGCCGAGGAAATTCAGGCAGGTTTCCTTGTCCGTCAGAACCGCCAGGCCCATGCGGGCGTCGTCGATACTGGTCAGGCGTTTGTCCAGCGCACCGGTCGGGCAGGCCGCCACGCAGGGGATGTCGTCGCACATTTCGCAGGGATAGTCGCGGGCCACGAAATAAGGCGTGCCGACGGCAACATCGTCCTCAATGCGCGCCAGTCTGAGGGTCGGGTAGGGGCAATCGTTGACACAAAGCCCGCAGCGGACACAGGTGGACAGAAACCTATCGTCGGCGCCGGCGCCGGGCGGGCGCACCGCATTGGCGGGCCGGGACTGCGCGCCCCGGACCAGATGCGCCAGCGCCAGACCGGCGATGCCGATACTGCAGGCGGTCCTGGCCGTATCAGCCAGAAACTTTCTGCGATTGCGCGCGCCGCCGTCTATGATGCCCTGCGGTTTCACTTGGGCTCGTCCTTGAAAACAGTCTGAAGTCTGTCCCGGAGGCCGGCGGCGAAGCGCCGGCCTCCGGAACGATCGGAGCCTATGCCTTGACCACGCGGCAGGCGCACTTCTTGAAATCCGTCTCTTTCGAAAGCGGATCCGTGGCGTCCAGGGTCAGCTTGTTGACCAGTTGCGAGGCATCAAACCAGGGCATGAAAATCAGGCCCATGGGCGGTTTGTTGCGGCCCCGGGTCTCGACCCTGGTCAGAACCTCGCCGCGCCGTGTCTGTACCTTGACCTCCTGGCCCCGTTTCAAACCGCGTTTGCCGGCATCATCGGGGTGCATATAGATCTTGGCGTTGGGGAAGGTGCGGTACAGCTCCGGCACCCGCCGGGTCATGGAACCGGAATGCCAATGTTCCAGCACACGGCCCGTCGACAGCCACAGATCGTACTCTTTGTCGGGACTCTCGGCGGCGGGTTCGTACGGCGCGAAGATGATATTCGCCTTGCCGTCGGGTTTGCCGTAGAACTTCATGCCGGCACCTTTCGGCACATGCGCGTCATAGCCTTCGCGGAAGCGCCACAAGGTTTCCTTGCCGTCCAAAACCGGCCAACGCAGACCACGGGAGTTATGGTAGGTGTCGAAGTCGGCCATTTCGTGGCCCTTCTTGGGCCCCTCGAATTGGAAGCGGCGATATTCCTCGAAAATGCCCTTTTGCAGATAGAAACCGAAGTGTTCGGATTCATCGTTGCCATAGACATTGCCGGCAGCGTCCTTGACCGGGTCGGCCGGGAATTGATCGACCTGGCCATTGGCGTACAGCACTTCGTAAAGCGATTTATCCGCCCCATAGCCGCTTTTCGCGATTACCGCCTTGGACCAAACGTCCGACAGTTTGAAGCGTTTGGAGAACTCCACCAACTGCCACAAATCCGACTTCGACGCGCCCGGTCCCTTGACCTGTTGCCGCCAGAACTGGGTGCGGCGTTCGGCGTTGCCATAGGCGCCTTCCTTTTCCATCCACATTGATGTGGGCAGAACCAGATCGGCGGCTTGCGCGGTGACCGTGAAATACGGGTCCGAGACGACGATGAAGTTCTTCGGGTTGCGGTAGCCCGGCAGCCCTTCCTCGTTCATATTCGGTGCCGCCTGCATATTGTTGGTGCACATCACCCAATAGGCATTCAGCTTGCCGTCCTTGAGCATGCGGTTTTGCAGCACCGCGTGATAACCAGGCTTCGGCGGGATCACACCGTCGGGGATTTTCCAGATCTTTTCGGCCGCCGCCCTATGCTTGGGATGCTTGACCACCAGATCGGCGGGCAGGCGATGGGCGAAGGTGCCCACTTCCCGCGCCGTGCCGCAGGCTGAGGGCTGTCCGGTCAGCGAGAACGGGCTGTTGCCGGGTTCCGAAATCTTGCCCATCAACAGATGCACGTTATAGAGCAGGCCGTTGACCCAGACGCCGCGGGTATGCTGGTTGAAGCCCATGGTCCAGTAGGACGAAATCTTTTTCTTGGGGTCGGCATACAGCTTGGCCAGTTTCAACAGCTTGTCCTTGGGTACGCCGGACAATTCGGCGGTGTAGTCGAGGGTGTATTTGCTGACCGCCTTGGCATATTCCTCGAAGGCGATCTTGGTCAGCTTGCCGCCCTTGCCGGTTTTCTTCTTCTCCAGCGGATGATTGGGCCGCAGGCCATAACCGATGTCGGTTACGGTCTTGGTAATGTTGACGTGCTTGTCGAGGAAGTCCTTGTCATAGGCCTTGGTCTCGATGATGTGGTTGGCGATGTAGTTCAGGATCGCCAGATCGGTCTGCGGCGTGAAGATCATGCCGTTGTCCGCCAGCTCGAAACAGCGATGCTCGAAGGTGGACAGGACATGTACTTCCGAACCAGGCTTGGTCAGCCGGGTGTTGGTCAGCCGGGACCAAAGAATGGGGTGCATCTCGGCCATGTTGGCGCCCCAAAGGACGAAGGCGTCGGCGTGTTCCAGGTCGTCGTAGCAGCCCATGGGCTCGTCGATGCCAAAGGCCCGCATGAAGGCACCCACGGCGGAGGCCATGCAGTGGCGGGCATTGGGGTCGATGTTGTTGGAACGCAGGCCGGCCTTCATCAACTTGGCGGCGGCATAACCTTCCCAAACGGTCCACTGGCCGGAACCGAACATGCCGACCTTGGTGGCGCCTTTCGGATCCTCGGGATCGATCGCCGCCTTCCATTTTTCCGCCATGACGTCAAAGGCCTGATCCCAGGAAATTTCCGAGAACTGGTCCGAGTTCTTGTCGAATTTCCCGCCCGCGCCGCGCAACAACGGCTTGGTCAGGCGGTCCTTGCCGTACATGATCTTGGACAGGAAATAGCCCTTGATACAATTCAGGCCCTTGTTGACCGGCGCATCGGGGTCGCCTTGGGTGGCCACGACACGGCCATCCTTGGTTCCCACAAGGACGCCGCAGCCGGTGCCGCAAAAGCGGCAGACGCCTTTGTCCCAGCGGATACCGTCCCCAGCAGATTTGGCGGCGGCTTTCGCTTCCTTCATCGTGGCGGGCAGGCTCATGCCGGCGGCCACGGCGGTCGCTGCGGCCGCGTTGGCTTTCACGAAATCGCGTCTGTTCATATTCATGATGTAATTTCCTCCAACATTTTGGCTTCGCTATCGCAATGGTGATAAACCAGGGATGCAGACAGCACCCCATCGACCGAACGCAGGCTCGTCAGTGTTTCGCTGGCGAATTTGTCCGGTGTGTCTTCGATGGTGACGACCAGGCGGCCGTCATCGGCGGTTTGATGGATATCAATGCCCGGCGTCTCGGCCAGGGTCCGGGCCACCGCTTGCAAGCGGTTCGGCGTGGTCTCCACGAACACGCCGCAGATATTGAATTCGGCTGGTGCCTCGGGTTTTGTTGCCATGATCATGCTGCTCCAATTCGCGGCTCGTATTGCCGGCGAGGTAAAAGTGTGATGGCCCCGGCCGGGCAGTAGGCGACGCAGGCGCCGCAACCGCTGCATGCGCCGGGATCAACGATGGGCTTGCCATGGGCCGCCGGGTGCCTGAAGCGGATGGCGCGGGCATCGCAGGTTTCCGGACAGACGCGGCAGACCACGCCCTTTGCCGAAAGACAGTTGTCCGAGATGTTGAGGCGCAGGTTCCAGGGCCGGCGCCTGCTGCCATCCCTGGCAAGCAGCGGCCCCAGAACGTCGGCGGTACAGGCCGTCACGCATGCGGCACAGAAGGTGCATTCGCCGCCAGAAAAAGAGATTTCGGGAAATCCGCTCCGCCCCTTGAAAATAATTTTTTCCGGGCAGGCCTCGGCGCAGGCCATGTCGCGGCTGCAATGTTCGGTGAAATAGGCTTCCGGCGTTGCCCAGGGCGGACGGATGGCGCTGTCTTCGGCGTTGAAACGCCTCCCTAGAAATCCCGCTCTGGAGATGGCCGTAACCATGATACTCGACCTAACGAACGAACCATGGTCGCAATATGCACCGCCGCCTGACGCCCTGCCTTGACGATTGTCAAGAATTTTCTAATGAAGTGTAATCTAATTAAGAAAATCCGGGTTTACGCCGCGTGCATCTTTTGCCGGGACGGTTTTGACGTCCCTTCAATCGTTACGATTTCTTAACTTAATGTGGATAACTTGCACGATGCGGACACGTGTACGTGTTCGTACGGCAAACCGCCGGTAACGGCGGGACGCAAAGCTACCGGTCCTAGAGCGTTTCCGGGATCTTCTGAATCGACGTTTTGCTTTTTGATCTTTGATTGAATGGGTGTTTGTGATTCGA